>NZ_CP015243.1:3760652-4074040 GCF_001648175.1 Halotalea alkalilenta | reverse complement strand
TGGCGTTTTCATAGGGATCGCTGCCCTGCTGCTCGTTGAGCAGCATCATTGCGCCCATCTCATCCGGGCTCCAGCGGAAGTTGTTGAAGATGCAGTAGGCTTCGGGATCGTCGTCCTCGAGGCCCTCGCGCACCACGGTGTCAATCTGCTCGGCTTCGCCGAAGGCGTTCTGCGGGTCCTCGAGGTACTTGAGGTCCCAGCGCGAGAACATCCAGTGCGGGGTCCAGCCGGTGACCACGATCGGCTGCTGATTGGCGATCGCGCTGCCGAGCGCGGCGGTCATGGTTGCGTCACTGCCGGTGGTGAGCTCCAGGTCATCGAGTCCGTAGTCCTCCATCGCCTGCTCGGTGATGCTCATGATCCCGGCGCCGGGATCGATGCCGGTGATGGCGTCGTCGAACTCGTCGGCGTGGCTGGCAAGGTCTTCGATCGAGTTCACCTCCTCGACGTAGCTCGGCACCACGAGCCCCAGGCGGGTACCTTCGAAGTTCGGGCCCAGGTTCTCGACCTGATCCTGGAGCTGGCTGTAGTACTGCGCGTGGGTGGTCGGCAGCCAAGCGGTCATCATGTCGGCGTCCCCGAACGCTACCGCCTGCCACATTGCCGCCGCCGAGAGCGAGGTGGTCTCGACCTGGTAGCCCTGCTGCTCCAGTACCACCCTGAGCACGTTGGATGAAGCGATGTTGTCGGCCCATTCGACGTAGGCGATGTTCACCGAGCCCTTGTCTTGAGCCAGCGCCTGGCCGCTGAGCGCGCCTAGCGCCAGTGCGCCGATCAGCGATGTTCCTAGCGTCTTGGTCAGTTGCATTGTCTTCGCTCCTTGCTCTTGGTTGTGATTGCGCGGCTTCATCGCGCGGCTTCGCGCCCCTTCATCGCCTGGGTGATGCGGTCGAGCAGCATCGCCAGGATCACTACCGCGATGCCGGCCTCGAAGCCGGCACCGGGCTGGAGCCGCTGGATCGCGCTCCAGACCTCCGCGCCGAGGCCGTTGGCGCCGATCATCGCGGCGATCACTACCATCGACAGCGCCAGCATGATGGTCTGGTTGATGCCCGCCATCACGGTCGGCAGTGCCAAGGGCAGCTGCAGCTTGAGCAGTTTCTGCATCCGGGTGGAGCCGAAGGCGTCAGCGGCTTCGGCGAGTTCGGTGGGCACCTGGCGGATGCCGAGTGCGGTGAAGCGGATCGCCGGTGGCATCGAGAAGATCACCGTGGCGAAGATCGCTGACACCGCGCCGATGCCGAAGAACGGAATCGCCGGGATCAGGTAGACGAACGCCGGCATGGTCTGCATGAAGTCGAGGATCGGCATCACCACGCGGTTGAAGCCGTCCGAGAGCGCGGCGAGCACTCCGATCGGCAGGGCGATGACGATCGCGACCAGGGTCGCGATCACCACCAGGCTCAGCGATTGGATGGTCGGCTGCCAGAGACCCAGGTTCCAGATCAGCGAGAGCCCGAGGATCGCGAAGACACCCAGCCGGTAGCCTGATATCCGCCAGCAGAGCAGGGCGATCACCACGATCATCGCCCAGGGGGGCACCGACATCAGCAGGTCGTTGAGCGATGAAATGTTGCTGCGGGTAAAGCGTGAAATCGCCCGGGTGACATGCGAATAGTGGCCGGTGAGGAAGTCGAGGCCAGCTTCGATCCAACCGCCGAGAGGGATGCGTGGCACGTCGATCATGATGAGACTCCTGTGGCCGAGGGGCCGTCGAGCGGTGCCAGGCTGGGCGCCGGTTCGGGGGAAGGTGCTTCACGGCCGACCTCGGCGAGCTGGGCCAGTACCGCGCCGCGCACCACTACACCGCGTAGCCGGCCCTCGCCATCGACCACGGCGATCGGGTAGTTGCGTTTGTTGAACATCGGGAAGAGGTGGTGGAGCGGCTCTGCGGGCAGCACGCGCGGTACCTCGCGCTCGATCAAAGTCGCCAGCGGCGGTGCCTCCCCCGCGCAGGCGCGGACCAAAGCGCCTCGCTCGAGAATGCCGGCGAGCCGCTGCTCGTCGTCGACCACATAGAGGGTATCGACACCGCCCTCGTCCATCCGCGCGAGCGCTTCGCCCGGCGTCGCGTCGAGGGTGATCGGGGCCACGGGGCGTCGCATCGCGGCCTGTGCGGTCAGCACCCGGCTCATGTCGACCCCTTCGACGAAGCGCTCGACGTAGGCGTTGGCGGGGTGGGTGAGGATCTCTTCGGGCGTGCCGACCTGCACGATCTCGCCATCCTTGAGCAGGATGATCCGATCGCCGATGTTGAGCGCCTCATCGAGGTCGTGGGTGATGAACACGATGGTCTTGTCGAGCTCGCGCTGCAGCCCGACCAGCTCCTGCTGCATGTCGCGGCGGATCAGCGGGTCGAGGGCGGAGAACGCCTCGTCCATCAGCATCACGCTCGAGTCGCTGGCCAGCGCCCGGGCGAGGCCGACGCGCTGTTGCATGCCGCCGGAGAGCTGGCGTGGATAGGCGTCCTTCCACTCCTCGAGGCCGACCCGCTTGAGCGCGTCGAGCGCCTTCTCCTGGCGCTGGGCCTTGGGCATGCCCCGAATTTCGAGGGCGTACTCGGCGTTGGCCAGCACGCTGCGGTGGGGGAACAGGGCGAAATGCTGGAACACCATCGAGAAATGGCGGCGCCTGCACTCGCGCAGGCGCTTGGTGTCCATCCTGGTGATCTCGTCGCCTTCGATCGAGATCTCGCCCTCGCTCGGTTCGATCAAGCGGTTGAGGCAGCGGATCAGGGTCGATTTGCCCGAGCCGGAAAGCCCCATGATCACCAGCAGCTCGCCGCTTCTGACCTCGAAGTCGATGTTGGACAGGCCAAGGGTGTCGCCGGTGCGCTCGAGGATCGCTGCGCGATCGAGGCCCTGGTCGCGCAGCGCCAGGGCGCGGTCGGGATGCTTGCCGAACACCTTGCTCAGCTTGCGCACCCTGATCCTGACCTCGTCTTGCGATTGCGGATCGTCGCTCATGACAGATTGCCTTGCTGGATCGATGCGTCATCCCCTCGAGGCACGACAGCGCGGCTCGGGTGACGGAATTTCTTTCTCGCTCAAGGGGTTGTCATCGATTCTTGGATTTCGGAACGAGCGATCCATCATAGGTATTTATGGAATTCGATTCAAATCGAAACAAAATGTGTAATTAAGGTGCTGGTGGCGATCAGCCTGCGCTCATCAGCCAGGAACGACCAAGTGGCGGCCATGCAGCTTGCCTTCGATCATCTGGTTCGATGCCTGCTCGAGCTGGTCGAGCGTCAGCGTGCCCGCGTCGATCTCAGCGAAGCGGGCGGCGGGCAGCCTGGCGAGCCTGTCCCAGGCCTCGAGGCGCAGGGCGTACGGGGTTTCGACGCTATTGATGCCGAGCAGCGATACGCCGCGCAGGATGAAGGGAGCCACTGTGGTGGCGAGTGTCATGCCCGCGGCGAGTCCGATCGCCGCGACCGCGCCCTCGGGGCGGATCCGCGGCAGGATGGCGGAGAGAATCTCGCCACCGGCGTTGTCCACCGCCGCTGCCCAGCGCGTTGATCCGAGCGGACGTACGTCATCGACGAATCCTTCGCGGGGCAGCACTTCGCTGGCGCCGAGCGCGCGCAGCCACTCTCGCTGCTCGGGTTTGCCGCTGAGTGCATGGACCTCATAGCCTGCCCCTGCGAGCAGGGCGATCGCCCAGGCGCCGACCCCGCCGCTGGCGCCGCTGACCAGCACCGCTCCCTGGTCGGCGGCGATCCCGGCGCGCTCGAGCTTGAGCAGCGCGAGCATCGCGGTCAGCCCGGCGGTGCCGAGCAGCATCGCGCGACGCGCGTCGAGCCCCTCGGGCAGCGGTACCAGCCAGTCGGGATCGACGGCCATGCGCTCGGCATAGCCACCCCAATGGCGCTCACCGATGCCCCAGCCGGTCGCCACCACCTGGCTACCCTCCGGGTAGCGCGGGTCGTTTGATTCGATCACCCGGCCTGCCGCGTCGATACCCGGTACCATCGGAAACCGGCGCACGATCTTGCCGCGGCCGCTGACCGCCAGGGCGTCTTTGTAGTTGAGCGCAGAGTACTCCACCGCGAGGATCACTGCGGCGTCGGGCAGCCGCTGGGCCGGCAGCCGCTCGATGCGCACGCGCGGGGCGGTTTCATCGACGAGCAGGGCGCGAAAGTGCGTCGGGGCAAGGGGCATTGAAATCTCCTGGTAGCGCGACGTGGAATGATGTCTGGTAAGCTTTTTGACTGGTATGCGGGACGCCGGTTTGGAGCCTCGGGCCCTCAGGCATCCCACCCACTAGGAATTCCAAGGTGTCGGAAATTCGCGACGCTTGCCATCAGGCATTAGGACCAAGGCCGAAGGCGCGCGCGGCGTTCGTTTCGCTCATCAATTCATGCAACGGGTCATCGCGCGGATGAAATCAGCTAACACCGGCTTCACTCGACTTCTTCATTCGACTCGCTACTCCTGGTACGGCCTGCGCTCCGGCTGGCGTTTCGAGGAGGCATTTCGGCTCGAGGTAGTACTGCTGGTGGTGCTGTTCCCCGCCACCTTCTGGCTCGCCCGCTCGTTCACCGACTGGCTGCTGCTGGTCGGCAGCGCGCTGCTGGTGCTGATCGTCGAGTTGCTCAACTCGGCGATCGAAGCCGTGGTCGATCGCGTCGGCAGCGAGTACCACGAGCTTTCCGGCAGGGCCAAGGATCTCGGCTCCGCCGCGGTACTGATCAGCGCGCTGTTCGCCGCCCTGGTATGGGGCGGGCTCTTGCTGGTGAGGCTCGGCTTCGCGCCGTTCGGCGGCTGAGCATCTGCTAGACGCGGCTCTGGGCCTCCATCGCTTCCTCCAGCGCGTGATAGATCTTCGGCGACTGCGACTGGGCGACATTGAAGCGCAGAAAGCGCCCGGCGCTCTGCGACAGGCTGAAGACGTTGCCCGGTGCTAGCACCACTTGCTGCTGCAACGCTCGCTGGGCCAGTCGTCCAGCGTCGAGTCCCTCCGGCAGCTGGCACCAGACGAACATCCCGCCGCGTGGCTCGATCCACGGTTCGATACCGAGCCGGCGCAGCCGCTCGAGCGTGGTGCCCATCGAGTCCGAAAGCCGTTTGCGCAGCCCCTCCATATGCTTGCGATAGGCGCCGTTGCTGAGCAGGGTATGCAGCAGCTCGGCGGAGAAGTGCCCCGACTCGAACGCGGTGGCGAGCTTCAAATCGACCAGCCCCTCGATCCATTCTCCGCGCGCGGCGATGTAGCCGACCCGCACCGAGGCGGAGAGGGTCTTCGAGAAGCTGCCGGTGTGGATCACCCGCTCGAGGCCATCGAGCGCGGCGAGCCTTGGAGAGGGGCGGGATTCGAAGTCGGCGAAGACGTCGTCCTCGATGATCTTGAGCTCGAAACGCTCGGCGAGGCGCAGCAGCCGGTGCGCTACGTCGAACGAGATCGATGCGCCCGTCGGGTTGTGCAGGGCGGCGTTGGTGATGTAGAGCTTCGGGCGGTGCTCGGCCAAGCAGTGCTCGAATGCGGCCAGATCCGGACCATGGGGGGTATAGGGCACGCTGACCACTTGGGCGCGGTGGGCGCGCAGCATCGCCTGGAAGCTGAAGTAGCAGGGGTCGTCGACCAGTACGGTATCGCCCGGCTCGAGCAGGAAACGACAGAGCAGGTCCACCGCCTGGGTGCCGGATTCGGTCAGCATCAGCCGTTCGGGTGGGGCGATCACCCCGCGTTCGCTGATCCGGTGGGAGAGCAGCTGGCGCAGCGAGGGCGAGCCCTGCGGCGTGCCGTAGGCGGTCAGCGGCGCCAGCGCCTGACGCGACAGCGCGCGCAGTGCGCGGCGAATCTCACGCTCGGGCATCCATTCCTCGGGTAGCCAGCCGCAGCCCGGCTTGAGCATGTCGGCACCGGCCTCGAGCGATTGACGCGTCACCCATACCGGGTCGATCTCGCGGTCGAGCCTGGGCCCCACTTCGCTCAGGCGTAGCGGTGGCAGCTGTTCGCCGACATAGAACCCGGAGCCGCGCCGCGCTTCGATCAGCCCCTCGGCGACCAGCCGTTCGTAGGCCTCGACCACGGTCGACTTCGATACCCCGAGCGATTCGGACTGGGCCCGGATCGACGGCAGCCGGCTGCCGGCGCTGAGGCTCCTGCCTTCGATACGCTCGCGCACTTGCGCCATTACCCGGGCCACCAGCGTCTGGCCCGGCTCTCCTCGGTGGGTCGAAGTCATCGCTGCGTTCCTTATGGCGAGTGTACTGGTCGAGCGACCAGTACGGTTCGGTTGAATCGTACTGGCACTGTACCTGTCCCGTCGGCCCGGCGTCAGCCACCATCATCGCATTCACCGCCATCCGTGCGGTGTGCTTTCCATCGCCGCCGAGGAGAACAACTAGATGCTTCCGACTTCCCCCGAAAACCAGCAGCGCGCCGAGCGCATGCGACTCAAGGTCGGTCTCGCCGAGATGCTCAAGGGCGGCGTGATCATGGACGTCTGCAACGTCGAACAGGCCGAGATCGCCGAAGCCGCCGGTGCCTGTGCGGTGATGGCGCTGGAGCGGGTGCCGGCGCAGATCCGCGCCGAGGGCGGGGTGGCGCGAATGGCCAATCCGCGGCTGATCAAGTCGATCATGGCGGCGGTGTCGATCCCGGTGATGGCCAAAGCGCGTATCGGCCACTTCGCCGAGGCCGAGGTACTGGCGAGCCTGGGGGTCGATTTCATCGACGAGAGCGAGGTGCTGACCCCGGCCGACGAAGTCCATCACATCGACAAGCACGGCTTCGAGATTCCTTTCGTCTGCGGTGCGCGCGATCTCGGCGAGGCGCTGCGGCGAATCAACGAAGGCGCGGCGATGATCCGCACCAAGGGTGAGGCCGGCACCGGCGACGTGGTCCACGCGGTCAAGCACATGCGCCAGATCATGGCCGAGATCCGAAACCTCGCCGGGATGCGCGAGGACGAGCTCTACGTCGCCGCCCGCGACCACCGGGTGCCGTTCTCGCTGCTTCAGCAAGTCGCCGCCCAAGGCCGGCTGCCGGTGCCGAACTTCTCCGCCGGCGGCATCGCCACCCCCGCGGACGCCGCGCTGATGCGAAGCCTCGGCGCAGAGGCGGTATTCGTAGGCTCAGGCATCTTCATGAGCGACGGGCGCACCTTCGCTCCTCGAGAAGAGGCCGAGCAGCGTGCCCGGGCGATCGTCCGCGCCTGCACCCACTTCGATCAGCCGGAGGTGGTCGCCGCCTGCTGCGAGGAGTGCGATGGCGCGATGAAAGGCCTTGCGGTAAGTACGCTAGCAGAGCGCGAGCTGTTCCAAGGGCGCGGCTGGTGAGCATGCGACGCATCGGCGTGCTCGCGCTCCAAGGCGCTTTCGATGCCCACCGCCGCGTACTCACGGCCCTGGGCGTCGAGGCGCCGCTGGTGCGCAATACCCGCGACCTCGAAGGGCTCGACGCCATCGTACTGCCCGGCGGCGAGTCGACCACCATGCTGCGGTTTCTCGCCCGTGACGGGCTGTTCGAGGCGCTGGGCGAGTTCGTCGCCGCAAGGCCTGCGCTGGGGACCTGCGCCGGACTGATCCTGCTCGCCCGCGAGGTCGAACCGCACCAGCCGAGCCTCGGCGCGCTCGATCTGACGGTGGCGCGTAACGCCTATGGCCGCCAGCGCGACTCAAAGGTGCTGCGCGGCGAGACTCGCCTGCCCGGCGGGCCGTTCGAGATGGTGTTCATTCGCGCTCCGAGGATCACCCTGCTCGGCGCGGGCGTGGAAGTGCTCGCCCGGCGCGGCGATGATCCGGTGCTGGTACGCCAGGGGAATGCCATCGGCTGTGCCTTCCATCCCGAACTTGGTGGCGACGATCGGGTGCATCGGCTGTTGATCGAGGCCTGTGAGTCGAACTGAGGCGAACTGGCCGATCGGCTCAAAACGGGAACAGCCAGGGCACCAGTGCCACGCCGATCGCCATCACGATTAGGGTGAAGGGGACTCCGATCTTGACGAAGTCGACGAAGCGGTAGCCGCCGGGGGCGACCACCAGGGTGTTGACCGGCGATGAGACCGGGGTCATGAACGCCGCCGAGGCGGCGAGGGTGACGATCATCGCGAAGGGATAGGGCGAGGCGTCGAGGCGCTCGGCGAGGGCGATCGCGATCGGTGCCATCAGCACCGCGGTGGCGGTGTTGGAGATGAACAGTCCGATCACCGCAGTGAGGGCGAAGAGACCAGCGAGGATGGTGCGCGGTCCGAGCCCGCCGACGGTCTCGACCAATAGTTCGACCATCAGCGCCACCCCGCCGGTTTTCTGCAGTGCGATCGCGAACGGCATCATCCCGACGATCAGGATCAGACTCGGCCAATGGATCGAACGGTAGGCGCTCTGTGCATCGATGCAGCGGCTCGCCGCCATCAGCAGGCAGCCGATCAGCGCGGCGATCGCATTGGGCACCGCGTTTGAAACCATCAGCGCGATGGTGAGCGCCAGCGACAGCAGCGCGAGCGGTGCCTTGCGGCGACTCGGGGCAACGTCGTCGATCTCGGCGGGCAGGCCGAAGACGACGAAATCACGCGAGTCGCGCTGCAGCCGCGAGATCCTGCGCCATTCCCCCGCCACCAGCAGCACGTCGCCGTTTCTGATCGGCTCGTCGATCAACGATCCGACGAGCACTTCTCCGTTTCGTTGGATGCTGACCACGCTGAGCCCGGTGGTGCTGCGAAACGCAAGCTCGCGCAGGCTCCTGCCGAGCTTCTCCGAGTCGGGCAGCGGGGTGATTTCAGCCATGCCGATCTCCTCGACCCGATCGCTGAAATAGTCGCCGCGCAGGATCCTAGGCTCGAGCCCGCACTCGGTGCAGAACGCGCGGACGTGGTCCTCATCGGCGGCGTCGACCAGCAGTGTGTCGCGCTCGCGCAGCTCAAGGCCCGGGAACACGGCGACGATCACCCGGCGCAGCCGGCGCTTGCGCTCGATCCCGATCGCGTTGATCCCGAAGCGCTCGCGCAGCGCGAGGGTGTCCAGCGGCCGGCCGATCATCGGCGAGTCCGATCGCAGCCTGAGCCGCCAGGCGCGCCCGCTGAGGCGATAGCGCTGTATCAGCTGGTTCAGCGTGCTGCGGTTGCCCAATGGTCCTGCGACCAGTCCGCCGTCGCCCGCCAGCCAGCGGCGTGCGACCAGCATGTAGCCGACCCCCACCAGCAGCACCACAACGCCCAGCGGAGTGATCGAGAAGAAGCCGAAGCCATCGAGCCCCGCGCGCTGCAGTTCGCTGTTGACCACCAGGTTGGGCGCGGTGGCGACCAGGGTGGTCATCCCGCTGATCAGGCCGGCGAAGCTGAGCGGCATCATCAGCCGCGAGGGGGCGGTCTTGATGCGCGCGGCGACGCTGAGCACCACGGGTACGAAGATCGCGACTACGCCGGTCGAGCTCATCACCGCGCCGAGCAGCACCACGCAAGGCATCAAAAGGATCAGTAGCCGCGTTTCGCTTTGCCCCGCCCCGCGCACCAATAGCCCCCCCAGCCGATGGGCGATGCCGCTGCGCACCAGGCCTTCGCCGATCACGAACATCGCCGCGATCAGCACAACGCTTGGGTCGGAGAATCCCGCCAGCGCTTCCTCGACGCTCAGCGTGCCGCTCGCAGCCAGCGCCACGATCGCCAGCAGCGCGATCACATCCATGCGCACTCGGTCGCTGACGAACAGCACGACGGTGAAGCCGAGCAGCGCCAGTACCCAGATCAGCTCCGCGCTCATCGGCGTCGCTCTGCATCGACCGCCGCGCGCAGCGCCGGCAGGACGCGCCGTGCGCGCAGGCAGCCGGTGACTACGTGGATCGGCTGGTCAGCGCAAAAGTGGGCGGGAGAGGAGGTGTCGGGCATGGGCTCTCACGGGGGCAGTGGCGGTCGGGTTGGAAATGCCGCTCTAGGCTAGCGCTCATCGATGGCGAAGCGGGCGATCGAGCTCGCCATCCAGCGCCCGATCAGGATCACCGCGAACAGCCGCATCACCTGTAGCGCCGCGACCAGGCCGACATCCGCCTGGGTGTCGATGGCGATGATCGTCATCGAGTCCAGTCCGCCGGGGCTGGTGGCGAGATAGAGGCTCAGGTAGTCGGTGGCGATGAAATGCAGCACCAGCCAGGCCGAGAAGGCACAGAGCGCGATCAGCAGCAGCGAGGCGAAGACCATCCAGGGCAGCGAGCGCATCACGTAGCGCACCGTCGGGCGGTCGAAGCGCAGGCCGACGTAGCAGCCGATCGCGGCGTAGGCGATCGCGAGCAGCGGGGCAGGCAAATTGATCTCCACCAGTCCGAGCAGATGCAATGGAGTGGCCAGCAGCACAGGCCCCAGCAGTGCGCCCGCCGGCAGCAGCCGCTGGCCGATCAGCGAACCGACCACCAGCACCGCCAGCGAGGCGGCGACGGGAAACAGCTCGAAGCTGTAGACGCTCTCCTTGACGGCACTGCCTTCGCCTGCGCTGAAGACGTGACCGACCAGCGCACCGATCAACACTACGCAGATGACCCGCACGTACTGCATCGCGGCGACGATGCGCGGGTCTGCGTCGTTTTCCTCCGCCATCGCCACCATCGCTGCCGCCGCCCCAGGGGTGGTGCCCCAGGCGGCCGTGGTACCGGGC
This sequence comes from Halotalea alkalilenta, assembly GCF_001648175.1. Taxonomy (NCBI): domain Bacteria; kingdom Pseudomonadati; phylum Pseudomonadota; class Gammaproteobacteria; order Oceanospirillales; family Halomonadaceae; genus Halotalea; species Halotalea alkalilenta. The sequence goes on along the minus strand of NZ_CP015243.1, from coordinate 4,063,451 downwards.
ATCCCGCCGTAGCGTACGCTGACGACGCCGACCAGGTAGCTGAACGCCAAGGTCAGCGCGGTGGCGGCCACCATCAGCGGCCAGTGGCCGACGATGGTGGTGAGCACGGCGATGCTCAGCGTCTGGCTGATCAGCATGCCGATCGCTCCCTGGCCGAGCTTGAACCACAGCCGCGGCAGGCGAAGCGAAATACCGAGGATCGCGAGCACGATCGCCACCACCATCGGACCGATGAACTGTCCGGCAGGCATGCTCAGGGCGTCGAGGGTTTGACCAACCAGCGCGCTCAGCGCGATGAGGAGTAGCCAGCGCAAGGGGATCGGAAGACGGGATAGATCGAAGCGGGTCGCCAAGGGAGCATCTCCTGGTTGCCGGGCGATCATAGCATGCGGGTATATCCTCATCACTGCGCGGGCCGCCGGCGCTGCGCAATCGGCAGCAGGGTGCGCTCGGGGAGTCGATCTCGATCGCCTGCCCGAGCCGCTATAGTCGATCCGTTTCGCCCCTTTTCCATTCGGGACATCACTACAATGACAACGATGCCAAAAAGGACCGCCGGCGCCGCGCTGCTGGGGGTCATCCTCGCGGGGGTGGTGTTTCCTGCCCAGGCGCAGAATGCCACGCTGCGCCTCGAGCTCGGCTGGCTGCCGAGTGGCGACAAGGCCTACGTCTATACCGCCGTGGCCCAGGGTTTCTACGCTCAAGAGGGGCTCGAGGTCGAGATCAATTCCAGTCGCGGCTCGAATGACGCGCTCACCAAGCTGGCCGCCGGCAGCGCCGATGTCGCCCTGCTGGGGATGCCGGCGCTGATGGCCGCCCGGGTCGAGAACCAGCTGCCGGTCAAGGCGATCATGTCGGTGCATACCCTGCAGCCGGATGCGCTCTTCACCTATTCGGGCAGCGGTATCGACTCGCTGGCGGCGACCGTCGGCAAGCGGGTAGGGACCTCTGCGTTCACCTCTTCCAACACCCTCTGGCCAGTGATGCTCGAGCACAACGGCGTCACCCCCGACCAGGTCACTCTGGTCAAGGTCGACCCCGGCACGCTGGGGCCGATGCTGGCGCGCGGTCAGCTCGATGCGATCATCAACTGGGTACCGGACGCGCCCAGGGTCGCCCTGCTGCTCGAGCAGACCGGCCGCGAGCTGATCGCTCTGCCTTGGAGCGACGCGGGGCTCGACGGCTATGGGCAGGTGGTCGCCGCGCCCGAGGCGTTGATCGAAAGCCACCCCGAGCAGCTCGAAGGCTTCGTGCGCGCCACCTTGCGCGGGCTGGAATACGCCAACGCCCATCCCGACCAGGCGGCCCAAGCGCTGGTCGCGGCGGTGCAGGAGGCGGATGCCGAGGTGATCGAGGCCGAGTACCGAGCGGCGATCGGGCTGATCGACTCCCCCATCGCCCAGCGCGACGGGCTGGGCGCACTCAGTCCCGCGATGCTCGCTGCCAACTGGCGCTGGGTCAGCGCCTCGATGGACTACTCAACCGACCGGCTCGATCCAGACAGCGTCGTCGACCGGCGCTTTCTGGCGAATGATGCCCCACCTGTGCAGGAGTGACAGTGATGTCCGCCAACCATCCAACGCCCGGCGAAGTCACACTCTCACCGGTCGACGCCGAGTGGCTGCGCCACGCCATCGAGCTCTCGCACACCGCCCGCCAGCGCGGCAACCGTCCGTTCGGCGCGGTGATCGTGTCGCGGCAAGGGGAGGTGCTAGCCCGCGCCTGGAACAATACCTTCGAAACGCGTGACTGCACCGGCCATGCCGAGACCACGGCGGTACGCCTGGCCTCGCCGCGCTTCAGTCGCGAGACCCTCGGCGAGGCGACGCTCTACTCTTCAGCCGAGCCCTGCGTGATGTGCGCCGGGGCGATCTTCTGGGCCAACCTCCAGCGGGTGGTCTATGGCATCGATGCAGTCAGCCTGCGGCGTTTTCGCGGTGAGCGGCTCGACCAGCGGGACGTCGAGTTGTCCTGCCATGACGTGTTCGACGCATCTCCCGGGATGATCGAGTGCATCGGCCCCGCGCTGATCGGGGAGGCCGCCGCGGTGCATGAGGGCGTATGGCAGGCGTGAGCGTCGCGCCCGGCGCCCGCCCAAGCGGCGCTCACCACTGCCGGCGGTCGCCCTGGCCGCGGGCGATGATCTCCTCGTTGAGCGCTCGAGCGTAGGCGTCGGCGGCGACGGGGAGGAAGCGGCCGTTGCGGGCGTAGACGCCGAGGTCGCTGTAGATCGGCCCGCCGAGACGCACGGGAACGAAGGCGAGCGTCTCTTTCTCGAGCTCCTCGAGGATGCCGATCCGGGTCTGGAAGGCGATGCCGACCCCGCGCTTGGCCATTTGCTTGGCGAGCTCCACCGAGCTGACCCGGGCGACGCCGTTGGTTGGCCGCTCCTGGCCGCTGAACAAGGGAGCGACCAGCTGGTAGAGCGACAGCTCCGGGGTGGGCAGGATCATCGGATACTGGCTGCAGGTGACCAGGTTGAGCTCGGTGTGGCGGGCGAGCGGATGGTCCGGGCGCATGATCGCGCCGAGCTCGAAATGGGCGATGGCCAGCTGGCGCAGATCGGCATGGCGCTTGAGCGAGAAAGCGACGCCCAGATCGGCCTGGCCCTTGGCCAGCGCCTCGGGAATCTGCTGGGAGCCGAGGATCGCGATATCGGTCGAGATGTTCGGGTAGCGCTCGCGCATGCGCTCGATCACCGTCGGCATCAGGTCGCTGATCAGTCCTTCGACGATCGCCAGCCGCACATGGCCGCTGCGCAGGCCTCGCAGCGCGCCGAGCTCCGAGCGGGTACGCTCGGTGTCTTGCATCACTACCATCACGTGGCGGGCGAAGATCTCGCCAGCGGTGGTCAGCCTGAGTCCGCTCGGCAGGCGTTCGAACAGCGGCGCCTGGATTTCGTCCTCGAGCTTGATGATCTGCCGGCTGACCGCCGAGGAGGCGACGTTGAGCCGTCGCGCTGCCTCGCGGATCGAGCCGCAGCGGCGGACCATGTCGAAGTAGTGGATCGCGGCATTGTGCACGCGCAGGGTCTGCTTCATTGCGCTGCTCCCAGTATCAGCGGGTCGCCCAGAATTCGCGCTGCATCCGCGCGGTCTCTTCGGTCAGTTCCTCGATTGGTCCGATCAGTTCCACCGGCTTCTGGCCGTGATCGAACACGTAGCGCGAGGAGACGCTCATGGTCGGGTTCTCGCCATGCTCGCCGGTGGCCTCGAGCAGCTGGAGCTCGTGGAGACCGAACACCACCCGGCCGATGTTGGACCAGTAGATCGTGCCCGAGCACATGCAGCACGGCTCCACCGCGGTGTAGAGCGTGCAGTGCCAGAGGTAGTCGGCGCTGAAGTTGGTCGCCGCTATTCGCGCCAGGGTCGATTCGGCGTGGTTGACCGTATCGATGTTGCACTGCTCGAGCAGTACCGTCTCGTGATCCGGTGCGACCAGCACCGCGCCGAACGGATGATGGCCCAGCGTCACCGCGCGCTGGGCGACCTGGTTGGAGCGGCGCAGGTGGCGGATCATCTGCGCGCGGCTGGGGGCGCTGCGCGGCGCCCCGGTGGTTGCGACACAAGGTTCTTGAGTCATCTCGGGCTCGTCATTGAGCGGCGGTGTCGAGGAAGCGTGAATCGATCAGCGCGGCGGGATCGATCGCGTCGATCGCGTAGCCGTCGGACTCGGCGACCCACCGCCAGGTGGTAGCGAGGCGCTGAGGCTCGAAGACGCCGAGCCCGTCGGCCTGGGAAATCTCGTTGTCGATCAGTGGGAAGGAGGCGCGCAGCTGGCCCTCGAGGATCGCAGGATCGCTCTCCGGCACCACCTTGGCGAGGCCCGCCGCGGCCTGCTCGGGATGGGCGATGGAGAACTCGATCGCCTCTCGGGTGGCGGTGATGAAGCGCGCGAGCACCTCGGGGCGGGAGTCGATCATCCGCTGGCTCGCAAGCAGGCTGTAGGCGTAGCCTTCGAGGCCGTACTCGGAGAGCGGCAGCACCTTGAGCTTGCGCCCCGCGGCCTCCATCAGCGACTCGGCATCGGGCTGTTTGGTCACCCAGTTGAGGTTCATCTCGACCTGGCCCTGGGCCAGCATCGGCGCGAGGCTTGCCGGCGAAACGTTGACCATGTTCACCGCGTCGGGATCGAGCCCGGCCTGGCGCAGCACGCCGGGCCACGGGGCGCTGGTCATCGAATAGGCCATGCGTTTGCCAAGGGTCGTGGCGAGGTCGGTCACGCCCGAGCCCTCGTAGGTGAACACCGCCTCCGGCGGCTTGGAATAGATCGACATCACCGCTTTGACCGGTGCCCCGCCCTCGGCGTAGGCCTCCATCAGCGCATTGATGCCGGCGGCGCCGATGTCGGCGTTGCCGGCGGCGACCTGGGTCACCGCATCGGGCGAGCCGCGGCCGGGCGCCAGAGTGACGTCGAGCCCGGCGTCACGGTAGATGCCCTCGGCCACGCCGGCATAGAAGAACGCCTTGTCGCCGGTCGGCAGCCAGTCGAGCTGGACCCTGACCGGGTCGAGCTCGGCGGCTTGGGCTGGCAGCACGGCGAGCGGGGCTAGCAGTGTGCAGGCGGGAACGACCAGCAGGGTGGAGAGCAGGCGGCGCAAGGTCATCGAAGAACGGTCCTCGGTCATCGGGTGGTGGGTGGATGCAGGAAGAGGGCGGCGGCGTCGAGGGCGGCCGCAAGATTCGGATGCAGCGGGGCGATGATGCTTTCACTGATCATCAGGTTGTCGAAGCCGTCGAAATCCTCGATGCGCAGGCCGTCGTCGACCACCCGCGAGCGATAGTCGCCGGGGCAGTCGCTCCAGGCGAACACCGGCACTCCACGGGCGAAGGCGTAACCGATCTCCCAGATCGTGCCGGCATCGGCGGAAGGGCCGCGAAATGGCGATAGGTTCGCCACTACCAGTTCTGCCCGGTCGAGCAGCGCGAGATTCTTGTGGAAGATCGCCGCGCGCATGGCCGCGCCATCCGCCAGCGCCGGCAGGCGATTATCCATCGGTGTCATCGCCTCGAATCCGCGCGCTGACGCCTGGGCATGGGCCTGCGCGGCGAGTGTCTCCGCGTCGGGGTGGAACACCTCGGGACCGGCGAAGTAGATCCGTTCAGCCACGATGCTCGCTCCACGGGAAGAGGCGCCGCTGCAGTTGGGTGATGAGGCCGTAGAGCACCAGGCTCGAGGCGACCAGGATCACCAGTGCGGCGAAGGCGACCGCGATGCGAAACGACGAGGTGGAGTAGAGGATCAGGTAGCCGAGCCCTCTCTCGGCGGCGACGAACTCCGCCACCACCGCACCGACGATCGCCAGGGTGATCGCCACCCGCAGTGCGCTGAACAGATGCGGCAGGGCGTAGGGCATCCGGATCTGCCAGTACTCGCGATTGCGCGATGCGCGCAGCGAGCGCGAAAGCTCGGTGAACTCCGCCGGCACCGAGGCGAGTCCGGTGGCGGTCGAGATCACGATCGGGAAGAACGCGATCAGGGTGGTGATCACCACCCGGGGCAGCACCCCGGCGCCGAGGGTGACGACGATGATCGGCGCGATGGCGACGATCGGGGTCGACTGGATCACGATCAGCCATGGCATCACCACGCGGGAGACCAGCTTCGAGCGGGTGATCGCGATCGCCAGCGGCACCGCGATCGCGGTGGCGATGACGAAGCCTAGCAGGGCTACTTCCAGGGTCGCCCAGGTGTGTTCGAACCAGCGCGATGGCGACAGGGTGGTGAAGGCGACGAGGATCGCGCTCGGTGCCGGCAGCACGAAGGTGGGGACCTGGAACAGGTCGCAACCGAGCTCCCAGGCGAGTACCACGAGAATGAAGGCGATCAGCGAGGCGTAGCGCGTCGCGATCCGCTTGAGCGCGATCATGCGCGGACCCCCTCGCCACCGGCCTCGAGCGGTGCGCGGCTGAACACCTTGCGGCGGATATCGTTGGCCAGCTGGTTGTAAAGCGGATCGGACAAGGTATCCAGCGTGCGCGGACGTGCTAGTGGCACATCGATGATCTCGGCGACCCGGCCGGGACGAGCGCTCATCACCACGATGCGATCGGAGAGCAGCAGGGCCTCCTGGATCGAGTGGGTGACGAATACCACGGTCTTCGGCCTCTCGCTCCAGATCCGCAGCAGCTCGAAGCTCATTTCGTCGCGGGTCAGCGCATCGAGCGCCGAGAAGGGCTCGTCCATCAGCAGGATGTCGGGATCATGCAGCAGCGAGCGGGCGATGCCGACCCGCTGCTGCATGCCGCCGGAGAGCTCGTTGGGCCGCTTGTGGCCGAACTCCTTGAGTCCGATCATCTCCAGCAGCTCACCGGCGCGTCGCTTCTCCTCCGCGGTGACCCGGCCATACTTGTGCTTCATCGGGAAGGTAATGTTGTCGGCGACCGAGAGCCACGGCAGCAGGGTCGCCTTCTGGAACACCATGCCGATCTCGTCGCGCGGCTCGGTGACGCGCTTGCCGTAGATCGAAAGCCGACCGCTGGTCGGTAGCAACAGACCCGAGATCAGCCGCAGGATGGTCGACTTGCCGCAGCCGGAGGGGCCGATCAGCGAGACGAACTCATGGCGCTCCAGCGCCAGGTCGACGCCGTCCAGCGCAATCACCGGGCTTCCGTCGCTGGAGCGGAAGGTCTGGCCGACCCCTTCGAGAGTGATCACCGCTCGCTCGTGGGCGTCGGCACTCATTGCTCGGCTCCGAGGAAGCGGGTGTCCACCAGGCTTGTCGGGTCGAGCGCATCGCGATCGAAGTCCATCGAGTCGGCGATCCACTCCCAGGTGGTCGAGAGCAGCGCGGGATCGAAGGCACCGAGTCCGTCGCGTGCGGAGATCTCGTTGTCGATCAGCGGCAGCGAGTTGCGCAGCTCTCCCTCGAGCACGGCGAGATCCGCCTCCGGCACCGCCGCCTTGACCGCCGCCGCGGCCTGCTCCGGATGGGCGGAGGAGAATTCGATCGCGCGGCGCGAGGCCTCGACGAAGCGCCTGAGCACCTCGGGGCGCTGTTCGATGGTTCGCTCGGAAGCCATCAGCGAGAAGCCGTAGCCTTCGAGACCGAAGTCGGAGAGCGGCAGGACCTCGAGCTGCTTGCCTGCCTGGGCCAGCACCGACTCGGACTCCGGCGCCTTGGTCACCCAGTTCAGGGTCATGTCGACCCGCCCCTGCGCCAGCAGCGGCGCCATGCCGCTGGGGTCGGTACTGAGCACCGGGATCGAATCGGGGGCGATGCCATTGCGCTCGAGCACCGCCGGCCATAGCGCATTGGAGGAGGAGAAGGTCGGCATCGCGAGCCGCTTGCCGACTGCGCTTTCAAGATCGGTGATCCCCGAGCCCTCGACGGTGAAGATCGCATCCGGCGGCTTCGAGTAGATCGACATCACCGCCTTGACCGGTACACCGCCCTCCGCGGCGGCTTGCATCAGCGAGCCGATCCCGGCGGTGCCGACGTCGGCATTGCCGGCGGCGAGCTGGGTGACGGCGTCGGCCGAGCCACGGCCGGGGCGGATGGTGACCTCGAGGCCGGCATCACGGTAGAAGCCTTCGGCGACGCCTGCATAGACGAATGCCTTGTCACCGGCGGGCAGCCAGTCGAGCTGTACGCTGACCGCGTCGAGCGCGTGCGCGCTAGGGCTCAAGCCGAGCAGTAGCGAGAAGCCGAGGCCCGAGAGCAGGGCAGCGCCGGCGCTGCGACTTGGGAGCGTCGAAATATGCCGCGAAGTCATGGTGTCTCCTGATCATTGGAAATGACGATGGGCGCGTCGTTATGCCGCGATCCCGCAGATGGCGAAGGCCAGTGCAATTTGCTTACCAACTGCGCCGTGCGGGCATGGCGATGGGCGAGGGAAGAGGGCGTAACCGCGCCTAACCTCAAGGCGTTCGGATAATTGCGATTTATCGATCATGCTGATGCTGAATTGGCAGCATGGCATCATCGTGCGAGCGCAGGGAGCGAGGCGGGGTACTAAGGGTGGCTGATTGTTCCAATTTGGTGCAGTAATTTACTCGACAGTCCGTTCGCGCCTCGGTTTGGCGCTTGCGAAAGTAGCTGGATCAGCCAATGGCCGCAGAGGGCCTTCCCGGTCGCGGGCTTAGGCCGCGGTCAGGCACTGCAGGGCCATGGCCGCGGCGGCAGTGCGATTTTCCACGCCCAGTTTCCTGAATACCTGCTCCAGGTGCTTGTTCACTGTGCGTGGGCTCAAGGAGAGGATCTGGCCGATTTCCCGGTTGGTCTTGCCCTGGGCGATCCATAGCAGTACCTGCGCTTCGCGTCGGGTCAGGCGCAGCTGGGTCTGGAGCACTTCGCTCTCCTCGTCCGCGCTGTGCCTCTGCAGCCGGAAAAGGTGATCACCAGGGGCGGCCTCTCCCAGATAGCGCAGGCGTAGATCGCAAGGCAGCAGATTCAGCGCGAGCTGGTCGCCGGCTTGAGGCGCGCGCAGCAGCCACTGGCGAATGTGTTGCGACAGTCGTGCCAGGCGTTCGTGGCGTTGTTCTTCGCTGCCTCCCAGGCGGCTTTCCGCCAAGGGCGTGGCCCATCTCCAGCGGCCGGTCGTGTCGGTGGAAAACGAAGCTTGGCCAAGGTGGTCCAGCGCGATGCGCGCGCTATGGGCGAGACGGGCATTGTTCAGGTGCACGCGGATGCGCGCGATGAGCTCGCTGGGGCGTACCGGTTTGGTGACGTAGTCCACCCCTCCCGCTTCCAGGCCGCGGATGACGTCCTCCGACTCGGTGAGCCCGGTCATGAAGATCACCGGGACGGTGGCGAGATCCGGTTTTCCTTTCAGTCGACGGCAGGTTTCGAAGCCGTCCATGTTGGGCATCATCGCGTCCATGAGCACCAGATCGGGAACCATTTTCTCGGCGATGCTGATCGCCTGGGCGCCTTCCAGGGCCAATAGCGCGGTGAGTCCAGCCTGGTCCAGCGCGTGGTGGATCATGCCCAGGGAGTCCGGGGAGTCGTCCACCACCAGAATCAAATCCTTGCGGGTGGCGGCGATCATTGGTGTGGTTCCAGTAGTCGTATCAGTTCATGGAAATCGAATCGGTTCATCGCCGACTCGAGGGACATCGCCAGCGGTGCGGGGATCAGTCCACTCTGGCGCGCTTGCAGCAGGCGCTCTCGCAACCCGCGCAGATGACCGATTTCAGCGAGCGCGACCAGTTCGTCGCGTAGATCTCCGTTAAGTTCCTGCACCTCCTCGAGCGCGAGGCCGGCGGGGGCGGCGCTGCGTTCGTGCCGATGGATCCAGCCCAGCTCGAGCTGCCGGGCCAAGGTGTCGAGCAGTGCCCCCAGCTTGAACGGCTTGATCAGGTAGTCATCGTGCAGCCCTTGGGACAGGGCCGCGGCGTGATTTTCCCGGGCGCTCGCGGAGATCATCACCAACGGCGCGCGATATCCCTGCCGGCGCAGCAATCGCGCGGTTTGCCAGCCGTCCATTTGCGGCATGGCCACATCCATCAGCACCAGGTCCGGCGGGTTGTTTAATGCCAGGTCCAGGCCGCAGCGGCCATCCGGCGCTTCGATGACCTGAAATCCCAGCGGGGTCAGCATGTCGCTGATCAGGCCTCGATGGGTGGGGTCATCGTCGATCACCAGCAGTGTTTTCCGCTCGCCGCTGTAGCCGTCGATGGGGCGATCCGACGCTCGTGGCTGCGTCCCTTGGGTAAAGCTCGAGAGCATCACCGAAAGGCGGAACTCGCTGCCCTTGCCGGGCTGGCTCGAGACCTGCAGGTCGCCTCCCATGATGCCGGTCAGTAGCTGGGTGATGGTGAGTCCCAGACCGGTGCCGTTGACCGCCGGTACCCCGGGCTTACGAATCCGCTCGAACGGTCGGAAGATGCGCTGCATGTCCTCCTCGGCGATCCCTATCCCGGTGTCTTTGACGGTGAATTCCGCCACCTGATTGCGGTAGCGGAAGCTCAGCGTCACTTTGCCCCGATTGGTGAACTTGATCGCATTGGAAAGCAGGTTGATGAGTATCTGGCGCAGACGCCTTTCATCGGTGGTGACCCATTCGGGGATGCTCCCCTGGTGGTGGAATTCGAAGCCGATGCCTTTCCCCTGCGCCTGCAGGCGGAACATCGCCACCAGCTCATCGATCAGCGACCGGACGCGGACCCGGTTGCGATAGAGCTCCAGGCGCCCGGCCTCGATCTTGGATATCTCCAGCAGCCCTTCGATGAGATCCGAGAGGTGCCCCGTACTGCGGCGGATGGCGGCCACCGCCTCCCGGCGATGTTCGGGAATCAGCGGGTCGTGCTCCAGCAGCTGGGCGTAGCCGAAGGCGGCATTCAAGGGTGACCGGAGCTCGTGGCTGAGCCCGGTGAGGTAGCGGCTCTTCGCTTGATTGGCGGCTTCCGCCAGCTCCTTGGCCTTTTGCAGGGCGAGATCGGTTTTCTCGTGGGCCTTGATTTCCGCCGTCAGCATCCGGGTTTGCCGATGGGATTCCTCTTGGGCGACCACCCGGCTCTCGTGGGCGAGCACGAACAGCCAGGCCACCACGCCGCTGATGATCACCAGAATGGCGAAGACTTTTGCCAGGGTGGTGGCCATCAGTTCGCTCACTTCCGGCGTCGTGGCGGGGAGCTGGTAGAAGACCAGTGCGAAGAAGCCTGCGATCACCAGGATGATCAACATCAGCAGGCTGATGAAGTGTCCGATCCTTGAGTTGATGTGCTTGAGCGCTCGTTGCGGCAGGACCATGCCCAGCCAGTCGATCAACTGCTGCTGGAAACCCGCATGCTGCTTGCAGGCATCGTTGCAGCGCGCGTCCAGCGAGCAGCACAGTGAGCATATCGGGCTGTTGTAGGCCGGGCAGAAGGCCATGTCTTCGTCGTCGAAGTGGTGCTCGCAGATGCAGCACGGGCGGCCCCGGGTGGCGGTGGCCGGCTCCGGGGTGCGGGCGATGTAGTAGCGCCCTCGGGTATAGAGCGCGATGGCCGGAGCGGCGATGAAGGCGGTGAGCAGTGCCAGGAAGGAGGCCAGTGCCGCTGGTACCTCTCCCCACAGGCCGAGGCGTGCCGTCAAGGCTATGGCCGTGGCCAGCAGCATCGAACCGAAGCCCACTGGATTGAGATCGTAGAGGTAGGCGCGCTTGAACTCGATGTGCTTGGGGCTCAAGCCCAGCGGTTTGTTGATCACCAGGTCCGCCACCAGCGAGCCGATCCAAGCCATTGCCACCATCGAGTAGGTGCCGAGGATGGCTTCGAACGCCCGGTAGATGCCGATTTCCATCAGCACCAGGGCGATCATCACGTTGAACACCAGCCATACCACGCGACCCGGATGGCTGTGGGTGAGGCGCGAGAAGAAGTTCGACCAGGCGATCGAGCCTGCGTAGGCGTTGGTGACGTTGATCTTGAGCTGAGAGAGCACCACGAAGATGCCGGCCATCGCCATCAGCGTGGCGGGGTGGGAGGTGATGTGGCCGAAGGCCACCAGATACATGTGCATCGGCTCCTGGGCTTGGCTGCGCGACAGCCCATGGGAAAAGGCCAGTACCGCGAGAAACGAGCCGGCCAGGGCCTTGATCGCACCGACGATCGCCCAGCCGGGCCCGCCGCTCAGCATCGCCAGCCACCAGTGCAGGCGCTTGCCGGCGGTGGGCTCCGGCAGAAAGCGCAGGAAGTCGACCTGCTCGCCGATCTGCGCCACTAGTGCGAACATCACCGTCGCCCCCGCGCCGAACAGCAGCAGGTCGAATCCACCCCCTACGTTGTCGAGCCCGTCGAAGTCCGACCAGCGCCCGAGCGATGCGGGGTCCTGCATCAGGATGAAGACGAAGGGTGCCAGTTGCAGGACGATCCACAGCGGCTGGGTCCAGATCTGGAAACGGCTGATGTAGGTGATGCCATGGGTGACGATGGGGATCACCACCAGGGAGCTGATCACATAACCCCATGTGAGCGGAATGCCGAACAGCACCTCCAGCGCCAGCGCCATGATCGCCGCTTCCAGGGCGAAGAAGATGAAGGTGAAGGTGGCGTAGATCAGCGATGTCAGCGTGGAGCCCAGGTAGCCGAAGCCGGCGCCGCGGGTGAGCAGATCGATGTCCACCCCATAGCGGGACGCGTAGTAGCTCACCGGCAGGCTGAGCAGGAAGATCGCCAGGCTCACCACGATGATCGCCGCGACCGCGTTGGTGAAACCGTAGTTGAGGGTGAGCGCCCCGCCGATCGCTTCCAGGGCGAGGAAGGAAATCGCACCGAGCGCGGTATGGGCTACACGTCCGGCCGACCAGCGGCGAGCCGATTTAGCGGTGAAGCGCAGGGCGAAGTCTTCGAGGGTCTGGTTGGCTACCCACTTGTTGTAGTTTCGCCTGACACGGAAGATCCGCTGCTGGGTAGTGGTCCGTTCTCTTCCGGTTCTGTACGGCAAGGTCGTAACCCTCCGCATGATGGCGCTTTTGTTATTGTCCTTGGCCTCGGGCGTGTTGACGCTTGTTCCGAGGTCGCGCCGGCGGCGGCAAGCGGGTAAGCGTCGATACGACCCAGGTTGTCACGGAGCCGACGACTGGAGGCCGCGCCCTGGTTATAAGCGGAAAAGATCGCAGAAGCCATTAAACGACCAGGAGGCATCTCCAGTTCGCCTATGCATCTTCGTTGGGTACCTGCGAAGCCTAGGGGCTGGCGGCGCGGTGCGGTATGCGTCAAATGACGTAGTGGCCTGGAGTATTTCCCGCATGGGCCGATCAGGGCGCGGTTCCCATACTGGCTAGCCGAGGGACTCAGAGTGATTCCCATCGAAGACGCTGACCAGGGGACAACCATGAAAACAATCCAATACCCATGTTCGCCGACGCCGTGGCGCAGCCTGACGATGGGACTGATGGCACTGCCGGTGGCGCTGGCGCTGTCCACCTTCGCTCTCGCCAACCCACCTACGGAAGAGATCAATACCACCGGCCTTGCGGTCACCGACGATACGGTGCGGGTCGGTATCCTGCACTCCCTGACCGGCACCATGGCGATCAGCGAGACCGGCTCGGTGGAGGCGGAGCGGCTGGCGATCGAGCAGATCAACGCCCAGGGCGGGGTGCTGGGTCGCCAGATCGAGCCGATCATCGAGGATGGCGCCAGCGACTGGCCAACCTTCGCCGACCGTACCCGCAAGCTTCTGACCCAGGACAAGGTGGCGGCGATCTTCGGCGCTTGGACCTCCGCCTCGCGCAAGGCGATGCTACCGGTGGTGGAGCGTGAGAACGGATTGCTCTACTACCCGACCTTCTATGAAGGGCTCGAACAATCGCCCAACGTCATCTACACCGGCCAGGAAGCCACCCAGCAGATCCTCGCCGGCATCGACTGGGCGTGGAACGAGCAGGGCGCTCGCACCTTCTACCTGATCGGCTCGGACTACATCTGGCCGCGCACCTCGATGAAGATCGCGCGCATCCACATCGAGGACGTGCTCGGCGGCGAGGTGCTGGGCGAGGACTACGCACCCCTCGGCCATACCTCCTTCGGCTCCAACATCAACCGCATCCGGCTGCGCAATCCCGACGTGATCTTCGCCGCCGTGGTCGGCGGCAGCAACGTGGCGTGGTTCCGCCAGCTCAATGCCGCCGGGATCAACGCCGAGAACCAGACGCTTTTGACCATCTCGGTCACCGAGGACGAGGTGCTGGGTATCGGCGGTGAGAACGTCGAAGGCTTCTACTCCTCGATGAAGTACTTCCAGAGCCTCGACAACGACAACAACGCCGCCTTCGTCGAAGCCTTCAAGCAGCGCTGGGGCGAGGATAGCGTGATCGGCGACGTGACCCAGGCCGCCTATCTCGGCCCTTGGCTTTGGAAGGCCGGGGTGGAGAAGGCCGGCAGCTTCGATGTCGAGGCGGTCTCCGCCGCCATGGCCGACATCGAGTTGACCACTGCGCCCGAAGGCTACGTCAAGGTGCACCCGAATCGTCACCTGTGGAGCCAGACCCGGATCGGGCGCTGGAACAATGATGGCCAGGCGACGGTGGTCTGGGAGTCCGAACCGATCGAGCCCAATCCTTTCCCGGAAGGCTATCAGTAAGTCGCGCCCCTGCCCGCGGCGACCCCCGCGTCGTCGCGGCCCACCGAGACGTTTCCGCGTAACGCTGCCTGCTACAGGGGGAAGCCACCATGGGTGGATTCAGCGCGCAAGATCTAACCGCCATCTTCGTCATGCAAGGCTTCGCTGGATTGAGCTTCTTCAGCGTACTGCTGCTGATGGCACTGGGGCTGGCGATCATCTATGGCCAGATGCGGGTCATCAACATGGCCCATGGCGAGTTCATGGTGATCGGTGCCTATGCCTCCTACCTGCTCTCCGGCGCCCTGCGCCATTTGCCGGCGGGCACGGATATCTCCGTGCTGCTGGCCATTCCAGTGGCGTTCCTCGCCGCCTTCGTGGCCGGTTATCTGATCGAGTGGCTGTTGATCCGTCATCTCTATCACCGGCCGCTGGATACCTTGCTGGCCACCTGGGGGCTGGCGCTGATCATGCAGCAGGGCTTTCGCTCGGCGTTCGGTGCCCGTGAAGTGAGCGTGCCGGTACCCGACTGGCTGCGCGGCTCCTATCGCCCGACGATGATCATCGACATCCCGCTGAACGGCCTGGCGATCATGCTGCTCACCGTGCTGGTCACCGTCGCGGTGTGGTGGTTCCTCTATCGCTCGCGCTGGGGGCTGAGGGTGCGATGCACCACCGCCAACCGCGAGATGAGCGGCGCGGTGGGGATCAATACCAAGCGGGTCGACCGCATGACCTTCGCGATCGGCTGCGGCATCGCCGGTATCGCTGGGGCGGCATTCACCACCATCTCCTCCACCGGGCCGACGAGTGGATCGCTCTACATCGTCGACACCTTCCTGGTGGTGGTCTTCGGCGGCGCGGGCAGCCTGATCGGCACCATCGCCTCGGCCTTCTCCATCGCCCAGGCCCAATCGGTGATGGAGTTCTTCATGGGTGGATCGATGGCCAAGGTGCTCACCCTGCTGACGGTGATCTTCATCCTGCTGCTTCGCCCGGAAGGGCTGGTGGCCAGCAAGGTCCGGCGCTAAAGGAGCACGCATACGATGATCAAGCTTCCAGGTTTTCTCCGCGGCCGCCACGGCGGCCCTGTCGGCATCCTGATCCTGGCGGCGGTGCTGCTGGTCGCGATGCCGGCACTGCTGGATCTCTACCGGCTGAACCTGGCCGGGCGCTACCTGACCTATGCCTTCGTCGCCGTCGGGCTGGTGCTGTGCTGGGGCTACGGCGGCATCCTGAGCCTCGGCCAGGGGATCTTCTTCGGCGTCGGTGGCTACGCCATGGCGATGTTCCTCAAGCTCGAGGCCTCCGATCCCGAGAGCACCCGCATCCAGACCACGCCGGGGATTCCCGACTTCATGGACTGGAACCGGATCACCGAGCTGCCGTGGTTCTGGGTGCCGTTCCAAAGCCTGGCCTTCACCCTGGTCGCGGTGCTGGTACTGCCGGCCGCATTCGCCTTCGTGATCGGCTATGCGATGTTCAAGCGCCGGGTCAGCGGCGTCTACTTCGCCATCATCACCCAGGCGCTGGCGGTGGTGCTGACCATCCTGATCGTCGGCCAGCAGGGCTATACCGGCGGCATCAACGGCATCACCGACCTGCGTACGCTCAAGGGGTGGGACATTCGCGACGAATCCGCCCAGTACCTGTTCTATTACCTCAACGCAGTGCTTCTGATCGGCTGCGTGCTGCTTGGGCGCTGGGTGCTCAACGGCAAGTACGGGCGCATTCTCACCGCGCTGCGCGACCGCGAGGACCGGGTGCGTTTCTCCGGCTACGACGTGGCCGATTTCAAGATCTTCATTTTCTGCCTGGCGGCGTTCATGTCGGGGATCGGGGGGGCGATGTTCACCCTCCAGGTCGGCTTCATGTCGCCCTCCTTCGTCGGCATCGTGCCCTCTATCGAGTTCGTCATCTTCGCCGCCGTGGGTGGTCGCCTGTCGCTGCTCGGCGGGGTCTACGGCGCGCTGCTGGTCAGCTACGCCAAGACCCTGTTCGCCGAAGCCTATCCCCAGCTGTGGCAAGTGATGATCGGCACGGTGTTCATCCTGGTGGTGCTGGTGCTGCCCTATGGGCTTGCCAGCGTCTACCAGCGCCACGGCAAGCGGGCACTCTCACGGCTCAAGGGTTCGCGCCGCGCGCCACCGCCGCCCACTGCCGCGCCGCCCTCGTCCTCTCTGCCGCAGGACAGCGCCACGGAGGGACGGCGATGAGCTCGAACACCGATTTTCTGCTTGCCATCGAGGATCTCACCGTCTCCTTCGACGGCTTCAAGGCGATCGCGGGCCTGTCCTTCTATATGGACAAAAATGAGCTGCGAGTGGTGATCGGCCCCAACGGCGCGGGCAAGACCACGCTTTTGGACCTGATCTGCGGCAAGACCCGGGCTACCGAGGGGTCGATCAAGTTCAAGGGCAAGGAACTCACTCGCATGAGCGAGCACCGCATCGTCTGGGAGGGCGTGGGTCGCAAGTTCCAGAACCCCTCCATCTACGAAGGGCTGACGGTGTTCGACAACCTCGAAGCCTCCTACCCACGGGGGCGTGGCGTATTCGGTGCCTTGGCCTTCAAGTGCGACGAGGAGGTCGTTGAGCGAATTCGCCAGGTGGCGCGGGAGATCCAGCTCGACGACAAGCTGGAGCAGGAGGCTGGACTGCTGAGCCATGGCCAGAAGCAGTGGCTCGAGATCGGCATGCTGCTGATCCAGGACCCAGAGCTCTTGCTGCTCGACGAGCCGGTGGCCGGGATGAGTCTGAGCGAGCGCTTGGAGACGGCGGAGCTGCTCAAGACCATCGCCAAGGGCCGCTCGGTGGTGGTGATCGAGCATGACATGGCGTTCGTGAAATCTCTGGGCGGCAAGGTGACCGTGCTGCACCAGGGGAAAATCCTCGCCGAGGGGTCGATGGAGGCGCTGCAGCAGGACCGGCGCGTCATCGACGTCTATCTGGGTCATTGAGAGGGTACCGCGATGCTGGAAGTGAAGGATCTACGAGTGAGCTACGGCCAGAGCGAGGTCATTCATGGCATCGACTTCTCCACCGCCGAGGATGAAACCCTGGCGATCATGGGCCGCAACGGCATGGGCAAGACCACGCTGTTCAAGTCGCTGATCGGCATCCTCCCGGCCAGTTCGGGCAGCATCGTGCTCGACGGCCGTGAGCTGAGCAAGCTGCCCAGCCATGAGCGGGTGGCGGCGGGCCTGGCCTATGTCCCGCAGGGGCGAATGATCTTCCCCAGTTTGACCGTGATGGAGAACATCGAGTCGGGACTGGAGACGATCAAGTCCAGGAAGGTGCCGGATGAGATCTTCGAGCTCTTTCCGGTGCTGCGCGACATGCGAGGCCGCAAGGGGGGCAATCTCTCCGGAGGACAGCAGCAGCAGCTGGCCATTGCCAGGGCGCTGGTCTCTGAGCCCAAAGTGCTGCTGCTGGACGAGCCGACCGAGGGCATCCAGCCCTCCATCATCAAAGACATCGCCCACACCCTCAACGAGATACGCCGGCTGAAGAAGATCTCCATCGTGGTATCGGAGCAGGTGCTCAGTTTCACCATGGCGATCGCCGACCGCCTGGCGGTGATCGAGAAGGGCAAGATCATCCACGAGGAGGAGGGCAAGAGCGCCAACCAGGAGAAGATCGCCAGCTACTTGTCGGTTTGACCATTGCGTTCGAGGCGGTTTTTACAACCCAAAGCAGACCAAAAACAAAGAGGAACAGCTGATGCGTCATGGAGATATTTCCAGCAGCGACGACACCGTGGGCGTTGCGGTGGTCAACTACAAGATGCCGCGCCTGCATACCCGCGACGAAGTGATGGCCAATGCCCGCGACATCGCCGAGATGATCAAAGGCATGAAGATTGGCCTGCCGGGTATGGATCTGGTGGTGTTCCCGGAATACAGCACCATGGGCATCATGTACGACCAAGACGAGATGATGGCCACCGCCGCCACCGTGCCGGGCGATGAGACCGCCATCTTCGCCGCCGCCTGCCGGGAGGCGAATACCTGGGGCGTGTTCTCGCTCACCGGCGAGCGTCACGAGGAGCACCCGCGCAAGGCGCCCTACAACACGCTGGTGCTGATCGACAACCACGGGCAGGTACGGCAGAAGTATCGCAAGTGCATTCCCTGGTGCCCCATCGAGGGCTGGTATCCCGGCGATACCACGTACGTCAGCGACGGGCCGAAGGGCATGAAGATCAGCCTGATCATTTGCGACGATGGCAACTACCCGGAGATTTGGCGCGACTGTGCGATGAAAGGGGCCGAACTGATCGTGCGCTGCCAGGGCTACATGTATCCGTCCAAGGAGCAGCAGGTGCTGATGGCCAAGACCATGGCCTGGGCCAACAACTGCTACGTGGCGGTGGCCAATGCCGCCGGCTTCGACGGCGTCTACTCCTACTTCGGCCACTCGGCGATCATCGGCTTCGATGGCCGTACCCTGGGCGAATGCGGCGAGGAGGAGATGGGCATCCAGTACGCTCAGCTCTCCATCAGCCAGATCCGTGACGCCCGCGCCAATGACCAGTCCCAGAACCACCTGTTCAAGCTGCTGCATCGCGGCTACACCGGGGTGCACGCCTCCGGCGACGGCGACAAGGGCATCGCTGACTGCCCCTTCGAGTTCTACCGCACCTGGGTAATGGATGCGCAGACGGCCCAGGAGAACGTCGAAGCGATCACCCGCAGCACCATCGGCGTGGCGCAGTGTCCGGTGGGCGAGCTGCCGGTCGAGGGCAAGGAGCGGACCGCCGGCGGCTGAAACCAGACAAGGAGCGGGCCATGCCATTCATCAATGACCGGCTGGCGGAGCAGCGCCGGCAACCCGCCGGCGAACGCTGCTCGCTGAACGGCTCTCGCGCTTCCTGTTCTAGCCCGTGCAGCCTCAGGGTCCGCCAGACGATTGATCCTGGCATGGTCAGCGCACGTCCGGCTCACCGCTGTCTCCGAGCATGTTGGAGATGGCCACTTCCAGCGGCGGAAAAATGATCCTCGATGACCGACTGAACGGTCTGGGGGTCGATGTCCCCTAGATAATTGTGAACCAGAATGTTGCGAAAGCCGCTGATTTGCCGCCAGGGAATGTCGGGGTATTGCGTTTTGATATCGTCGGGAAGCCGCTGTGTCGCCTCGGACGATGTCTGGAGATTGCGCAAGGCGGCGTCGAATAGCACTTCGTCCCGCCGAATATCGCCACGTGCGCGTATTCGCTCCAGTTTGCCAATGGTGTCCAGAATATGTCGGGCATAAAGCGACCAGTCCTTGGTCCTGCCTTGGCTCATATCTCTCTGGCCTCCGACAGGACCCGGCTGCGCAGGTGCCGATTCAACTCATGCTCGGGAATCAAATCGACCCGATGCCCGGTGATCTCTTCCAGGCGTTCGGCCAAGGGTAGCCGCTGAGTGAACAGGTCGTAACCAGGCTCGAACTCGACCAGAAAGTCCACATCGCTATCGGGACCTTCTTCCCCCCGGGCCACCGAGCCGAACACCCGAATCCGACGTGCACCATAGCGGCGTGCGAGCGCTTCGATGGTATCTCGTTGTCGATGCAGTTCATCCAGCAGCATGTGAATGGCTCCCGACGGAATGCACTTTTGGCCAGTGTATCGCATGTACGGGGATGCCGGATGAATCGAGCCGTGATGCATACCTTGGAGGGCGTTCCACCGATGCCGGGCAATACGTCGAATGACGTAGTCTCGGTGGTGCTTTCACCAATAGTGGCGTCGTCTGCGTTTGTCGATAGTGGGATGGGCGGGAAGGCGCTGCCGTCGTGCCGGTGGCTCGACCACGCCGCTTTCCATCGGATCAACGCAGCCCAAGGAACCCAGACCATGGCCGATACCATCATCAAGATCGATCTGAGCAGCTCGCCCTACGAAAACGAGCAGGTCCACAACCGCTGGCACCCGGACATTCCGATGGCGGCGATGGTCAAGCCCGGCGACGATTTCATCGTCGAGTGCCACGACTGGACCGGCGGCCAGATCCACGACGACGACAGCGCCGCCGATGTGCGCGACGTGGATCTCACCCAGGTGCACTTCCTCTCCGGCCCGGTGGGAGTGGAGGGCGCAGAGCCCGGCGACCTGCTGGTGGTGGACATCCTCGACATCGGTACCTTCGAGGAGAGCCAGTGGGGCTTCAACGGCTTCTTCTCCAAACGAAACGGTGGCGGCTTTCTCACCGAGCACTTCCCCGAGGCGCAGAAGTCGATCTGGGAGTTCAACGGCATGTTCACCAAGTCCCGGCATATTCCCGGGGTCGAGTTCGCCGGGATGATCCATCCGGGGCTGATCGGTTGCCTGCCCTCCCAGGCGATGCTCGAGGAGTGGAACGTGCGCGAGAAGGCGCTCTACGACAGCGAGCCCGAGCGGGTGCCCGCGCTTGCCACCTTGCCCTACGCCGATACCGCGCACATGGGCAAGCTCAGCGGTGAAGCCAAGGCGCGCGCCGCTGCCGAGGGCGCGCGCACCGTGCCGCCACGCGAGCACGGCGGCAACTGCGATATCAAGGATCTGTCGCGGGGGGCCAAGATCTACTTCCCGGTCTACGTGAAGGGCGCGGGGCTCTCGGTGGGCGATCTGCACTTCAGCCAGGGCGATGGCGAGATCACCTTCTGCGGTGCCATCGAGATGGCCGGCTGGATCCACCTGCGCGTCAACCTGATCAAGGATGGCATGGCCAAGTACGCGATCAAGAATCCGATCTTCAAGCCGAGCCCGATCACGCCCAAGTACGACGACTATCTGATCTTCGAGGGCATCTCGGTGGACGAGGGGGGCAAGCAGCACTACCTGGACGTGCACGTGGCCTATCGCCAGGCGGTGCTCAACGCCATCGAGTACCTCAAGAAGTTCGGCTACAGCGGAGCGCAGGCCTATTCGCTGCTTGGCTGCGCGCCGGTGCAGGGGCACATCAGCGGGGTCGTGGACATCCCCAACGCCTGCGCCACCCTGTGGCTGCCCACCGACATCTTCGAATTCGACGTCAAACCCAATGCCGATGGTCCCGAGCCGATGGTCCAGGCAGGCGTGGACCTGCCGTTGGCCAAGGACGAATGAGGAGAACGCCATGCCGCTATATGACTACAAGTGCGTGGACCACGGCCTGTTCCACGCGCTGGTGCCGGTGAGCGCCTCGGGCGAGAGTCATCCCTGCCCCGGCTGTGGGCTGGTGTCGCCTCGAGTGATCCTGGTCGCCCCCAGCGTGCTGGCGATGGCGCCGGAAAAGCGCCGGGCAGTCGCGCGCAACGAGCGGGCCGCGCATGAGCCGCGCTCCGGCAACCAGCACTCGGAGCGGGAACAGGGGTGCTGTCACCACGCAAGGCACAAGCCCAAGGTGTTCTATACCGCGCGGGGCGAAAAGCTGTTTCCCTCCGCCCGACCTTGGATGATCAGTCACTGACGCCTTTGGACCACCGGACGCCGGGCCGCGTGCGGCTTGCGCTCATCGTGCGGCTTCGGCGGCTCCTGCGTCTTCGGCGAGCTGGGCCAAGGGGGCTTGGCCCGCCTCCTCGAGCATCCGCGCGACCTCCGCGCCTACCCGGGCGACGGCTGCTTCCACCTGGGGGTCGAAGGTGGCGTAGTTGATCCGGAGGCAGTTGCGGTGCTTGCCCACCGCGGAGAACATCGGGCCCGGCGCGATGCGCACTTTCTGCTCGGTGAGGCGCTGGTTCAGCGCGATGCTGTCGAGCTCGGGGGCGCACTCGAGCCAGAGCAAAAAGCCCCCCTGCGGACGGGTGGCGTAGGTGGAGGCGGGGAAATGGGCAGCGACCGCATCGAGCATCGCGTCGCGGTTGCGCAGGTACTGCGCGCGCATCCGCCGCAGATGAGGGTCGTAGTGGCCTTCCTCGATGAAATCGGCCAGCGCTAGCTGGGCGTGGGTCGCGGTCGAGCCGGTGCCAACGTACTTCATGTGCATTGCGCGTTCGAAGTGTCGTCCGGGGGCGATCCAGCCGATCCGCAGGCCCGGCGCCAGGGCCTTGGAAAACGAACCGCACAGCAGCACCCGGCCATCGGTATCCAGCGACTTGATCGTCGGCTGGCGAGGAAAGGCATATTCGAGATCACCGTAGACGTCGTCCTCGATGATCATCACATCGAAGCGCTGGGCGAGGGCGTACAGCGCGCGCCTATGCTCCAGCGGCATGCCGTAGCCGAGTGGGTTGTTGCAGCTCGGGGTGACCTGTATCGCCCGGATCGGCCACTGCTCGAGCGCCAGTTCCAAGGCGTCGAGGCTGATGCCGCGCGAAGGGTCGGTCGGTATCTCCATTACCTTCATGCCGTAGGAGCGGATCGCCTGCAGCGAGCCATAGAAGCTCGGCGAGTCGACCGCGATGATCGCGCCGGGTTCACCTACTGCGCGCATCGCGATCGAGATCGCTTCGTGGCAGCCGGTGGTGATCACCAGGTCGTCCGGGTGCAGGTGGCTCTCCGCGCCGAGCGCCAGCCGTGCGATCTGCTCGCGTAGCGAGCGTTGTCCCTGCAGGGAGTCGTAGTTGAGCGTGACCAGGCTCTGGCGCCGGGCGTGGCGGCTCAATGCCCTCAGCAGCGGGCGCAGGGTCGGGGCGTCGATGTCGGGCATGCCTCGACCGAGGTAGAAGGTCTTCGAGTTGGGCAGCAGGCAGGTGCCTTCGCGCACCTGATCCCACTGCGAGACTTCGACCGGGCGCTGCATCGCGCGGCCGATCGAAGGCGGCGGTGGGCGTTCGCGGCGCGGGCGAACGAAGTGCCCGGAGCGCGGCCGTGCCTCGATCAGCCCGCCGGATTCGAGCAGCTGGTAGGCGTGCTGGACGGTGGAGATGCTGACCCGGTGGGCCTCTACCAGGTCGCGGACCGAGGGCAGCCGTTCCCCGGCCTGGTAGTAGCCTTCTTCGATACGGCTGCGCAGTTCACAGGCAAGGCGTTCGTAGCGATTCATTGGCGCATCTCGACGGAGTGTGGGGGCGACGATGGTGCAGGCGACGTCGATACCATTCTGTATCCATCGAACCCTGCTTGTAACGGTACAGATGCCGCTTTCACTCACCATACAGAAGCCGTGCGAGGGCATCTGTATGGTGAAAAAAGCACTTTTTTGGCGCTGTGTTGATTGAAGCCTTCTCTCTACGCTGGACGCATCTCTTCCCGTCCACGGACTCACTGTCCACGGAGGCTGCCATGAATGCGCCCCTGCACTCCACGAAACTACCCTCGACCCCGCGCGTCCGACTGATTGCGCTGCTGCGGCGCTGGTTACGGCGCTCGACCACCCGCGCTCAGCTCGCCGCGCTCAGCCGAGAGCAGCTGCGTGATATCGGCATTACCCATGGTGAAGCGCTGCGCGAAGCGAGACGGCCATTCTGGCGTGCAGGCGGCATGCAGCAAATTCCTGAGTGGTGGGAGTGCCCGCCGGTCAAGCGCGGCAGTTTGAACGAGCTGGAGCGTCGGCGGTGAGCCTGTCGAATTCCGGCCCGGTGCATGTCCAATGGCATCGCGCGGAGTATCGGGTCGACTGCTCGGTTTTTGATCGATGTTGAACGGTTCACTCCTCTGCGTTCGTCCCGAGCGGCGTTCCTACACGCCAACGCGCCAGTTCGACGCGACAGTTGGGAACGCCAGTCGAGGGACATGAACGGGGCTTTTGGCACCATCCGCAGCTCCAGGCCCTGCGCCGCTTCATGCTGGTGACCCGTGATGCCCATGGGCTGTATGCCGGCCATGGATTCAGCGTGCCGGAAGCCCCCGCCAACCTGATGGCAATCGTCAAAACCGATCTCTACTCAGCCAGCGAGGGAGGGATGCGATGAAGTACCACTACGCGCTGCTCGATGTGTTCACCGAGACGCCGTTCGCCGGCAATCCGCTGGCGGTGTTCAGTGATGCCGGTGAGCTCGATGGCGCAGTGATGCAGCGGATCGCCAATGAGCTGAACCTGTCCGAGACGGTGTTCATCACCGGTGCGCCGGAGCCGGGGGTATTTTCGATCCGGATATTCACGCCGCGCTCGGAGATCCCCTTCGCCGGCCACCCCACCATCGGCACCGCCCATTGGCTGCGCGCCAGCGAGCGCCTCGGCGCCGGCCATCGGCTGGTGCTGCGTGAAGGGATAGGCGATGTGGTGATCGGGTTCGAGGCGCAAAGTACCTGGTTGACCACCGCGCAGCCGCTGCGTATCGATCCCGCCTCGTTCGATGCCGTGACCGCCGCGGCGCTGCTCGGGCTGGCGGAGGTCGAGGTGATCGCGGCACCGGTGGTCGCTTCCTGCGGGCTCGATTACTGGCTGATCGAGCTGGGCGCTTCGGAGGCACTGGCGCGGGCGCGATTGGACGTCGCAGCGCACGATCGTCTGTTCGAGCCATGGCTGGAAGGGGCGCTTTACCTCTTCTGCCGCCAGCAGGGCGGGGCTCGGGCGAGGATGTTCGCCCCGCGCGCGGGCATCCCCGAGGACCCCGCCACCGGCAGTGCCGCCGCGCCGCTCGCCGGCTGGCTCGCGCACCGCGAGGCGGCGCCTGGCGCTTACCGCTACCGCATCGAGCAGGGCGTCGAGATGGGACGCCCCAGCCTGATCGAGGCCCGGGTCGAGCGCGGCACCGAGGGCATCGAACGGATCGAGGTCGGCGGACGGGCGGTGATCGTCGGTGGCGGCTGGCTCGCGCTATGAACCGATCCGTCGGCGCTCAATCGACTCGCTGGCGTGACAGCGTGTTGGCGAGCTGCTGGCCGAGATTCTCGCTCTGGTAGTCGCCGGCGATGTAGGCGGGGTCGAAGTCGTCGGTCAGCAGCGCTTCGAAGCGCTCGGCGTCGAACGCCTCGATCCTGCGCGCCTCTTCTTCGCTGATCACCCGTTTGCTGGTCCCATCACGCAGCTGCTCGATCAGCGTAGCGCCCGCCACTTCGCCCTTGGCTACCGCCTTGAGCAACCGCTCGTAGGCCGGTTCGATCTCCAGGCACAGCGCGAAGGCGCGCTCGAGCTGGGTGGCCGGATCGTCCCCGCGCTTGGAGCGGAAGGTCAGCCAGGTGAGGCGCTCGCGGAACTCGCTGCGCTCGATCGACAGAGCGGCGAGCCTGCCGCCGAGCCGGTCGGAGGGCGGCTGGTAGGGGTTGCCACGCGGGAAGACCAGCAGACGCAGGAGCGCGGCGAGCGCGCGCGAGGGGTGGTTGCGGATGAAGCCTTCCAGCGCCTCTCCCGCCGCGTGGAGGCAGTGCTGAACCGCCCAGTCGAGATGCAGTCGCTCGTCTTCATCCACCTCGCTTGCGCGCTGGCGGGCGTGATAGTGCTTGAGCGCAGCGGTGGCGAGATAGAGCTGGCTGAGTACGTCGCCAAGACGCGCCGAGAGCTTCTCGCGCCGCTTGAGCTCGCCGCCGAGGCTTGCCATCGCGAGATCGGCGACGACGAACAGCGAGGCCGACAGCCGTTCGATCGCCTGGAAATGACGCGCTGTGGGGCCCTTTAGCGGTGAACGGGCGAGATTTGCACCGAACAGCGCGAAAGTGAAGCTGCGCGCGGCGCGGTTGAGCGCGGTGCCGATATGGGCGCTCAGCAGCCGGTCGAAGCCGGCGAGGTCCTGGTCGGCTGCCGCGCGCATCTCCTTGAGCAGGAACGGATGGCAGCGCATCGCCCCCTGGCCGAAGATCATCAGGCTGCGGGTGAGGATGTTGGCGCCCTCTACGGTGATCGCCACCGGTACCACCTTGTAGCTCAGCCCGATCGGGTTGCGCGGACCGAGCTGCACCGCGCGGCCGCTCATCACGTCCATGCCGTCGTTGATCACCTGGCGCATCAGCTCGGTCATGTGGTACTTGGCGATGGTGGTCACCACCGAAGGGGTGAGGTGGTCGACCGCCGAAGCGGTCAGTGCGCGCGACGCCTCGAGCAGGTAGGTCTTGCCGGCGATGCGTGCCAGCGCCTCCTGGACGCCCTCGAAGCGGCCGATCGGCAGGCGGAACTGGCGACGGATGCGGGCGTAGGCGCCGACCGAGCGATAGGTGCCCTGGCCCGCGGCGGTAGCCAGCGCCGGCAGCGAGATGCCGCGTCCGGCGGACAGGCACTCGACCAGCATCCGCCAGCCCTGTCCAGCCATCGCCACGCCGCCGATCAGATGGTCGAGCGGGACGAATACATCGCGACCGAGAATCGGCCCATTCATGAAGGCTCCGCTCGGATAGTGGCGCCGGCCGATCGAGACGCCGCGAGTGTTGGCGGGGATCAGCGCGCAGCTGATCCCGTAGTCGCGCTTGTCTGGATCGATCAGCCCGTCGGGGTCGCTCATCCTGAAGGCGAGGCCGATCACCGTGGCCACCGGTGCCAGGGTGATCCAGCGCTTGGAGAAGTTGAGCCGCAGGCCGAGCACCCGCTCTCCCTCATGGTCGCCATGGCAGACCACCCCAGTGTCGGGCAGTGCGGTGGCATCCGAGCCGACCTCGGGCCCGGTGAGGCCGAAGCAGGGGATCTCGCGGCCCGAGACCAGCCCTGGCAGCCACTGCGCCTTCTGTGCCTCGGTGCCGTACTTGAGCAGCAGTTCACCCGGACCGAGCGAGTTGGGCACCATCACCGTCACCGCCAGCGACACCGATCGGGTGGCGAGCTTGGTCACCACCGCCGACTGAGCGTAGGCCGAGAAGCCGAGGCCGCCGTGCGCTTCGTCGATCAGCATGGCGAAGAAGCGGTTGTCGCGCAGGTAGCGCCACACCTCCTCGGGCAGGTCCTTGAGCTCGAAATCGGCCTGCCAGTCGTTGGTCATCTCGCAGACCGTCTCTACCTCTTCATCGAGGAAGCGTCGTTCCCGCTCGCTGAGCTCGGTGTAGTCGAACTCGAGCAGCCTGCGCCAGTCGGGACGACCGGAGAACAGCTCGGCCTCCCACCAGGGCTCGCCAGCCTCGATCGCTTCGCGCTCGGTGGCCGACATCGGCGGTAGCGTCTCGTTCATGTAGCGCATCACCGGTGCGCTCAGCCATCGCATCCGCACTGCCGGGATGGCGCACGCGGCCAGCGCCAGCAGTACCAGCAGGCCGAGCACTGCAAGCCAGGGCGCAAGGGCGCCGAATGCGAGCAGCAAGACCCAGAGCGCGGCCCAGGCGCCGATCGACTGGATCAGCGGGATGGCGAAGAACACCAGTGCCCAGCCGAGGGCAACGAAAGCGACCAAGGCGATGAGAGTGATCATGTGACGCTCCCGGATGATCAAAGAGACGATGGATGAAGAGCGCGCTCAGAGGGCCTCGAAGATCCCGGCCGCGCCCATGCCGGTGCCGATGCACATCGTCACCATGCCGTACTTCTGGCCGCGCTCACGCAGACCGTGGAGCAGCATCGCGGTGCGGATCGCCCCGGTGGCGCCGAGCGGATGGCCGAGCGCGATCGCACCGCCCAGCGGGTTGACCTTGCCGGGGTCGAGGGCGAGCTCCTGGATCACCGCCAGCGCCTGGGCGGCGAAGGCCTCGTTGAGTTCGATCCAATCGAGCCGGTCCAGCGCTATCCCGGCCTGGTCCAGCGCCTTGGGTACCGCTGCCACGGGGCCGATCCCCATCACTTCGGGCGCCACGCCTGCGACGGCGAAGCCTCTGAACCGGGCGAGCGGGATGAGATCGAACTCACGCACCGCCTGGGTTGAAGCGAGCAACAGTGCGGCGGCGCCGTCGGAAGTCTGTGAAGAGTTGCCCGCGGTCACCGTGCCGTCGCGGGAGAATGCGGGGCGCAGCTTCGCCAGTGCCTCGAGACTGGTGTCCGCGCGGGGGCCTTCATCGGCGTCGATCAGGCGCTGACGCAGCGCTACCGCGCCGGTGGCTGGATCGGGATGGCGCTCGGTGACCTCGAACGGCAGTGCCGAGCGCATCAGCTCGCCACTGGCCTGCGCGGCCAACGCCTTATGGTGGGAGGCCAGCGCGAAGGCGTCTTGCGCTTCGCGCGGCACCTGCCAGCGGCGCGCCACTCGCTCGGCGGTGAGCCCCATGCCGAAGGCGATCCCGACCTCGTCACCCTGCATGCCGTCTTCGAACAGCCGCGGATTGAACGCCGGGCGGTAGCCCATCATCGGCACCTGGGACATGCTCTCGACCCCGCCGGCGAGCATCAGCTGCGCCTCTCCGAGGCGGATGCGCGCGGCGGCGGTGGCGATCGCCTGCAGGCCCGAGGCGCAGAAGCGATTGACGGTCTGGCCGGCGACGCTTTGCGGCAGCCCCGCCAGCAGCGCGCTGATGCGTGCCACGTTCATCCCCTGCGAGCCCTCCGGCATCGCGCAGCCGATCACGGTGTCATCGATCCTCGCCGGATCGAGCTTGGGCGCCTGGGCCAGTGCCCCGCGCAGGCAGTGGGCGAGCAGGTCATCGGGGCGCACATGGCGAAAGGCACCGCGCGGCGCTTTGGTGATTGGGCTGCGGCAGGCGGCGACGACGTAGACGTCTTGGATCGATGTGGTCATGGCGGTTCTCTTCTCTCGTTGCCTGGTCACAGGCGCTTTCGCTCAGTTGCGCAGCGGTTTGCCGGTCTTCAAGGTGTGCTGGATGCGGGCCTGGGTCTTCTCGCTCATCGCAAGCTGGACGAAGTGCTCGCGCTCGAGGCCGAGCAGCCATGCTTCGTCGACCCGCTCATTGGCATCGACCTCGCCGCCGCAGAGCACGACCGCGATCCGGTGAGCGATCTCGGCGTCGTGCTCGGAGATCGAGCGACCCTCGAGCAGGTTGATGATCTGGGCATCGAAGTTTGCGATGGCGGGGCGCCCGGCGACGCGGATAGTTCGCGCCGGCAAGGGTGGGCGGTAGCCCGCCTCGAACAGCGCTCGGGCTTGGTGGCGGGCGACGTGGAGCAGCTCGAACGGGTTCATCACCACGATGTCCGCGTCGCGCAGCAGCCCCGCGCCTTGGGCTTCGCGCGCGGAGCCCGCTGGCAGGGCGCGCGCCACCCGCTCGAAACGTGGTGCCAGCGCAGTGAACAGATCGCCCCCCTCGCCCTGGGCGTTGGATGCGCGCAGCGCGAACTCCTTGAGCCCTCCACCGGCGGGCAGCAGGCCCACTCCGGCCTCGACCAGGCCGACGTAGCTTTCGAGCGCGGCCACCGTGCGCGCGGAGTGCATCTGCAGCTCGCAGCCGCCGCCCAGCGTCATGCCCTGGATGGCCGCGATCACCGGCACCATCGAGTACTTGAGGGTCTGGCTGGTGCGTTGGAATTCGGCGACCAGCAGCGAAAAGGCGTCCCGCTCGCCACCGGCGAGCATCGCCATCGCACCTTTGAGATCGGCGCCGTAGGAGAAGGGCGCTTCAGGGTGCCAGAGCACCAGCGCGTCGAAATCGCGCTCGGCGATCGCCACCGATTCGCGTACGCCGGCGAGTACGTCCGCAGAGATCACGTGCCCCTTGGTGGTGAAGCTCGCCACCAGGACGCCGTCGCCGTCATGCCAGGCACGCAGGCCTGCGTTCTCGAACACCGTCTCGCCCGGCGCGAGCGGATCGTCGAGCAGCCGCTCCGGCGCCCGCTGGCGGGCATAGACCGGAAGCTGGCCGCGAAGCGCGAACCGGCCGGTGGCGGGGGCATAGCCGCTGCCCGCGCGGTAGACGCCGTCTACCTCGGTGACCCAGGCAGGCAGCGGGGCATCGCTCATCGTCTTGCCCTGCGCGATCTCCTCCTCGATCCAGCCGGCGACGCGTTTCCAGCCGGCCGCCTGCCAGCTCTCGAACGGCCCTTGCTTCCAGCCGTAGCCCCAGCGCAGGGCGAGGTCGAGATCGAAGGCGTGATCGGCGATCTCCCCCAACCGCGCCGCGCAGTAGTGGAACAGGTCTCGCAGGCTGCTCCATACCAGCTGGGCCTGGGGATGAGGGTTCACACGCAAGGCTTCGAGCCGCTCGCCCAGGTCCTTGAGCGCGAGCAGCGCTGCGACCTCGGGGGCGACGGTTGCCCTGGCCGGGCCGTATTCGAACGTGTCCGGGTCGAGCACCTCTATTTGGCCTGCGCGCTTGCGATAGCAGCCGGCGCCGCTTTTTTGCCCCAGTGCGCCTCGCTCGATCAGCCGCTCGGCCCAGGCAGGGGTGAAGAAGTGGTGATGCCAAGGGTCATCGGGCAGACCGTCACGCATCGTCGCAATCACATGGGCAATGGTGTCGAGGCCGACCACATCCAGGGTGCGATAGGTCGCAGATCTAGGGCGTCCCAGCGGCGGGCCCGTGAGCGCATCCACCTCGTCGAAGCCGAGCCCCAAGCGCTGGCTGTGGTGGGCGATCGAGAGCATCGAGAACACGCCGATGCGATTGCCGATGAAGTTGGGCGTGTCCTTGGCACGTACCACGCCTTTGCCGAGGGTGCTGACCAGAAAGCTCTCGAGCCGGTCGAGCAGCGCTGAGTCGCTTTCCAGGCAGGGAATCAGCTCGACCAGGGTCATGTAGCGCGGTGGATTGAAGAAATGCATGCCGCAAAAGCGCTCGCGCAGCCCGGCAGGCAGGGTGGCGGCCATCGCCGCGATCGAGAGCCCCGAGGTGTTGGAGGCGAGCATCGCCCGCTCGTTGAGATACGGTGCGATACGCTCGAAAAGCGCGCGCTTGAGCTCGAGCCGCTCGGCGATCGCCTCGATCACCAGGTCGCATTCCGCCAGGGCCTCGATGTCGTCATCGTAGTCGGCTGGAGTGATCGCATCGGCCAGCGTTGGCTCGGCGAGCGGCCTGGGTGAGAGCTTGGCCAGGCGCGCGATCGCACTTCGCGCGATCGCGCGCCTGTCCTCTCCTTCGGCCGGCAGGTCGAAGACCAACGTTTCGATGCCCGCGTTGGTCAGCTGCGCGGCGATCTGTGTGCCCATCACGCCGGCGCCGAGCACCGCGGCTTTGCGAATCTCTAGTGTGGCAGGCATCGATACCTCCCCTCTGTCGAGCGGCGCCGGTTCAGGCGCCAGTTTCAAACGGTTGTTTGAAACTATCGCTTCGATGACGCGTTGGGTAGTCGCCTAAAGGATGAGTTGGCGCGCCGAATGTGCGGCTTTTGCGCCGAAAGCAGTGGAGAAAAGCAATGAAATCGAGACTCGGTCGATGAGTTGGTTAGACTGGAGCTGGAACGAAAGGATGAGAGATGCGCTTCGTTTCGGATGGAGGGCAGTGTTTTTGGCAGGGATAGCGGTGGAAGGTACCGCAGTGCGTATTCTTGCATTCCGATGGAGTACGGAGGCTGAACGTGGCCGATGCGTCGCAATTGTGCCGTGAGGCGTTGACAGGCGGTCTCGAGGAGTCGACCCAGAGACGTCTCGATGTGCTGACCTCGCCGGTGGCGGGGATAGATGGACTGGCACTTCGCCGAGTCGTCGCGGTGTCCCGTTTCGTTTTCGAAGCGCTCGAGCGCGATTCGACCCTGCTTGCGCGCCTCGCCGCGCGTGATGAGCTGCGCCTGGCGCCGCCTCCGGCTCGGCTTGCCGCCACGCTGGCCGAGGCCTGCGCAGGCTGTGGCGACGAGGAGGCGCTGGGCGCTGCGCTGCGCAGCCTGCGCCGCGAGTGGATGGTCGGCATCGTCTGGCGGGATCTCTGCCGCGACACCAGTGCGGTGGAGAGCGCCTGGGACACCGCGCGTGCGGTGAGCGAGCTCGCTGAAGCGATGCTCGAGGCGGCGCTCGGCTGGCTCGAGGCTCACTTCGCTCCACGCTGGGGGCGCCCGGCACCGCTTGCCGACGCTACCCCTTCGCGACTGGTGGTGCTGGGGATGGGCAAGTTCGGCGCAGGCGAACTCAATCTCTCCTCCGATATCGACCTGATCTTCGCCTATCCGTGCGAAGGCGAAACCAGCGGAGGGCGGCGCTCGCTTTCCCATCTCGAGTACTTCACCAAGCTTGGCCAGAAGCTGATTCGTGCGCTTGATGCGCCAAGCGCGGAAGGTTTCGTGTTCCGAGTCGACATGCGGCTGCGCCCGCTCGGGGACGGCGGGCCGCTGGTCGGCAGTTTCGCTGCGCTGGATCGCTACTACCAGGACCAAGGGCGGGAGTGGGAGCGCTTTGCGCTGCTCAAGGCGAGGCCGGTGGCGGGGGACAAAGACGCCGGTCGCGAGCTGCTCGAAAGGCTCAAGCCCTTCGTCTACCGGCGCTACGTCGATTTCGGTGCGATCGAGTCGCTGCGCGAGATGAAGGCGATGATCAACCGAGAAGTTCGCCGCCGCGGGCTCGCCGACAACATCAAGCTCGGCGCGGGAGGGATCCGCGAGGTCGAGTTCGTGGTCCAGGTCTTCCAGCTGATCCGCGGCGGGCGCGACACCGAGTTGCAGACACCGTCGCTGGCCCGCGCCCTGGGCTGCCTGGCGCGACTCGAGCTGCTTCCCGCCCGGGTGGTCGAGGAGCTGGAGGCGGATTATCTGCTGCTGCGCGACCTGGAGCACGTGCTCCAGGCGTTGGAGGATCGTCAGACCCAGGACTTGCCGACGAACTCGCTCGACCGTGAGCGAGTGGCGTTTGCGCTGGGCCGCGCTGGCTGGGGCGAGCTCGAATCGGAGCTGGTCGCGGTGCGTCGTCGCGTCCATGGCCATTTCGAGGCGGTGATCAGCGTGCCGCAGGAGAGTGCGCCGAGCGGCGACGAGCAGGCGATCGCCGAGTGGCGGGCGCTGTGGGAGGCGTCGCTGGATCGCGAAGAGGGCGAGGCACTGCTTGTCTCCCGCGGTTTCGCCGACCCTTCCCGGGTGCTCGCCCGGATCGATGCGCTGCGGCGCTCGAAGGCGGTGAAGGGGATGCAGCGCATCGGCCTCGAACGTCTCGACGCCTTGATGCCGCTGCTGCTGGAGGCGGTCGCCGGCGAGCATCCCGATGGCGGTGAACAGCCGGTGGAACGCTCACCGGGTCTTCGCCGGCACTATCTCGATCAGCCGCCGGACATCGCGCTCGAACGAGTGCTTGGGCTGATCGAGTCGGTGCTGCGGCGCACTGCCTATCTATCGCTTTTGCGCGAAAGCGGGGCAGCCCGGGTCCATCTGGTCCGGCTGTGCGCGGCGAGCCCCTGGATCGCCGAGCAGCTCACCCGTCACCCGGTATTGCTCGACGAGCTGCTCACCCCGGCGATGCTCTATTCTCCCGCTGATCGCGAACGCCTGCGCGCCGAGCTCGACCAGACCCTGGCGCGAATACCCGAGGACGACGATGAGGCTCAGCTCGAAGCCCTTCGGGTGTTCAAGCATGCCCAGGTGCTCTCGGTCGCCGCGTCCGACCTTGCCGGTGCGCGCACGCTGATGAACGTCAGCGACTATCTCACCTTTATCGCCGAGGTCGTGCTCGAGCGCGTGTTGGCGATGGCCTGGCGGGGGCTGGTGGCCCGCTACGGAGAACCTCAGGGGGGCGAGTCCTCGCGCGAGGAGGGCCGTGCCGGTTTCATCATCGTCGGCTACGGCAAGCTGGGGGGGATCGAGCTCGGCTATGGCTCGGATCTTGACCTGGTCTTCATCCACGACGCCGCTCCCCAGGGCGCGACCAGCGGCCCCCGGGCGATCGACAACGGGGTGTTCTTCACCCGGCTCGGCCAGCGGATCATCCATCTGCTCACCGCGGTGACCGCTAACGGCATGCTGTTCGATGTCGACATGCGGCTTCGTCCCTCGGGTAACGCCGGACTGCTGGTCACCTCACTCGAGGCCTTCGCCGAGTACCAGCATCGCCATGCCTGGACCTGGGAACACCAGGCGCTGGTGCGAGCCAGGGCGGTGGCTGGCAGTACACTGCTGAAGCGGCGGTTCGAATCACTGCGTCGCGAAGTGCTCGGCAAGCCGCGCGACCGGGAGCGGCTGCGTGAGGACGTGGTGAAGATGCGCGCCAAGATGCGCGAACACCTCGGCAGCGGCGGACGTGACCCTGAGCGCTTCGACCTCAAGCACGATCCCGGTGGCCTGGTCGACATCGAGTTTCTCGACCAGTTCGCGGTGCTGGCGCTGGGCGCCGAGGTGCCGGCGCTGCTCGATTACAGTGACAACGTGCGAATTCTCGAAACCTTGGAGATATCTCGTCAACTGCCGATAGAACACGCCGGGGCGCTGAGAAACGCCTATCTTGCCTACCGGGATATCGGCCATCTCAACGCGCTGGCAAAGCGCGATTCGATGGTGTCGGTGAGTGAGTTCAGCGCCCATAGACAGGCGGTGATCGAGTGTTGGCGTGCTTGGATGGAGCCAAAACAACCATGAAATCGCTACCAGCCTCCCGCGACGCCGTAGGCAAACTTCCCCAGCGTGTGCTGGTGATCGATGACCATCCCGCGATTCGGATGGGCTATCGCGGCGTGCTCGCCGGGCTCGGCTTCGAGGTCGAGGAAGCAGGGGACGGCGGAGAAGGACTGCGGCTTTGCCGTGAGCACCATTACCATCTCGTGCTGCTCGATCTCGACATTCCGGGGCTCGGAGGGATGGAGTTCATCCGTCGCTTGCGCTATCGCGACGATCGAACGCCGATCCTGGTGATCTCGGGGATGAGCGCGGACGTTTATGGTCCGCGCGTGGCCCAGATGGGCGCCCAGGGCTTTCTCTCCAAGCGCGAGTCGCTGCTTGGCCTGGAGCGGGCGGTGCTGCGGGTGTTGAATACGATCGTCGTCCAACCGTTCGAGGGCGAAGGCCCGCGAAGCGCCGAAATGCCGATGGACGAGGCATCCGCCGCCGATCTCGAGACCAACGAGGAGGAGCTCGCGGATGAGCCGCTGGCCCGCCTTACCGACCGTGAAATGATGGTCTATACCCTGCTTCGTCAAGGACGACGCAACAAGGACGTCGCTGAGCAGCTGTGCCTCAGTGAGAAGACCGTCAGCACCTACAAGCAGCGGCTACTTGCCAAGCTGGGCGTCTCCAGCCTGCTCGAGCTCGAAAAACTGCTTCAGAAGTAGCGCTGGGTCGGGACGCGCTCGCGCCAGCGGGGAGATGAAGGGATGCGACAAACCTTGCGCGATGCTCTGTTCGAAGGGTGGGAAGTCCTGCCGATCGCCCTACTGGTCTTTCGGCGCGATTACGCTGTGGCCTGGGCCAATGCCCATGCCACCGATGTATTGGGTGAGCGCCCGCGGTACCTGCCGGTCGCCGACTCGGAACGGGCGGCGCGGCTGTTCGGTGGCACGGAAAATGCCCAGCGGGTGATCAGTATGATCGAGCAGCTGTTCGAGGACGAATCGCAGCAGCCGCGAATGCTCGAAGAGATGCTCTCCGGTGGGTTCATGCCCGGCCCTTGCTGGGTGCTGCGTGCCGGCGAGGATGACGCCGGCCCGCTCTACCAGCTGATCTGGCGCCCGTTCGACTTCAGCGCCGAACGCAGGTGGACACCGGGGCGAACGGCGCGCTTGGGCGACCCTCTGCTTGCGAATCTCGGCCATGAGCTGCGTACCCAGCTCAGCGCGGTGACCACTAGTCTGGAACTGCAGCAAACGCTGCTCGAGGATGGACGCGCCAGCCAGCTGGGGGGGATCGCCCTGACAACTTCCCGGGAGCTGTGCGGGCTGGTCGACGACATGCTCGATGCCTCCAGCGCGGTGGCCGGCCGGCTGCAGCTGCATTATGAGAACTTCGACCTGATCCAGCTGATGGACGAGCTGAGCGAGCTGTTCGCCGGCCAGATCGAAGCCAAGGGACTGCGCTTCATCGTCGAGATGGGGGATGCCGAGCGTCTCGAGGTGCGCGGCGACCGACGCAGGCTGCGACAAGTGGTCGCCAACCTGCTCAGCAATGCGTTCAAGTTCACCGAGCGTGGCGAGATAGCCCTGCGCCTGCACGCGGCGTTGAGCAGCGACGGCCGTCGTCAGCTGATTTCGCTTTGCGTCGAGGACTCCGGCATCGGTATCCGGGAAGCCGACCAGGAGCGTTTGTTCCAACCTTTCTCGCGGCTGGTGGATGGCCAGACGATCGGTACCGGGTTGGGGCTGTTCATCAGTCGCAGCCTGGCCGAACTGATGGGAGGACAGCTTTCGCTGACCAGTCGTCACGGCAGTGGCAGTACTTTCCTGCTGCGCATCGCGCTGGAGCATGCGGTCGTCGAGAGCCTGGAGCCGCAGCTCTCGACCGCTGCCAGACCCAATCTCAGTGGTCGACGGGTGCTGGTGGTCGACGACCACGATGCCACTCGCATGCTGCTGCGCCACTGTCTGGAAAGCTGGGGCGCGCAAGCGTACGAGGCTGCCGATGGCGATGCCGCGCGCAGCCTGCTGCGCGAGCACGCGTTCGATGTGTTGATCACCGACTTGAACATGCCCCGGTTCAATGGCTTCCAACTGATTCGCCTGCTGCGGCGCTACGAGCGGATGCGGGCACCGAAGCCGCGAATGCTGATCGTGGTGCGCAGCGCCGGAGAAGCGCTGCTCGATAGACGGTTCGAATCGGAGGTGGACGCGGTGATCGGCAAGCATCAGTCCGTCGATGCGCTCGCCGATTGTCTCTCCCTCCATCTCGGCACCGAACAGGGCATTGCGCTGCCCGGGCGCCTGGACGGGGAGCTGCTCCGGGTGCTCGGCGGTGGCAACGAGGGGTTCGTGCGTGAGTTCCTCAATGCGATGCGCGATACCAACCGCGAGGATCTGAGCGCTCTGGTCGATGCCTTCGATGGCGGCGAGCGGGCGACGATCAAGCGACTGGCTCATCGGCTCAAGGGTGGGGCTGAAAGCCTTCGCTTCGCTCCCCTTGCGGATCAGGCCGCGGCACTGGAGCTTGCGCTGGAGGAGGATGACGACGCGACATCGCTGGGAGTCGACGTGGTTTCGTGCTATCGCCGGGTAGTCGAGCTCACCCTGCATCTCGAACGGCTGATCGAGGAACGGCTGGCGAGCGCTGCATCGAGCGCCTACGACGGCGACCCTCTCATCGAGGAGATACGCCTGGGTATCGAGCAGGGCCATTTCGTGCCGTTCTTCCAGCCCCAGGTGGACGCCGGCGGCCGGGTCTGCGGGGTCGAGGCGCTGGCACGCTGGCGGCGCTCGGGCAACGAGGTATTGCGCCCGGTGAGTTTCCTCGGCGCCTGCGCACGCCAGGGGCTGCTCGAACCGCTGACCCTGGGCCTGCTCGATCAGACGCTGGAAACGATGGCTAAATGCCGCAGTGCACGGTGGCCGAAGCTCAGAGTCTCCTGCCACTTGCCGCTCGAGCTTGCCGACAGCCGCAGCTTCCTCGCTGGGCTCGAGGCCGCGCTCGCCCGTCATCGTTGGCCCGCGCAGGCGCTGGTATGGGAGGTCAAGGGAGAGGAGCTGCTCGCCGGCGGAGCTTCGACGCTGAATCGTCTCGCACCGCTGCGCGCTCTGGGCTGTTCTCTGTCGATCGATGGTTTCGGCGCCAATGGCTTCGCGGTCGAAGAGCTGCTGCGCTTCGGGCCCGTCGAGCTCAAGCTGATCGGCAGCTTCATCGATGGCATCGCCGATAGCGAGCCGCGCCGCGCGCTGCTCCAACTGGTGCTGAGGATGGCGCGGGTGGCGCGACTCAGAGTGGTCGCCGAGGGGCTCGAGCGTGAGCAGGACCGTTACTGGCTGAGCAAGCTGGGCGACGATTTGATCATGCAAGGGTATCTGATCGCCCATCCGATGGATGCAGAAGAACTGCTCCGCTGGCGAGCCGCCGGCTGATCCGCGCATCGACATCAATGGTGACTGGCGCTGCCCGCCCGGGCCGCGCCGGGAAGTGTTTTTTCCAGCTTTTACCCCCCCGAATTCGCCCATTCGCGGCGCTTTGCCTTCCTCGTAACCGAATGTAAGAAAATTCTGGTTTTGAACTCCTCGTCTGGTATTTGGGACGTTGCGTCATTATTTTGGCCCTGGCTCGAGTCAGAGGACAGGCCGAGGCGTCTTCAACGCTGGTCAGCGACGCTCTCTCCATGATGCCCCAGACACCTGTGAAGCCTCCTCGCTTGAACGTACTGCAAATGTCTCTCCCTGAGCGGGGAGGTATTCACCACCAATGAAGTGATCCGGAAGGTAGAACACCATGAACAAGACATTCGCCATGGGGTTGATGACCGCAGCTCTGCTGTCCTCGACCGGTCTCGCGCTGGCAGCCACCAACGATGTTGGCGGCGGTCGCGTCGACTTCTATGGAGAGGTCACCGACGTATCCTGCACCATCTCGGTCAACGGCCAGGGCAGCGACGCAAGCGTCTACCTGGCCCCGGTCTCGATCGCCGAAGTCTCCACCGCGGGCGCTTTCTACAAGGCGACTCCCTTCACCGTTCGGGTTTCCGACTGCGCGGCGGCGGGAGACAGCATCGATGATGGCAGCCTCAGCGTCAGCTGGGTCGGCGGCAATCTGCTGCAGGGGGCTTCGGGCGATGCCGCGGGCTATCTGGCCAACTCGCTGGGCGCTGACGGGGCGAACATCCAGCTGGCGCTTTCCACCGCTACGTCGCTGGACAGCACCACCCGTATCATTCCCGGCGGCGAGCAGGCACAAAGCTCCGCTGATACCACCGACGGCTCCTCGGCGCTGTTCACCTATTACGTTGGCTATGTCACCCAGACGCCCGATGCGGTCACCGCTGGCGGCGTCCAGAGCTACGCGACCTATCAAGTCGAATACAACTAAGCCATCGTCCATGGGCGCAAGGATGCGCCCATTTTTCATGCGCTGGTCATTCGTCGTTATTTGTTCTTGAGGTACGGCCGTGAAATGGCTTTATTCATTTGCGTTTTTTTTATTCTGCCAGCAATCGCTGGCGGACAATATCGTTATCAATGGCACCCGCTTCATCTATTCCGGTGATGCCCGGGAAATCACCGTGCAACTGAGCAACAAGGCCGATCGTCCCGCCCTGGCGCAGGTATGGATCGATGATGGCAATGCGGCACTGACCCCCGAGCAGATTTCCGTTCCCTTCGTGATCACCCCGCCGGTGGCGCGACTGGAAGCGAATGGGGGGCAGACGGTGAGAGTCCACTTCCAGGGCGCCCAGCTGCCCCAGGACCGGGAATCCCTCTATTGGCTGAACGTATTGGACATCCCACCCGCGCCTACTGACAGCGCTGAGGACAACTACGTGCAGCTGGCGATTCGTTCGCGCTTGAAGCTGTTCTATCGTCCGGCAGGCCTGCCCAATCGTACCCAGGCGATTGGGCAGATGACCTGGAAGGCGGTCCCGGGAGGGGTGCGTATCGACAATCCAACGCCTTTTTATATCACCGTCACCGAGATTTTTTCCGAGGTTGGAGATGAATCTCTTAGTCATGATGCCAATATGATTGCGCCTTTCTCACAACAAGACGTTTCTCTCGATACGCCTCTCTCGGCGGGTCAGAAGATTCGCTTCATGAATATCAATGATTATGGCTCGAGTAATAGCTCGATGGCGGTCGTTGAATAAAAAAGTGTCGATTTTCATGCGGGCATGAATGGGATCCAGGCATGGCGGGCACGATCATTTACAAGCTCAAGAGCATTGTCGCCCAGCTGGGTCTCGCTCGATCATGAGCAGGCTTTTATGTAATGCCTGCGCTCCTGGCATTCTGCTATGGCTCGCGATGGCGGGGGTCTTTACGGCCCAGGCGATGGCCAATGGCGCAGGCGAGCCTGGCGCGATCGATCGCGATGCTCCAGCGGAAAATTCGGCTGGGACCGCGGCCGTGTTCAATAACGGTTTTCTATTTGGTGACGCCGGCAAGGCCGATCTCTCTCGCTTTTCCACCACCAATCCGATCCTGGCGGGTCAGTACGAAAGCGATATCTACACCAATAGCGAGTGGAAAGGGCGCTTCACGCTGACCTTTCGCAACCTCGAGGGCGAGTCCCAGGCGACGCTGTGTTTTACCCGGCTGATGTTCGATCAGTTCGGGATCGACACCAACCGGCTGCCAGCGGTGCTGCGTGACGATCCCAACGCCTGCGAACCGCTGTCGAGCTGGATTGACGATCCGAACGCACGGGTGAGTTTCGACCCTTCCTCGCTGCGGCTGGATCTCATCGTTCCCCAGACCTATCTCCGGCGCCAGGCCAGGAACTATGTCTCCCCCTCGTTCTGGAGCGAGGGCATTACCGCAGCCAACATCGGCTACAACTTCAACGCCTACAATACGCATTATAGCGCCTACCAGGGCGGCGATTTCTCCTCGGCCTATCTGGGCTTGGATATTGGTTTCAGCCATGCCGGATGGCTGTTCAAGCACCTGGGATCGCTCAACTGGCAGGATGGCAGCGGCTATTCAAGCGGCATGCGCTGGGATGGCAATCGGACCTATCTGCAGCGCGGCATCGCGTCGATCAAGTCGCAGATCACCCTGGGCGACGTCAGTACCAATGGAGAGTTCTTCGACAGCACCCGGCTGCGAGGGGTCGACCTGCGCACCGACGACAACATGCTGCCCGATGGCATGCGCAACTATGCGCCTGAAATCAGGGGCGTGGCGGAAACCAACGCGCTGGTCACGATCCGCCAGGACGGTAATGTCCTCTATCGGGTGAACGTCACCCCGGGCCCTTTTTTGATCGATGATCTCTATCCCTCCGGTTTCGGTAACGAGCTGCAGGTGACGATCTCCGAGGCGGATGGTCGCGAGCGTACCTTCGCCATTCCCTATGCCTCGATCACCCAGCTCTTGCGGGTCGGCCATAGCCGCTACGCGCTCTCGGTCGGGCGGGTGGACTACGACTACCTGAGTGACAACCCCGCGCTCTACCAGGCGACGTATCAGCGTGGGTTGACCAACCTGTTCACCGGCTACCTGGGCAATACCGGTTTCGATGGATACAACTCGGTGCTGCTGGGGACCGGTTGGAGTACGCCCTGGGGCGCGATGTCGTTCGATATGACCCATGCGCAGACCGATCTCGCTGGGCGGTCGAGCTATAGCGGTCAGAGCTACCGCTTGAGCTTCAACAGGATGTTCGCGCGCACCAGCACCAACCTGGTGCTGGCCGCCTACCGCTATTCCACCAGCGACTACTTCAGCGTCAACGACGCTCTCTACGCGCATGAGTACGTCCGCCGTGGACGTGACCCGCAGACGATGCGACGCGAGCGCAACGGCGTGACCGCGACCGTGAGCCAGAACCTGCCGAGCGGATGGGGAGGGATCTACTTCAATGCGCGAATCTCGGACTACTGGGGAGAGGCAGGCACCCAGCGGGAGTACCAGATCAACTACAACAACATGCTTGGGGCGCTTTCCTACTCGCTCTCCGTGGGCCGGGTCAACGAGCGCTACGACGACAGCGGCACCCGTTACTACCTGAGCTTTTCCTACCCATTGGGAACCGGCGGTGGGGGCAGCGCCAACCTCACCGGTGGCGTGGGCTTCGAGGATGCCAGATACCAGGAGTCTCGCATTGGTATCAACGGTGCCGCTGGCGTGGACCGCAACATCAGCTACACCGCCTCAGTGAGCCAGCAGCGGGGCGGAGATAACGCAGGCTCGTTCGGAGCCACCTATCGCGCTCCCTATTCGACCTTGAACGGCAACTTCAGCCAGAGCCGCAGCTACCGTCAGGCCTCGGTGGGCGCGATGGGCGCCGTGGTACTGCATCAGGGCGGAGCGACGTTCGCACCGCAAGGCACGGACACGATGGTGCTGGTCGAGGCGCCCGACGCCGAAGGCGCCCTGTTGCCGAGCGCACCCGGGGCCCGTATCGACGCCAATGGCTATGCCCTGGTGCCCTACGTGCGTCCCTATCGATTGAACACGATCGAAATCGATCCATTGGGCACCTCGGCCAATGTCGAACTGCGCAACACGGTGCGCCAGGTCGCACCCTTCGGTGGGGCGATCACCAAGGTGAGCTTCACCACCGTCACCGGCCGCTCGATCCTGATTCGCGCAGGTCACGCCGGGACAGCGCCACTGCCCTTCGGTGCCGAAGTGACCGATGAAGAAGGCCAGAGCGTCGGTGTGGTGGGGCAGGGCAGCACCATCTTCGTGCGCACCGACCTTATGCAAGGGCGGCTGGTCGTGCGCCTGGGAGCAGGCGAGAGCGAGCGGTGCGAAATCGAGTACGAGGTGCCCGAGGACCAACGCAAGGGCGATGGCTACGTGATGCTCGAAGGAGTGTGTGAATGAATCGCTTGCTGAGAGGGGGGCGCATGCGTGCGCTGTCGCTGGCCCTTGGTGGCGCGCTGCTTTGCCTCGGCGTATTGGCCCAGGGCACGGCCCATGCGGCCTGCACCAGGAACGGCTCGGTCAGAACCGCCGTGGTGGAGATGAACGTCGGTCGCGTCGTGGTGCCGCAGGAGTCCGCCGTGGGCGATGTGCTGGTACGCCGGGAATTCCCCATCCAGGCGAGCAGCCAAGCGGTGGTGAACTGCGCCTGGCGGCAGTCCGATACGGCGGAAGGGGTAGTGGTGATTCCTGGCTTCGCGGCCCTCGGCGACTCGGTCTACCAGACCAACATCCGCGGAATCGGCATCCGGCTCAGCCGGCTGGGCGCTGGTGGCAGCGTCGGCGATGTGCGCTATCCCCACTCGCTGCCGATCTCCGGGGGCTTGGGCGGCACCAGCTATACCCTGGCGGGTTCCAGGTTCGTGGTCGAAATCATCAAGACCGAGTCGTCCACTAGCAGTGGGGCGCTGACGTCGGGGACCTACAGCTCCTATCGGTTGAGCAGCAATCGGAACAATCCGATGCTCGAGTCGAGGATTTCCGGCGAGGCGATCACGATCATCTCGCCTACCTGTTCGATCCTTGGCCAGCGCAATCAGACGATCAATCTCGCGGCAGTGCCGATCTCCGGCTTCAGCGGTGTCGGTAGTACCCAGGGAGAGGTGCCGTTCTCGCTCGATATGCGCTGCAACGGCGGCTCCGGTATCTCGGGTACCTTCGCCGACGTCTATGTGAGTTTCGCCGGTAACGCCGCTCCAGGCACCAATGCCTCCCAGGGCGTGCTGAGAAACGAAGAGTCGGGCGGCAACGCAGCCTCGGGCATCGGCATCCAGATGCTCGACGACCGCGGCAGCGCCAATACGCCGATCGCGCTGGGCGAAACCTTGAGGCTCGCCAGGCTCAATGCCAACGAGGGCGACAGCTCGGTGGTGATGCAGCTGTTGGCGCGCTATTACCAGGCCCAGCCAAACGCACGCGCGGGCAAGGTGCACGCGATCGCCACCTACAACGTCACCTACCAATGAGCGGCGGCACGAGCGGCAAGATCACTCCTCCCACCTGAAGTGCGCTGGGTGGCCCCTCGCTGCGAAACGCCGGTGGGGAACCCAGCGACCGCGACGACGCATCCTTTCATTTCGCACCGCGCCTTCGAGCGCGGTGCGCGCATTCCCGGCGTGCCCGGCGGCGGATCAGCGGCGACGAATCGCCACGCTGGGCCGTACCGATTGGCTGAAGCCTCATGTTGGGAATTTTCCTACAGCGCCGGCAAAAATTGTCGATAGTGGGAAAAAGGGGCTTGGGCGGCGTCGGCGCCAAGGGCCTAACCGGTAGACACAACGGTAGACACAACAGAGGACTGCATTCGACCACGGGATCGGAAAGACAAAAAGAATAGAGGCCATACAGCGGGTTGCGGGCGACTTCCATCGGTGACTGCGTTCGGAGGGGATAGCCATGAACATGCGTATGTACTTGAGCGTAGGCTTGGTCGCGCTGCTGGCGGGCATCGGGAGTGCCACAGTCCAGGCGGCGGGGGGTACGGTCCGCTTCGGTGGCTCGGTCGTCGAGTCGACCTGCAGTATCGAGCTCGGGAGCCGTCAAGTTTCTCTCTCTTCTTGTCCGCAGCGCGCATCGCTTGAAGTCGCGCGCCCCACCATCGTCGGTAACCAGAGCATCGCCATGCTGTCGGGCTCCAGTGCGCAGACCCCGGTGGTCGCCTACCGCTGGCAGGAAGTGCCCGGTGTCGGGCGCAGCGATGCCAGCGGGGCGCTGCTGGTCGTCGAGTATCGCTAGCGAGCCGGGTATCGTCGGCGGCGTTTCGCCGGCAAAGACTGCGCAAGCGCCCGAGAGGCCTGCGCGCTTTGCCGGCATCTCAGCAGCCGCAGGCGGGGGCTGGCCGTGTGGGCATTC
Source organism: Halotalea alkalilenta (assembly GCF_001648175.1). Taxonomy (NCBI): domain Bacteria; kingdom Pseudomonadati; phylum Pseudomonadota; class Gammaproteobacteria; order Oceanospirillales; family Halomonadaceae; genus Halotalea; species Halotalea alkalilenta. The sequence continues at coordinate 4,019,594 of NZ_CP015243.1, read as the reverse complement.
GGCCAGCCGACTTCCCGCGCTCGATCGGGTGGCCGTCGCGCTGCCAGAAGTCCAGTCCGCCAAGCAGCTCCTTGACCTGAAAGCCCAGTGCGGCGAGTTTCATCGCGCCCTGGGTCGAGCCGTTGCAGCCGATGCCATCGCAGTAGGTGACGTAGGTCTTGGCCCGGTCCAGCGCCGCCGCGGTAGATGAATCCATGGTGGCGTGGGGCAGGCTCACTGCGCCGGGGATGTGGCCTTCGATGTAGCGGGCATGGGCACGGGTATCGATCACTACGATATCCTCGATGCCCGCGGCGAGATCGAGCGCGAGATCGGCGCTATCGCAGTGATAGCGCAGCTTGTCGCGCATGAAGGCGTAGCTCTCGGTGGACGAAGGCGGTGGGGTCTTGAGTATCAGTGAGCTCCTCCCAGTTTCCCTCGCACGAGCGATCATCGTAGAGAGCGAGCTGCGCTGCTGCCCCGAGGCATCGAAATTCTCCGCTGCCAGCCACTGCGATATGCCGGCGGCCAAGGTTGGCCATTCGGTATCGATGATCGAGAACCAGGCGGTATCGCGGTTGTGCCCCTTGACCACCCGATCCTGTCTGAATATCCCTTCGAAGACGAACCCCAGCCTCATCGCCGCACGCCGCGATGGCGCGTTGAGCGAATCGCACTTCCATTCGACTCGCCGATAGCCCAGGTCGAAGGCATTTTTCAGCAGCAGGAACAGGGCTTGCGTGGCGGCCGGGGTACGCGACAGCCGGGGTGAGAAGTTCAGATTGCCGATTTCGATCACGCCCTGCTCCGGCACGATGCGCAAGTAGCTGGCCACTCCGATCGCCTCTTCGTCGACGACGATGGCGAAGAACAGAGGGTCACGTTCGAGTGCTGCTCGCTCGAGCCAATCCCGATAGGTGGCGAATTCACTGAACGGCGGCTGCGGCAGATAGCGCCAGTTCTCCTCGGCGCCGGCGAAGGCGCGCCAAAGCGAATGGGCATGGCGCTCGGTGTCGAGCGGCTCCAGCCGGCAATAGCGCCCGAGCAGCGGTTCGCGTGGCGGCGTAACGGCGCCGCGCCAGTGTGCAACCGCGGCGCCGAGCGCAGCGGCTTGAGGCGATTCGGACATGGCAGGCTCCTTGGTGGGGCGCGTGGGTGGGATTGGTGGACGGGCTCAAACGAAATCGAGACGGTAATGGTCGAACGTGCTGTTCAGGCGCCAGCCGTGGCGCTCGTAGAGCTTCTTGGCGGGGTGATTGTCGACCGAGGTGGCAAGCGTCATCCGCACGGCGCCCTGGGCGACGCCGAATTCCCGGACGGCTTCGAGCAATGCGCTGCCGACGCCGCTGCGGCGGTCATCAGGAGCCACGTAAAGGTCGTTGAGCAACCATGCCGGACCGAGCTGTACGGTGGAGAACAGCGGGTAGAGCTGGGCGAACCCCAGCGCCTGCTGGGCGCGCCGGGCGAGCAGGATCGTCGAGTCCTTGCGCCTGAGCCGGTCATCCAGGAATTCGCGGCATGCCTCGGGAGCGCTGGGCTGGCCATAGAACACGCGGTAGCCGTCGAGCAGGGGCGCCAAGGCGTCGAGGTGTTCGATGCCGGCTGGAACAATGTCTGGCGGGGTGATCATGTGGACCTCATGGACTGTCGTTGATGGTGTTCGGATCGGCGACCAGGCGTTCGATCACGCTCGGTGCCAGCCCGAGTCCTGCGAGCCCGTCGCGCACTCCCTGACGGTCCGCGGCAGGCCGGTTCTGGCTCGCTTTGCGCTTGGCTTCGATCTGCTCGGGCTCGAACTCGAACCCCGCGATCGCCTCGAGCATTGCATCGATGAAGCGAGCGGGTGCGTCTTCGATACGCCACGGGGTGCCTGCGAGCGGCGCTTCGAACCTTGATGAAAGCGCCTCCAGTAGCTCCCGCAGGCGGGAGGGCGAAGTGAAGAAACGCACCCTGCCATGCAGGTGGACCGCGCTGTAGTTCCAGGTCGGCACCGCTTCGCCTCGGGCCGCTTTGCTCGGGTACCAGCGCGGAGAGATGTAGTGGTGCGGCCCATGGAACACCGCCGTCGCCGGCCAGCTGGTGCCCTCCGGTGCGTCCCCACAGGCTTTCCATAGCGGATTGGCGCGGGCGATGTGACCGACCACATGTACGCCTCCCTGGGGGAGGGCATCGACCAGTAACGGCAGGTGGTCGATATGGCAGCGACCATCGAGCATGACGATCAGGGTTGCGAAGGGCGATTCGCTCATCATCGCGAGCTGGGTCGGCTCAGTGCGTTCATCGAAGAGGCGTGGTCGATACATGATGATTCCGTCGGCAAGGAGAGGCGGTGCTTGGCATCACTGTATCGACTAATATGGTTCCTGTGTTAGGGCCAATAATGGTTGATTCAATGGAACCAATTAAGTCGTCATCCGCCGCCGCCGAGGAATGGATCTGCGACGCCTTGGCGATGGCGCTGGCGGATGAAAGTCCACAGGCGCTGCACCGTCGGCTCTATCTGCGGCTGCGTGAAGAGATCGAGCTTGGGCGCTTCGCGCCCGGCACTCGGCTTCCTTCATCCCGACGCTTGGCCGCGGCGTTGGGAGTGGGGCGAAATACCGTGATCAGCGCGCTCGACCAGCTTCTTCACGAGGGGTTCATTCGCAGCCGGCGTGGCGCCGGGAGCTATGTTTCCAGGCTCGAGCATCCTTTGCCGCGCGCCCTTGTCGCCGCGCCTGCGCCGGAGGATCGGGGTGACGCGGGGCTCTCCTCACGCGGCGCGGCGCTGCTGGCGCTCTCCTCCGGCGTGCGTGACGGCGGCACCACCTTCGTTCCCGGCCTGCCTGCTCTCGATCTTTTTCCCTGGAGCAGCTGGCGGGCGATCCAGGCGCGTCAACTCAAGCGCCCGCCGCGAGAGTGGCTCGGCTACCAGACCCAAGGCGGCCTGCCTCGGCTGCGCGAGGTGCTGTGCGACTATCTGCGCCTGTCGCGATCGGTACGGTGCACCCCGGAGCAGATCGTCATCACCCAGGGGGCGCAGCAAGCCTTCATGCTGATCGCCCAGCTGCTCGCCGAGCCCGGTGACCTGGTGTGGTTCGAGGAGCCTGGGTATCTCGGCGCCCGTGCGGCGCTGCTCGCGGCCGGACTGCGGCTGTCTCCTACCCCGGTCGACGCCGATGGGCTCGACCCGACACGAGGAGCCGGGCGCCCGACGCTTGTCTACGTCACCCCGTCGTACCAGTACCCCTGCGGGGTGACCTTGAGTCTCGAACGGCGCCTGGGGCTGCTCGCCGAGGCCGAGCGCAGCCGCGCTTGGGTGATCGAGGATGACTACGACAGCGAATTCCGCTATGGCTCCAAGCCCTTGGCCTCGCTCCAGGGGCTCGGCGATGGGCGACGGGTGCTCTATGTCGGCACCTTCAGCAAAGTGATGTATCCCGGCCTGGGCCTTGGCTATCTGGTGCTGCCGCCGGCGCTGATCGAGACGTTTCGTACCGTCTCTTTCCGGCTCGCCAGAGAGAGTCACTATCCGCTGCAGGCGGCATTGGCCGAATTCATCGATACTGGCGCCTTCACGCGCCACATACGGCGCTGTCGCGATGCCTACCGTGAGCGGCAGGCGGCGCTGCGTTCGGCGCTGGCGCCGGCGATCGAGCGGGGTCTCGAGCTCTCTTCCGGCGAGGCGGGGATGCATCTGCTCGCCACTCACCCCAAGGGCATCGACGAAGAGGAGCTGCAGCGGCGGGGAGCGAGGGAGGACGTCGTGCTGCGGGGGCTTTCGCCGCTTCATCTGAGCGGTCAGCGGCGGTCCGGGCTGGTGCTTGGCTACGCGGCGGCGACGGTGGAGCAGATCGAGCGGGCGGGCGCTTTGCTCGATGGCTGGCTGGCGCAGAGCGGTCGATGAGCGGCAAAGGCCTTCTACACTGAACCGGTGAGTCGATCGCCACGTTTTGCAAGGAGGCAGGCATGCTACCCCATGAGCAGCACGGCCAGCGCCGCCCGGACGCACCGTCCCTGGTGTTGATGCACTTCTTCGGTAGCTCGCGGCGCGAGTGGGAGGAGGTGATCCCTCTGCTCGCTGCGCGCTGGCACTGCGTGGCGCTCGACATGCCGGGTTTTGGCGATGCGGCGGACCTCGGTGGCCAGGACGTCGCGACGATGGCCGCTGGGGTCCGCGAGACGATCGAGGCGCTGGGGCTCGAGCGGGCGGTACTGGTCGGCCACTCGTTCACTGGCAAGGTCTCGATGGTGGTCGCGCACTGGGCGCCCGACTGGCTTGAAGGACTCTACCTGGTCGCACCTTCGCCCGCGACGGCGCAGCCGGTGAGCGCGCAGGAGAATCGCTTCCAGCTCGAGTACCAGGGCGATCGCGCCGGTGCCGAGCGGTTCATCGACGGCGCCCGCGTCGCATCGATCTCTACCTCGACCCGCGAGCATGCCATCGAGGATGCGATGCGTGGAGCGCGCAGCGCTTGGCGGGCCTGGGCGACGCACGGCTATCTCGAGGACTGGTCCGAACGCGTCGGCGAGCTCAGCCTGCCCGCAGCGGTGATCGTCTCCGCGCAGGACCCCTCCTGTCCGCCCGGGATGCAGCGGGAGCTGGTGATGCCGCAGCTCGCGGTTGGCGAGCTCGAGGTGATCGAGGGCTTCGGGCATCTGCTGCCGATGGAGTGTCCCCGGCTGCTTGCCGAGCGCATCGATGCCTTCGCCGGTCGGCTGCCGGGTTGAAGCAGCGGGATTCGTCGTTGGTCCAGCGCAGCAAGCCCGAAGGGAAGCCGAGGCTCCCTTTCGGCGCGGCTCAGCCGTCGGCGGCGATCTCCGCCACGATCTCGTAGGAGCGCAGCCGATCCTCGAGGGAGTAGAAATCGGCGTTGATCATCAGCTCGTCCGCATCGGTGGCGCGTAGCAGTTGCTTGAGTCCCTCGCGCACCCGCTCGGGGCCGCCGACGACGGAGGCGGCGAGGTTCTGGCGTACGTGGGCCTCTTCGTGAGGCAGCCAGTCGAGCTTCTCTACCGGCGGGCGGGCACGGGTGGAATGGCCGCGGATCAGGTTGAGGAATTTCTGCTGGCCGACGGTGGCGTGGTATTCGGCGAGTGCGTCGGTCTCGGCGGCAATCACCGGCACGCCGAGCATCAGGTAGGGTGCGTCGAGCACTTCGGAGGGGCGGAAATTATCGCGGTAAAGGCGGATCGCCTCGAACAGGTAGCCCGGTGCGAAGTGGCTGGCGAAGGCGAAGGGTAGGCCGAGACGAGCGGCGAGCTGGGCACTGAAGCCGCTCGAGCCGAGCAGCCACACGGGCACACGGGTTCCCTGGCCGGGTATCGCCTTGATCCGCTGGCCCGGTTGGGGGTCGTCGAGATAGCGGATCAGCTCGTCGACCCGCTGAGGGAATTCATCGGCGGAGTGAGGATCGCGGCGCAGCGCGCGCATGGTCGCACCATCACTGCCCGGGGCGCGGCCGAGGCCCAGATCGATGCGCCCGGGGTAGAGCGTGGCGAGGGTGCCGAACTGCTCGGCGATCACCAGCGGTGCATGGTTGGGCAGCATGATCCCGCCGCTGCCGACGCGGAGGGTCGAAGTATGGCCGGCGACATGGCCGATCAGTACCGCGGTGGCTGCGCTGGCGATGCCATCGATGTTGTGGTGCTCGGCGAGCCAGAAGCGATGATAGCCGAGGGCTTCGGTGCGACGCGCCAGCGCCACGGTGTTGTGAAAGCTCTCAGCGGCGTCGCCCTGGTCCCGGATAGGGGCCAGGTCGAGCACCGAGAGGCGCACGTCTTTCAATGCGGTCATCGAAAACCTCGTCTGCAAGGGAAGCGGCGTATCGACGCCGACGATGTTTTCGATATGGGGGTGATAGCGGCCAAGGCAAGCTCGCCCTGGCTCCGCGAGAGAGAAAAGGCGACGAAAAGAACCGGCGAACGGTGATGGGCGTATGCGACCCGAGGGCTTGCCTCAGGGCAGTTCGTCCTCGGGTACCGGTTTGGCGGCGGTGCGTTTGCGTTTCTTCACCGCACTGCCAATCTCCGCGTGCGCCACCTGGGTGCCGGCGGCGGCGGCATAGCTGTCGTTCATCTGTGCGTAGTCGAGGCGCTTGTCGACGAAATAAAGCACTACCAGCTGAACCACCAGCAGCGCCAGGCAGATGATGATGCCTTCCAACATGATGAGCTGACCTCTTTTTTCTCGCTACTTCGATTCCGCTGGGCTATTTCCCAGGGCCGCGTCTCCAGCGGCCGACGGGCATGATGACAACTTTCATCGAAGATGAACACCCGCCCGCGCCTTCGTCATGCAGCGCGGTGTCGGCCTCAGGGCCGCCGAGTCCTTGGCTGCCCCCGGTTCGAAGCCTGGGGATTCGCAGCCAACCAGAGAATCATGCCGAACCCGACTCAGCGCGGGGGCGGTCGCTTGACCTGGTATTCGCCCTCGATCACTCGCGGGCCGTCGCGCGGCTGTCGAGCACTCTGCTCGCCGGACCATACCTGGCCCTGCCGCTCGGCTTGCTTGCGCAGCCGATAGCGTAGGAATGGCAGCATCAGCAGGCCAAGGGTGAACAGCAGCAGCGCCATCACCACGCCGACCATCAGCAGTACGCTGACCGCAAGCCAAGTGAATGTCGCTCTCAGCCAATCGGCCGCTCCTTCTGGTCGCCGCCCTACGCCGCTGCCGGCGCGCCATTCGCGTGCCCGGCGCCAGGCCGGGTTGTCGCGAAGATTACGATAGGCGTTCGGATCGAACATGAGCTTCCTCGTTGTCGTGTGTCTCGCCTGCGGGTGCCGGCGGATCGCATCGCGCTGGTTGATCTTCACTCTAGATGATCCTTCGACCACGGCGAAGGGATAAGGGTTCGCCGATCCGCATAGCGGGGGGAGAGCTTAAGCCCGACCCAATGATGCTTCGCGTGTGGAGGCGAGATTCGACTGTCGAGATCGGGTTTGCGATGTGTTTTGTTCTTCGTTGATGGTGGTTTGTTGTCCGTCTTTGGTCTATGAAGGTAATTCGGAGTCGCTGGGATATTTTTTATAACTATATGTTTTATATATTATTTTATGTATTTTTGATTTTTTGTTCGGTGCTTGGTGCCTAGCATGTAATTCCAGTCAGACCAAAAGCTAAAGGCGTTTTAGATGCCGATACCACACCATCGCAGCACATTCACCCCCGTAAGCGCCGCCTGGCGCGGAGGAGCGATCGATGCAGCGGTCATGGCTTCTAGTTGGCGTAGGAATAATGGCGGCCGGCGGCGTAGCGCAGGCGCAGACGCAGATCACCGTGGCGAGCGTCAACAACCCCGACATGGTCGCGATGCAGCGGCTCACCGGAGAGTTCGAGCAGGCGCATCCCGACATCAGGGTCAATTGGGTGGTGCTGCCGGAAAACGAGATACGCCAGCGGATCACCACCGACATCGCAAGCAGCGCGGGTCAGTACGATGTGGTCACGGTGAGCAACTACGAGACCCCGATCTGGGCCCAGAACGGCTGGCTGGTGCCGTTCGAGTCGCTTTCCGAGGAGTACGACGAAGAGGACCTGCTGGAGAACCTGCGCCAAGGGCTGAGCTTCGAAGACAAGCTCTACGCGCTGCCGTTCTATGGCGAGTCGTCGATGACCTACTATCGCAAGGACCTGTTCGAGCAGGCCGGGCTGGAAATGCCCGAGCGGCCGACCTGGAGCCAGATGGCTGAGTTCGCCGAGCAGCTCACCGACCGGAGCAACAGCCTCTATGGTATCTGCCTGCGCGGGCTCCCGGGCTGGGGCGAGAACATAGCGGTGTTCTCGACCATGGTGAACGCCTATGGCGGACGCTGGTTCGACGAGAGCTGGCAGCCGCAGCTCGATAGTCCGGCCTGGAAGGCGGCCGCCCAGACCTATGTCGACCTGCTCGAGAACTACGGCCCGCCAGGGGTGACCTCCAACGGCTTCACCGAGACCACGACGCTGTTCGCCGGCGGCCACTGTGCGATGTGGGTGGACGCTACGGTGGCGGCGAGCTTCCTTTCCAATCCCGATACCTCGCAAGTCGCCGACCAGGTGGGCTTCGCCCAGGCGCCGATGGAGGTGACCGAGCGCGGTGCCAGCTGGCTCTATACCTGGGCACTGGCGGTTCCCCACTCCTCAAGGAACCAGGAAGCGGCGCAAGCGTTCGTCGAGTGGGCGACATCGAAGCAGTACATCGAGCTGGTTGGTGAGCGCAATGGCTGGGTCAGCGTACCGCCGGGCACCCGCCAGTCGACCTACGAAAACCAGAACTATCGCGACGCCGCCAGCTTCTCGCCATTCGTGCTCGAGGCGATCCAATCGGCGGACCCGACCCAGCCGACCCAGGACCCCGTGCCCTACACCGGCATCCAGTTCGTCGCGATCCCGCAGTTCCAATCGATCGGCACCAGGGTCGGCCAGATCATGGCGGGCATCCTCGCCAAGCAGACCACCGTCGACCAGGGGCTGCAGCAGGCGCAGACCTTCACCCTGCGGCAGATGACCCAAGGCGGCTATATCGAGTGAGGGCAAGACCGCTGGCCGGGTACTCTCGGCCCGCGGTCGCGGGTTCGATGTGCGAAGCAATCATGTGCAAAGGAGCTACGCGATGAAGACTCAAACCGCCCACGCAGGGACGGTGGCGCCGGCTGGTGTCGCAGCGCGTCCCCGGCGCGGCAAGATCAGGGGTTCCCATCATACCCACAGGACCACGGTGCGCTGGCTGCTGGCGCCGGCCGTGATCTTCCTGCTGGTGTGGATGCTGGTGCCACTGGCGATGACGTTCTACTACTCGTTCGAGAACTACAACCTGATGATGCCGCTGGATCGCGGCTTCGCCGGGATTCTCAATTACCAGCTGCTGTTCGACGACCCGATCTTCTGGGCAGCGCTCGGCAATACCCTGGTGCTGGTGTTCTTCAGCCTGATTTTGACCGTCGGCTTCGGTCTTGCCCTGGCACTGCTGTTCAACCGCACCTTCCCGCTGCGCGGAGTGGCGAGGACCCTGGCGGTGGCGCCTTTCTTCGTCATGCCGGTGGTCGCCGGGCTGATCTGGAAGAACATGCTGATGCACCCGGTCTATGGCCTCTTCGCCTGGGTGTTCAGGAGCCTTGGGCTCGAGCCGATCGACTGGCTCGCCCAGTATCCGATGAGCTCGGTGGTGATCATGATCACCTGGATGTGGACGCCGTTCGCGCTCCTGGTGCTGCTTACCGGGCTGCAGTCGCTGCCGGAGGACCAGCTCGAGGCGGTGCGCCTCGACGGTGCCAACCGCTGGCAGGAGTTCCGTCACATCGTGCTGCCGCACCTCGGCCAGGTGATCTACGTGGTACTGATGCTCGAGAGCATCTTCTTCCTTACCTCGTTCGCTGAGATCTACACCACCACCAGCGGCGGCCCGGGCACCGCGACCACCAATCTGCCGTACTACATCTATCTCAACGCCTTCTTCCAGTACGACATAGGTACCTCCTCGGCGGGCGCGATCGCGGCGGTGGTGCTGGCCAACATCTTCGCGATCTTCCTGATCCGCTTCGTTTCGGGCAACCTCAATGCGGGAGCGAACCGATGAGCACCCCAGTCGATATCAATCAATCGCGTCAGGGCCTCGGGGGCGTGCTGCTGACCCTGCTGGCCTATGCGGTGGCGCTGCTGATGTTCTTCCCACTGTTCTGGATGCTGCTGACCGCGTTCAAGACCGAACAGACGGCGGTGAGCCTGGTTCCCCAGCTGTTCTTCACCCCGACGCTGGATAGCTTTCGCGAGGCGATGGCACAGGGCAGCACCTACAACCACTATGCCTGGAACTCGCTGGTGACGGCGGTGGGGTCGACCCTGATCGGGCTGGTGCTGACCATTCCCGCGGCCTACGCGATGGCCTTCTATCCCAACAAGCGTACCGACTTCACCCTGGTGTGGATGGTCTCGACCAAGTTCATTCCCGCCGTCGGCGTGTTGATCCCGATCTTCCTGGTCTACCGCTCGCTGGGCCTGCTCGATACCCGCTTCGGGCTTTTGATGCTCTACACCGCGATGAACCTGCCGATCATGGTGTGGATGGTCTACTCCTACTTCCGTGACATTCCCAAGGACATCATCGAGGCGGCCGACATCGACGGCGCCGGGGTCCTCCAGACCATGGTCCGGGTGATTCTGCCGCTGGCCCTGCCGGGGCTGGCCTCGACCGCGCTGCTGGTGACCATCCTGGCGTGGAACGAATCGTTCTGGAGCATCATGGTCACCAACCACCAGGCCTCGACGCTGGCCGCTTTCATCGCCTCGTTCAGGAGCGCCGAAGGGCTCTACTGGGCCAAGCTCTCCGCCGGCTCGGTGCTCGCGGTCGCACCGATCGTGGTGCTGGGCTGGTGCGCCCAGCGGCAGATGGTCCGCGGCCTGACCTTCGGGGCGGTGAAATGACCCTCCTCGCGCAGTCTTCTCCCATTCACTCAGCGAACCGGAGCCCGAGCCCATGGCCATCGTCGAATTGAAGAGTGTCAGCAAACGCTACGGCGACAAGGGCGCCAATGCCGTCGAAGGCTTCGACCTGCGCACGCTGGACGGCGAGTTCATCGTGCTGGTCGGGCCCTCCGGCTGCGGTAAGACCACCACCATGCGAATGATCGCCGGGCTCGAACTCAATACCGGCGGCGAGATCCTGTTCGATGACGAGGACGTGAGCTCCGTACCGGCCAAGCATCGCGACATCGCCATGGTGTTCCAGTCCTACGCGCTCTACCCGCACATGAGCGTCTACGACAACATGGCGTTCAGTCTCAAGCTCAAGAAGCTCGACAAGGCGAAGATTCGCCAGCGGGTGCTGGAGGCGGCCAAGATCCTCGACATCGAGCATCTGCTCGATCGCAAGCCCCGCGCGCTCTCCGGCGGGCAGCGCCAGCGTGTCGCGCTGGGCCGGGCGATCGTGCGCGAGCCCAGGGTGTTTTTGATGGACGAGCCGCTGTCCAATCTCGACGCCCGGCTCAGGGTCGAGATGCGCTCGGAAATCGTCAAGCTCCATCGCAGGCTCAAGGTCACCACCTTCTACGTCACCCACGACCAGGTCGAAGCCATGACCATGGGCGAGCGGATCGTGGTGATGCGCGACGGCAAGATCCAGCAGATCGGCAAGCCGAACGAACTCTACGACTCCCCGGTCAACATGTTCGTCGCCGGGTTCATCGGCACCCCGTCGATGAACTTCCTCAAGGCTACGCGGCGCGGTGCGCGCATCGATGGCGAGGGATGCGGTTTCGCTCCCGCGCAGGCCTTGCTCGACCAGGTCGATGAGGGAGAGGCGGTATGGGTCGGTGTGCGCCCTGAGCATCTCAGGCCAACGCGCGCTGAGTCGGGCGGGAGCGCCGGGCGGCTTTCAGGCCGGGTCGAGGTGATCGAGCCGCTCGGTGCGGTGACCTTGGTCCATCTGCGGGTGGGCGAAACCAGGATCACCGCGCAGCTCGAGGGTCGGTCCCAGGTCGAGGTCGACGACGAACTGACGCTCGAGTGCGACGTCGAATACCTGCATCTTTTCGATCTCGAGCGGGAGCACTCGCTGGGTATCCAGGCGGCACCGCGTACCGAGTCCTCCGTCGCACTGGGCTGAACACCACCACATCCATGCCGGCGCTAGGCGTCGGCTCGTTCGGCGCGCCACCGCGCGCCTGGGGAGCAGATGATGCTGAAACTCGACGCCAGCGCTCTGGACGAGCTTGCAGGTCTCGCCAATGTCACGGTTCCCGGCTATCCACGCGATCGAGTCGGGACCGGGATCGTCCACTTCGGTGTGGGCGGCTTCCACCGCGCCCATCAGGCGATGTATCTCGATACCTTGATGTCCGAAGACGAAGAGGCGCTCGACTGGGGCATCTGCGGGGTCGGCGTGATGGAAAGCGACCGACGGATGAAACAGGCGCTCGAGTCCCAGGATGGCCTCTACACCCTGGTGCTCAAGCACCCGGATGGTGCGATCGAGGCGCGTGTGATCGGCTCGCTGGTCGACTACCTCTATGCACCCGAGGATCCGCGTGCGGTGATCGAGCGGATGGTGGAGGAGCGCACGCGGATCGTCTCGCTGACGATCACCGAGGGTGGCTACAACTTCGATCCCAGCACCGGCGAATTCGATTTCGACGATCCCGGCGTCATCCATGACCTCAGCGACGCACCGCAGCGCACCACCTTCGGGCTGATCTGCGCTGCTCTCGACGCGCGCAGGATTGCGGGTCGCGCGCCTTTCACCGTGATGTCCTGCGACAACATCCAGGGTAACGGCGACGTCGCGCGCAAGATGTTCCTCGCCTTCGCGCGGCGCAAGTCGCCGGCGCTGGCCGAGTGGATGGAAGCCGAGGTGTGCTTCCCCAACGCCATGGTCGACCGGATCACCCCAGTGACCACCGACGAGGATCGCCGCCTGGTGCGCGAGACCTTCGGCATCGACGATGCCTGGCCGGTGGTCTGCGAGCCATTCACCCAGTGGGTGCTCGAGGATCACTTCAAGCTCGGCCGGCCAGCGCTGGAGCGGGTCGGTGTGCAGCTGGTCGACGACGTCGTGCCCTATGAGCTGATGAAGCTCAGGCTGCTCAATGCAAGCCACCAGGCGCTGTGCTACTTCGGCTACCTGTGCGGTTACCGCTACGCCCACGAGGTGTGCCAGGACCCGCTGTTCGTCGACTTCCTGCTCGGCTACATGGTCGAGGAGGCGACGCCGACGCTGGCACCGGTGCCGGGGGTCGATCTCGACCAGTATCGCCACACCCTGATCGAGCGCTTCGCCAATCCGGCGATCCGCGACACCCTGGCGAGGTTGTGCGCCGAGAGTTCCGACCGGATCCCGAAGTGGCTGGTGCCGGTGATCCGGGAGCGCCTGGCGTCCGGCGGCGATATCCGCCGCTCGGCGGCGGTGGTGGCGAGCTGGGCGCGCTATGCCGAGGGTGTCGATGAGAACGGCGAGCCGATCGAAGTGGTCGATCGACTGAAGGAGAGCCTGATGGCGCTTGCCGCGCGCAACCGCGAAGAGCCTGAGGCATTCATCCGCAACCGGCGGCTGTTCGGCGATCTCAGCTCGGATCCGCGTTTCGTCGAGGCCTATCGCTGGGCGCTCGACTCGCTGCATCAGCATGGCGCGCGCGCGACCCTCGAGTCGCTTGAAAAACGAGTCGAGCGGCCGGCTTGAAGCGCGGCGACGACGAAGCAGGATGGATAGTTAGACTAAAGTTCACTGCTTCATGTTCGCCGTCGTTCGCCAGCGCATGAAACAATTCCTCCATCAAGCCGGCCAACGGGCCGGTTGCATGCGAGGTCGCTCATGTACATAGGCGTAGACTGCGGCACCCAGAGTACCAAGGTCGTGGTGCTCGATGGCGAACGGCTCGAGATCCTTGGCGAGGCCGCTCGTCCTCACTCGATGATCCAGGGCGATCACGGTCGCCGCGAGCAGGATCCGGACGAATGGGTCTCGGCCTTCGAAGCGGCGCTCGCAGAGGCGCTCGAGCGCGCCGGCGTCGACGGTAGCGCGGTACGCGCGATCGGTGTCTCCGGCCAGCAGCACGGCATGGTCGCGCTGGATGCCGAGGGACGGCCGGTACATCCGGGCAAGCTCTGGTGCGATACCGAGTCGGTGCGTGAGAACGACGCGCTGATCGAGGCGCTGGGCGGCGAGCGCGGCTGCCTCGAACGGCTCGGGCTGGTGCTGCAGACGGGCTATACCGCCTCCAAGGTCGCCTGGCTGCGCAAGCATCACTACGACGCCTATGCGCGCATCGAGACGCTGCTGCTGCCCCACGACTACCTCAACTACTATCTCACTGGCGAGCGGGTGGCCGAGTATGGCGATGCCTCGGGCACCGGCTACTTCGACACCCGCGAGCGCTGCTGGTCGCTCGACACCTTCGCCCTGATCGCTCCCGAGCTCGACCCCGACCGGGTGCTGCCGCGGCTGATCGAACCCGACGCCCCGGCTGGGCGGCTGCGCCCCGAGATCGCCCGCCGGCTCGGGCTTGGCCCTCAAGTGGTGGTCTCCTCCGGCGGCGGCGACAACATGATGGGGGCGATCGGTACCGGCAACATCGTGCCAGGCACCATGACGATCAGTCTCGGCACTTCCGGCACTCTCTACGCTGCGAGCGAGCATCCAGCGATCTCCAGCAACGGACTGGTGGCCAACTTCTGCTCGAGTCACGGGGGCTGGCTGCCGCTGATCTGCACCATGAACGTGACCTCGGCGACGACGCTGGTCCGCGAACTGCTCGGCTACGACATCGAGCGTTTCAACGCCGCCGCCATCGATGCGCCGGTCGGGGCGGGCGGGATCACCGTGCTGCCGTTCTTCAACGGCGAGCGAGTGCCGCCGCTGCCCGAGGCGATGGCGACCTTCGAGGGGCTCGGCAGCCATAACTTCACCCCGGCGAATCTTTGCCGCGCGGTGATGGAGGGGGCGACCTTCGGACTGCGCTACGGGTTCGACGAACTCAGTCGCCTGACCGGACACCCGAGCAGGGTGCGGCTCGTCGGCGGTGGAGCGAAGAGCGCGGTCTGGCGGCAGATGGTCAGCGATGTGATGGACGTCGAGCTGGCCTGTCCGGAGATCGGCGAGGCCGCGGCACTCGGCGCTGCGCTCCAGGCGATCTGGTACGAGCGCCGGCAGGCGGGCGAGTCGCTCATCCTCGAAAGTCTCTGCGAGCGGGCGGTGGGACTGCGCGAGGAGACGCTGACCCGACCCGATGCCGGGCGGGTGGCGGGCTATGCCGAAGCCTACGCGCGCTATCTCGAGATCCTCGGACAGCGCTACCCGGCCACTCGAGCTGAATGACGCCATCCACCGCTGAGCCTATCGCCTGCTAGACTGATGGCTCGACGTCTTCGTCGAGCCGCATCCTTTGCCATGAGAATTCCCATGCCGCATTGCGTGATCGAGTACTCCCAGACCCAGCCGCCACGCTTCGATCCCGCGGTACTGGTCGAGCTCGCGCATCGAGCGATGCTCGGTGCCGGTTTGTTCGCTCCCGAGGCGATCAAGACCCGGGCGATCGGCTACGCCGAGCAGCGTCTCGGGCTCGAAGAGCACGATTTCATCCACCTCCAGCTCAGGATCCTCGATGGGCGTTCGCTGGAGCAGCGCCGCGCGCTCGCCGAGCGCATGGTCGAGGCATTGGCGGCCAAGGCGGGATCGCGCTGTTCGGTGACCTGCGAGGTGATCGAAATGGAGCGCGCGAGCTACGCCAAGCGGTTGACTTGAACCGGGTGTACAACGTCCTAATGTAGTAATCATACGGATCATATAGTGTCATCGGGGTGTATCGATGCGAGCGCATGCCCCGGTGATGAGATAGGATCGATAATCGTTATCGACGGTCTCGGAAGAGGCGCACGGATCGACGCGGCGACCAGGATGTCGTTATTTGACTACCTGTTTCGCGCTCCATTCGCGCGGGTGAGACGGCGCCAGGGCGGCCCGTTCCACTTCCGGACACCAACCAGGAGGCAGATATGACGACGCAGTTGGAATCGCTCAAGCAACTCTCCAAAGTGGTCGCTGATACCGGCGATCTCGAGGCGATCAAGAAGTATCAGCCGGTCGACGCCACCACCAACCCGTCGTTGATCCTCAAGGCGTTCGATCTGCCCGGCTACCAGGAACTGATCAAGAAGACCCTGGCCGAGGCGGCGAGTGAGGCCAGCGGCGATGAGCGCATCGATCACGCGGTCGACAAGCTTTCGGTAGCGATGGGTGCGGAAATCTCCAAGATCGTGCCCGGCCGGGTCTCCACCGAGGTGGCGGCCAAGCTCTCCTATGACCAGGAGGCGAGCATCGCCAAGGCGCACAAGCTGATCGAGATGTACGACCGGATCGGCGTTCCCAAGGACAAGGTGCTGATCAAGCTGGCCTCGACCTGGGAAGGCATCCGCGCCGCCGAGGTGCTCGAGAAGGAAGGCATCCAGTGCAACCTGACGCTTTTGTTCAGCGACGCTCAGGCGCGGGCCTGCTTCGAGGCGGGGGTGTTTTTGATTTCGCCGTTCGTTGGCCGGGTCACCGATTGGTTCAAGAAGGAGACCGGTCAGGACTACACCGCCGAAAACGATCCGGGCGTGCTGTTCGTTCGCGGGGTCGCCAAGTACGCGGCAGAGTATGCCTACGACACCGTGGTGATGGGCGCAAGCTTCCGTAACACCGGGCAGATCCTGGCGCTGGCCGGGCTCAATCGCCTGACCATCTCTCCCCAGCTGCTCGAAGAGCTTGCTTCCACCGAAGGCGAGGTGACCCAGAAGATCACCGACACCGGCAGCGGCGAAAAAGGCAAGGTGGAGCCGATCAGCGAAGCGCAGTTCCGCTGGCAGCACGGGCTGGATGCGATGGCCAATGACAAGCTGGCCGAAGGCATTCGCAAGTTCGCCGAAGACCAGGAGAAGCTCGAAGGGCTGATCAGCAAGATGCTCTGATCCTTTCTCCTCGAGGATGTACGACGCCGGGCCTTGGCCCGGCGTTTCTTTTTCTGCGGCTGGTTTTTCTGCGGCTGGCGCTCGGCTGACAGCGCTTGATTGCAATCAGGCACGTCCGATGTTGGCATGGCTTCCGGGAAAACATATCGAAGCGCATCGTGGCCATGCCGCTGAGGCTCGAGCGTTTCAGCCGAATGCGCAGGTAACGAGCTGATCTTCGCGGAGTTTCACGCGCTACCCGAGTTTTTCCACAATGAGAATTGCACTAAGGTCGAATAGGGGGCGGTCGAGGCTTGGTCCATCCTGAATTTCGCAGCGATCGTGGCTGTTCATGATTAATCGATTCAACTGCCTTGCAGGATGAATTTCCGCAGATGGTGCCACCAGGAACAAGCTTATGAGCTCCACTACCCAGGTTTCAGGTCAAACGAGGGGGCTGAGCGGCGTGCCGTTGGTCGTGATGATCTCCGTCATCGCTGCGCTCGGCGGGCTACTGTTCGGCTATGACACCGGGATCATCGGCGTTGCGCTGCTCGGGCTCTCCCAGCAGTTCGTGCTCGACGACACCACCCGCCAGTTCGTGACCGCCTCGATCATCGCCGGGGCCCTGGTTGGCTGTGTCGGTACCGGGCCGATCTCCGACCGGCTTGGCCGCCGTCGCACGGCAATGCTGGTCGGCTTGGTGTTCGCCGTCGGCTCGGTGCTCTCGGCGATGTCGCCGACCGTGATGATACTGGTGCTGTCTCGCTTCGTGCTGGGCCTCGCCGCCGGCAGTGCGACCCAGATCATTCCCGTCTACATCGCCGAGGTCACACCGCCTGCCCATCGCGGCAAGCTGGTGGTGATGTTCCAGTTCATGGTGGTGTTCGGCATCACCTGCGCCTATTTCACCGGTTTCGTGCTCGGCAATGAGTGGCGCTGGATGTTCGCTCTCGGGGTGGTACCGGCGGTTATCCTGATGCTGGGCATGCTGGTGCTGCCGGAGAGCCCGCGCTGGCTGCTCAGCAAGGGGCGCGAGGATGAAGCGATGTCGGTGCTTCAGCGCGTACGCTCCAGCCCCGACAAGGCCCAGGCGGAGCTCGACGAGATCAAGACCGTCTCCAACCAGCCGCAGGGCACCTGGAAGGACTTAGGCCAGCCCTGGCTGCGTCCGGCGATCATCGTCGGCGCGGGGATCGCGATGTTCTCCCAGATCACCGGCAACAACGCGATCATCTACTACGCGCCGACGATCCTGACCAATGCCGGCTTCGGCGACAACGCAGCGGTGCTGGCCGCGGGCGGCGGCGGCATCCTGATCACCATCACCACCCTGATAGGCTCGCTGGTGATCGACAAGGTCGGGCGTCGGCGCTATCTGCTCTCGATGATCCCGGGTTCGATCATTGCGCTTTTGATCATGGGTTGGCTGTTCCAGGGCGATGCTCCGGTGGACCCCTCTCAGCAGTGGCTGGTGGTCACCTGCCTGGTGATCTACATGGCGCTCAACTGCGGCAGCTTCGGGGTCTGTATCTGGCTGATCATTTCCGAGGTCTACCCGCTGTTCGTGCGCGGCAAGGGCGCCAGTATCGGTGCCTTCAGCCACTGGGGCTTCGATCTCATGGTCACCCTCACCACCTTGAGCATGATCGGGGCGATTGGCCTGACCTACTCGCTGTGGCTGTACGCGCTGACCTCGCTCGCGGCGATGGTGTTCATCTACTTCCTGGTGCCGGAAACCTCGGGGCGTTCGCTCGAGGACATCGAGCAGGCGCTGCGCGAGCGTCGTTTCTATCCATTCCAGCAGAGGCGCTGAGCCTTCTGGTACTTGCGGCACGAGAAGGTTGTCTTGCATGCTCTAGGACGTTTTTACACGTCCGAGAACGGCGCCGGGAGGCGCCGTTCTCGCTCATCGCTCAGCGGAGACTCTCGTCGTGGCTTCCTCTTCCTCATCCCGGGATGCGCCCCTGGTCCTTTCGATCCAGTCCCATGTGGCCTTCGGTCACGTCGGTAACTCGGCGGCGGTGTTCCCACTGCAGCGCATGGGGATCGAAGTCGTCGCGGTCCACACCGTGCAGTTCTCCAACCATACCGGCTACGGCGAGTTTCGCGGCCAGGTGTTTTCCGCCGCCCACATCGAGGAAGTGCTCGAGGGCTTGCGCGCGCGCGACGTGCTGGAGCGCGTAGGCGCAGTGCTGTCGGGGTATCAGGGCGATGCGGGCACTGGCGAGGTGATTCTTGGCGTGGTCGATGAAATTCGTCGCCAGACCCCGGATGCGCTCTATCTTTGTGACCCGGTGATGGGCGACGTCGGCCGGGGGATCTTCGTGCGCCCGGGGATTCCGGAGTTCATGAAGCGGCGCGCGGTCCCGAGTGCCGACATCATCACCCCCAACCAGTTCGAGTTCGAGTACCTGATCGATCGGCCGCTGGTCGATACCGAGGATGCGCTCAGAGCGGCGCGAAAGCTGCTCGAGGCGCATGGTGACCGGCTCAAGTGCGTGGTGATCACCAGTCTCGCCACCGCCGATGTCGACAGCACCCGGCTGCGCACCCTGGCGGTCGAGCGCGATGCGGCCTGGTTCGTCGAGGCGCCGCGGGTACCGCTCTCTCCGCTGCCCAATGGCATGGGCGACGTGTTTTCCGCGGTGTTCCTCGGCGACTACCTGCAGCATGGCAAGATCGCCGGTGCCCTGGGCCACGCGGTCGCCACCCTGAGCGAGCTGATCGAGCGGACCCCGCAGGGGAGCCGGGATCTGCCCTTGATCCAGGCGCAGTCGAGCCTGTGCACACCGAAGGTGAGCTACGAGGTCCAGCCTATCGAGTAGCGCAACGCACCCGCCCATAGCCCGGTTATTCTTGAATTGAATAACCGGGCTATTTTTTATTGCTTAAAAAGCGGAAGGAAGGCGCGTCTAATGGGGCCTGTTGCCAATCCAACAGGGAGGAGCAGATGAACTTTCCCCACGACGGTCGCTATTTCGGCTTCGACGGCGCGGCGCTGGCGCTCGACACGCCAGTGCCCGCGGCGGCTGCTCCCCGTTCGCGCCGAGAGGTGATCGAGCTTGAGCGTCGCGGCGGCGGGCGTATGCCGCCGAGCATTCGTGCCACTGCGCTGGTATTCGAAGATCCTCGCTCCCGCGCGCTGGAGCAGCGGATAAGGCTCTTTGCCGCGAGCGAGGCGAGCGTGCTGATCGTTGGTCAGACCGGCACCGGCAAGGAGCTCGTCGCCCGGCACGTCCACGCCTGCTCGCCTCGCGCCTCTGGCCCATTCGTCGCGATCAACTGTGCGGCGCTGCCCGAGGCACTCGCCGACGCCGAGCTGTTCGGTCATGAAAAGGGCGCTTTCACTGGGGCGGTCGATGCTCGAGCTGGCTACTTCGAGTCTGCCCAGGGCGGCACCTTGTTCCTCGACGAGATCGGCGATCTCAGCCTCTCGATGCAGGTCAAGCTGCTGCGCGTGCTGCAGGAGCGCTCAGTGGTCCGGCTCGGCGCGCGTACTCCTCGACAGCTCGATGTGCGCATCGTCGCCGCCACCAACGTCGATCTCGAGCGTGCGGTGGCCGCCGGACGTTTTCGCGAGGACTTGTTCTTCCGCCTGAACGTTGCCCGGCTTGAAGTGATGCCGCTGGCTAGCCGTCCCGGCGATATCGACCCGCTGGTCGATCATTTCCTCGCTCTCTATGCCCAGCGCGGCGGGCGCCCGGTGCCCAAGCTCTCGGTCGCCGCGCGCGCGCGGCTGCACCGCTATGGCTGGCCGGGCAACATTCGCGAACTGGAGAATACGATTCATCATGCGGTGCTGCTCGCCCAGGGCGACACCATCGAGGCCGAGGAGTTGATGCTCGCCGGCGTGTCGCTCAGCGACGGTCGGGGAGGCGAGAGCGATCGGCTCGAGGCGGCCTTGGAGCAGCTGCTCGATGAAGCGGTCGAGGCAGAAGTGGCGGAAGAGGGCGTGTTCGAACGGGTCAATCACACCCTGGTGATGCTGGCGATGCAGCGCACCCGTGGCAACCAGGTTCACGCCGCGAAGCTGCTCGGCATCAGCCGTAACACCTTGCGCACCCAGCTGACCCGGTTCGGCTACCTGCCCGCGCGGGGAGAGCGATAGGCAGGGGCGCCCAAAGGGCACCCCTGGGGTAGATCAAGCGTGCTCGCGCTCGCTAGGGCGCGAGACATTGGCGATGGTCTCGCCGAACGGCCCCATGTTGGCCCTGACCTGCTCGCGACGCGCAGTCGCATTCGAGTCAGCGCCGTGGTCGAGTTCGAGCAGCGGCAGCACGCCCTCGCCGAAGCGATACGCCTCCTCCAGGTGCGGATAGCCGGAGAGGATGAAGGTATCGATGCCGAGCGCCTGGTACTCGCGTATCCGCGCGGCCACCGTCTCGGGGCTGCCCACCAGGGCGGTGCCCGCGCCGCCGCGCACCAGGCCGACCCCGGCCCACAGGTTGGGACTGATTTCGAGCTTGTCGCGCCGGCCGCCGTGAAGCTTTGACATTCTTGCCTGGCCCACCGAGTCCATCCGCGCGAACGCCTGCTGCGCCTGGGCGATGGTCTCATCGTCGAGATGCGAGATCAGAGCGTCGGCCGCGGCCCAGGCTTGTTCGTCGGTATCGCGCACGATCACGTGCAGGCGGATGCCGAAGCTCACTTGGCGTCCCGCCGCATCGGCGGCAGCCTTCACCGTACGGATCTTCTCGGCGACCAGCGCCGGTGGCTCGCCCCAGGTCAGGTACTTGTCGATGGTGTTCGCTGCGACATCGATCGCCGCCTCGGAGGAGCCGCCGAAGTAGAGCGGCGGCCCGCCTTGCTGTACCGGCGAGAACAGCAGTTGCCCTCCTTCGATGCGCAGATGCTTTCCTGCGTGATCGACCGTTTCGCCGGCCAACAGGCGCTGGTAGACATCGAGGAATTCACGGGTCACCTCGTAGCGCTCGGCGTGGGAGAGGAATACGCCATCGCCCTTGTTCTCCACCGGGTCGCCTCCGGTCACCACATTGATCAGAAGCCGCCCGCCGGAGAGCCGGTCGAGGGTTGCGGTCATTCTTGCCGCGACCGCGGGCGACTGCAGCCCAGGGCGTACCGCGACCAGAAAGCGCAGCCGCTCGGTCAGCGGTGCCAGGGCCGAGGCGACCACCCAGGAGTCCTCGCAGCTGCGCCCGGTGGGCAGCAGCACGCCGTAGTAGCCGAGGCTGTCGGCGGCCTGGGCGATCTGGCGCAGGTAGGCGAGATCCACGCCCCGCCCGCCTTTGCTGGTACCCAGGAAGCGCCCATCACCGTGGGTGGGCAGAAACCACAGCACCTTGGCATGGGTGGCGGCGGGCACACCCGTCGTGAGGTTGGATTCGGGCTGGTCGGACATGCTCGGGTAGCTCCTGGTTTTGTCGCGGATATGCATGGCTGAAATAGCGGCGAGAGCGGTTCGCTGGACCCAGGCGTTGCGAACCGACGGCTCCTAGCTGCGAAGACGACTCTCTTTCTCCACCTCGATGCATAGCGCATGCCATGTTCGCTTTGCTTATATATCAATGATTTGAGGCTCATTGGCCCGGCGCTTGGTGATAGATACCCATCAACACGGGCGGCGTGCTGTTTGATTTTCCACAGCGACGGCGGGCAGGGGAACGCAGGCCATCACTGTCGGATTTCCAGCGCATGGCTGGCCGTGCTGGTTGGAATCCATACCGGTAGTTTCTGGATATTTTATTTTTTATTTTAAAATCAATATATTACGGAGTGGCTCGAAAGTTGCTGTCAAGCATTCCCAACGCTTTCGAGGAATGCACACCCAATGAGCACGCCATCCTTGCTGGATCGAACGGCAACGGGCTCACGGCCCGTCGCCGGCCGCGTGGCTACCGAGGCCGAGGCCTTGGAGATCGCTCATCGTCTCGCGGCGCAGTTCGCGCCCGGCGCCGCGCAGCGCGACCGGGAGCGGCTGGCACCGGTGGCGGAACTCGATGCCTACTCCAATAGCGGCCTGTGGGCGATCAGCGTGCCGCGCGAGCACGGTGGCCTCCAAGCCTCTTATCTCACCGTGGCCCGGGTATTCGCGATCATCAGTGCGGCAGATCCTTCGATCGCCCAGCTGGCGCAGAACCATTTCGGCTACGTCAATTTCATCGCCCTCAACGCCAGTGCGGAGCAGCAGCGTGAGCTGTTCGGCGCAGTGCTCTCTGGCGCTCGCATCGGCAACGCACTGAGCGAGAAGCGTAATGCTCGGGATGCAAAGACTCGGGCCCACGTAGGCGTGTTCGAGACCCGGATCACCGCGGTCGATGAGGCCCGTGCCCGGGTCGACGGGCGCAAGTTCTATTCCACAGGGGCGCTCTACGCCGATCTGGTGCCCGTCACCGCGACCAACGCTGAGGGGCAAGTGGAGGTGGCGTTCTTCGATCGCCATACCTCGGGACTCGAGGTGGTAGACGACTGGAGCAGCTTCGGCCAGCGCACTACCGCCAGCGGTAGCGTGATCCTCGATAGCGCGGTGCTGCCGCGTAGCCGGGTGGTGGTGGGTGAGCGGCCAGGCGGCGCCTCTTCGAACGGTCCGGTCTCTCAGCTGCTTCAGGCGGCGATCGATCTTGGCATCGGCGTCGGTGCCCTCGACGACACCCTCGATTACCTGCGCCATCGCGCCCGTCCCTGGATCGACAGCGGGGTCGAGAGGGCCTGCGAAGATCCACTCTCGCTGGCTCGCCTCGGCCGGCTCGCCACTCAGCGCGAGGCTGCGGACGCGCTGTTCGAGCGCGCAGCGCTGGCGGTCGACGAGGCCGACCGCCAGCTCGACGATGAGACGGTCGACCTCGCCTCGGTAGCGGTAGCCAAGGCCAAGGTGGCGACCACCGAGTTCGCCCTCGAGGCGGCCGAGCGACTGTTCGAACTGAGCGGCACCAGCTCGACGCTTTCAGAGTTCGGCTATGACCGGCACTGGCGCAATGCTCGCGTGCATACCCTGCACGACCCGGTGCGCTGGAAGCTCCATCTGCTCGGCAACCATCTGCTCAACGGCGCCTCGCCAAAGCGCCATGCCTGGAACTGACGCCTGGAATCGATGATGAAAGAGATCCTGCTCAACGCTTTCGACATGAACTGCATCGTCCATCAGTCGCCGGGGCTGTGGCGTCACCCGCGCGATCGTGCGCGCGACTATCGACGGCTGGACTACTGGCTCGAGCTCGCTCGCACCCTCGAGCGCGGGCGCTTCGATGCGCTGTTCATCGCCGATGTGCTCGGCGTCTACGACGTCTATCGCGGCGATGCCAGCGAGGCGCTGCGTGGCGCGGTGCAGGTGCCGGTGAACGATCCGCTGCCGCTGGTCGCGGCGATGGCGACGGTGACCGAGCATCTAGGGTTTGGGCTGACCGCCTCGCTCTCCTTCGAGCACCCCTATCCGTTTGCTCGACGCCTGTCGACACTCGATCACCTGACCGATGGTCGGGTCGGCTGGAATATCGTCACCTCCTACCTGGAGAGCGGCGCGCGCAATCTTGGCCAGCGCCAGCAGCTCGACCATGATCAGCGCTACGACTTGGCCGAGGAGTATCTCGAGGTCTGCTACAAGCTATGGGAGGGCAGCTGGGAGGCGGCGGCGGTACTGCGCGAGGCCGCGGCCAACCGCTACGCCGATCCGGCGCGGGTCCACCCGATCGACCATCGCGGACGCTACTTCGAGGTGCCTGGCATCCACCTGTGCGAGCCATCGCCGCAGCGCACTCCGGTGCTGTTCCAGGCCGGGGCCTCCTCCCGCGGTACTGCCTTCGCCGCTCGGCATGCCGAGTGCGTGTTCGCTGCTGCGCCATCGAAGACGGTGCTGCGCAAGGTAGTCGAAGGACTGCGCCACCAGGCCGAGATCGCTGGACGTGCGCCGGACGCGCTCAAGATCTTCAACCTGCATACGGTGATCGTCGATGACAGCGATGCCTTAGCGCGTGCCCGTCATCGGGAATATCTCGACTATGTCGATCTCGATGGCGCTCTGACCCTGATCTCCGGCTGGACCGGGCTCGATATGGCCGGGTTCGATCCGCGCCAGCCGCTTGCCCATGTACACACCAACGCGATCCAGTCGGCGGTCGAGGCGTTTTCCAGCGCTGATCCCGGGCGGGTCTGGACCCCCGAGGAGGTTGCCCGCTGGGTCGGGATCGGCGGCTATGGGCCGCTTAGCGTTGGTTCCCCCGAGTCGGTCGCCGACGAACTGGAAGCGTGGGTGGAGGAGACCGGCGTCGACGGCTTCAATCTCGCCTACGCGGTCACTCCCGAGACTTTCGAGGCAGTGGTCGACTTGCTGGTTCCCGAGCTGACCCGGCGTGGGCGCTACAAGTCCGAGTATCGCTCCGGCAGCCTGCGCCAGAAGCTCTTCGGCGCGGGCGATCGCCTCGCTGCTCCCCATCCCGGCGCGGGCTATCGCTTCGAGACCAAGCGCGAACGGCTGGAGGTGGCGCGATGAATGTCGCTGCACGCTGCGGTCTGATCGCCTCGCTGGTGTTCGCGCTGGCATCGGCCAGCGCTGCGGCAGCACCGCTGACCCTGGCGGTGAACAGCGACCCCAAGGCCGACTCGGTGCATGCCGCCGCCGAGGTGGCCCGACGGCAGGGGCTCGAGATCGAGGTGGTCGAGCTCACCGATTGGGTGACGCCTAATACCGCGCTCGCCAATGGCGACTTCGACTTCAACTACTTCCAGCATCGGCCGTTTCTCGACGAGGCCAAGCGAAGCCTCGGCCTCGATCTGGTCGCGGTGGACTTCGGCATCGAGGACAAGACCTGCCTCTATTCGAGCAAGCACGCGAGCGTCGATGAACTGCCCGACGGCGCAACCGTTGCGGTCGCCGATGATCCGGTCAACCAGGGGCGCGGGCTCTTGCTCTACCAGGACGCCGGGCTGATCCGGCTGCGCGATGGCGTTGGCGACCAGGGCACCGTGCTCGACGTGGTCGACAACCCCAGGCGCTTGCGCTTCGTCGAGATGCAGGGGCCGCAGCTCGCCCGTGTGATTCCCGACGTCGACGTCGCCCAGAGCTACCCGATCCACGTCCGCGCAGCGGGCACCATCGACCCGAGCGACACCCTGCGCTGCAACGGCGATACCGGAGGTAAATACGCGCTGATGTTCGTCACCCGGCCGGACAATCGAGACGACCCGCGCATCCATGAGTTCATTCGCATCTACCAGACCGCCCCAGAGGTGCGTGCTGCGCTCGAGCGTTCCTACGGTGACGCTGAGCTTTACGACCTGGCCTGGGAGCACCACCGCCTCGACTGATCCCACGGCAGCGCCCACGATCAAAGGGAGTTAGATCCATGCCCAAACGCATTATCCTCAACGCCTTCGACATGACCTGCGTAAGCCATCAGGCTGCGGGTACCTGGCGCCACCCCGACAACCAAGCGTGGCGCTACAAGGATCTCGATTATTGGACCGAGCTGGCCCGGCTGCTCGAGCGCGGGCGCTTCGATACGCTGTTCATCGCCGATGTGGTCGGGGTCTACGACGTCTACCGCGGCTCGGTCGAGAGTGCGCTGATCGATGCCGACCAAGTGCCGGTCAACGATCCATTCTTCCAGGTGCCGGCGATGGCGGCGGTGACCCGGCATCTCGGCTTCGGCGTGACCTCGGCCCTGACCTATGAGCAGCCCTATGCGCTGGCGCGCAAGTTCTCGACCCTCGATCACCTGACCAAGGGGCGGGTGGCGTGGAACGTGGTCACCTCCTATCTCAACAGCGCCGCGGTCAACCTCGGGCACAAGCAGCAGATCTCCCACGACGAACGCTACGACATCGCCGATGAGTTCCTCGACGTCACCTACAAGCTATGGGAGGGCTCGTGGGAGGATGACGCGGTGGTGCGCGACCGCGAGCGCGGGGTGTTCAGCGATCCGCGCAAGGTCCATCCGATCGGTCACCGGGGTAAGTACTACGAGGTGCCGGGGATTCATCTCTGCGAGCCCTCGCCCCAGCGCACGCCGGTGATCTTCCAGGCCGGGGCCTCGCCGCGCGGGCGCGACTTCGCCGCCAAGCACGCCGAGGGGGTGTTCATCAGCCCGGCGACGCCGGAGCAGGCGCGCGAGGTCAGTGACGATATCCGTAGCCGCGCTCGAGCGTTCGGCCGCGACCCGCATTCGCTGAGGATATTCACGCTGCTGACGGTGATCACCGCCGAGAGCGACGCCGCCGCTGCGCGCAAGTTCGACGAGTACCAGCGCCTCGCCAGCGGCGAGGGGATGCTGACCTTCTACGGCGGCTGGACTGGGGTCGACTTCTCCGCCTTCGATCCCGACCAGCCGCTCGAGGCGATCGACAACGACAGCATTCGCTCGGTGCTCGAGCTGCTTGCCACCGCTGATCCTGATCGACGCTGGACCCCGCGCGACATCATCGAGCGGCGCAGCATCGGTGGCCTCGGTCCGGTGCTGGTCGGCGGCCCCGAGACCGTCGCCGGTGCGCTGGAGCGTTGGATGGAGGTAGGGGGTATCGATGGTTTCAATCTCGCCTACGCAATCACTCCCGGCACCTTCGAGGATTTCATCGAGTTCGTCGTGCCCGAGCTCGAGCGTCGCGGCCGAGTGCGTGCCGACTACGGCGGCGAGACTCTGCGCGAGAACCTGCTCGACAGCGACTCCGCTCGGGTCGACCCGAGTCATCCCGCCGCGCGCTATCGCGGCGCCTTCCGTGATCGGGCCAATGCCACCGATGCCACCAGACTGTCGAAGTTCGCTCTCTCTACCTGAGCCCGCGACGCGCTTTCAGACCATAAGAGGACGTCTTGCGATGACCATCCATTCCACCTTCACCAACGCCGTCGACTACGACAGTCTGGCTGCGCGCTTTCGGCCGATATTCGCGCGGATAGGCCAGGGTGCCGAGGCTCGCGAACGCGAGCGCAGCCTGCCGGTCGAGCAGCTCGGCTGGCTCAAGCAGGCTGGTTTCGGCGCCGTGCGTGTGCCGCTCGAGCAGGGCGGCGGCGGCGCGTCACTGGTCCAGCTCGTCCGGCTATGGATCGAGCTGGCCGCGGCGGATTCCAATCTGACCCAGGCATTGCGTGGCCATTTCGCCTTCGTCGAGGATCGGCTCAACGCACCGCCCGGGCCCGATCGTGAACGCTGGCTGGCACGCTTCGCCGATGGCCAGCTGGTCGGTAACGGCTGGACCGAGGTCGGCGCACCGGCCCTGGGCGAGGTGCAGACCAAGGTGACGCCAGAGGGCGAGCACTGGCGGTTGGACGGGGCCAAGTACTACAGCACCGGCAGCATCTTCGCCGACTGGATCGATGTCTATGCCGAGAGAACGGATACCGGTGGCAAGGTGATCGCCGCGGTCAGCACCCACCAGCCTGGGGTCCAGCGCTCGGACGACTGGGACGGCTTCGGCCAGCGCACCACCGGCAGCGGTACTACCCTGTTCGATGGCGCGCGGGTGGATCGGAATGACGTAATCGATTTCGCCAGCCGTTTCGTCTACCAGACCGCGTTCTACCAACTGAATCTGGTCTCGGTGCTGGTGGGGATCGGCCGCGCCATCGAGCGCGATCTCAGTGTCCAGGTACGCGATCGCAAACGGATCTACAGCCATGGCAATGGTCCGAGGGCCGCCGAGGACCCACAGGTGCTCCAGGTGGTGGGCCAGATATCGGCGCAGGTCTACGCCGCCGAGGCCGTCGCGATCAGTGCCGCCGAGGCCGCGCAGCGGGTGTTCGATGCGCATCTTGCCGGTGATGTCGAGGCCAGGCATGCGGCCAACATCGAGGCCGAACTCGCTTCCGCCAAGGCGCAGTTGGTGGTCGCCGAGCTGGTGCTTCGCTCGGCGACCGAACTTTTCAATGCGCTGGGCGCCTCCGCGGTGCGCGTCGATCAGCTGCTCGATCGCCACTGGCGCAACGCACGCACCGCCGCATCGCACAATCCGCTGATCTACAAAGCGCGCATCATCGGCGACTGGGCAGTCAACCGGACCGAGCCACCGTTGGTCTGGAAGGTCGGCCGCGGTTCTGGCCAGACGAGCTGAGACTTACGTATGGCGCGGCACATTTGCCGCGCCTTTTGCCGATTCTTCCCCTTCGCTTTCCATTGCTCTCGTTTCGACAACCAACCGAAACGCCTCTTCACCCGCGTGGGCGAGACTTGACGCTTGGCTGCCGTTACCATGCGATGCCAACGAGCGCGCCGCGATGGCGTTTCGCTGGTATCGGGGTGAGCCCTTGCGACGCTTGCTTTGCTGTCGCTATGGTCGCTTGGCGCCTTGATGCCTAGAATATGCTTCAGGACCGCGAAAACTTGCGGACGATGGCGGCAAGGGCGTGGGGTGCACCTGAAGACACTCGGCCCATCGAGACGGTGGTGTCGCGGTGCCTGCATACATACTTATCGACTGTTGGAAAACTGGATTCTATGCGTTGGCAGGCGAGTGAGGAGAGCGCCGCGATCCCCATGAAGGTGGTGGGGCCGGTGAGGATCAAGGGTTCGGAGGTGGACGGTGAACTACCCCTGCCGCTTGCGACGTACGAGACGCCGCTTTGGCCCTCTACCCATCGAGGCGCGATCGCGTGCAACCGGGCGGGCGGGATCAACGCCGTGGTGCTCGACGATCGAATGACCCGTTCGGTGCTGCTCGAGGCGCCGGACATCTTCGAGGCGCAGCGGGTGATCAACGCGCTGAGCGGGAACCGCGCCGCGCTCGAGGCGGTGGTGGGCGAAACCAGCCGTTTCGCCAGGCTGCTCGACCTGCACACCCAGGTGGTCGGTACGCTGATCTACTTGCGCTTCGCATTCCACACCGGGGACGCCTCGGGCCATAACATGGCAACGCTTGCGGCTGAGCGGCTGATGGACTGGCTGATCAGCGAGTATCCGCGTCTCGAGTACGTGTCGGTCTCGGGTAACTACTGCTCCGACAAGAAGAACTCCGCGGTCAATGGCATTCTCGGCCGTGGCAAGTACGTGGTCGCTGACGTCTTGCTGCCGGCCTCGACGGTGCGCCGAGTGCTCAAGGCCGAACCCGAGCGGATCGTCCAGCTCAACATCAAGAAGAACCTGATCGGCAGCATCCTCTCGGGCGGAGTGCGTACCGCCAATGCCCATTTCGCCAATATGCTGCTCGGCTTCTACCTCGCTACCGGCCAGGATGCGGCCAACATCATCGAAGGTTCCCAAGGGGTGGTGCATGCCGAGCTGCGCGGAGCGGATCTCTACTTTTCGGTGACGCTGCCCAACTTGATCGTCGGCTCGGTCGGCAATGGCAAGTCGCTGGATTTCGTCCAGCGCAACTTGGGCCTGCTCGGCTGTCTGGACCGTGAAGCGCCTCCTGGCGCCAATGCGCGGCGCCTCGCCGTGGCCGCCGCGGCCGCGGTGCTGTGTGGCGAGCTTTCGCTGCTCGCCGCTCAGTCGGTGCCGGGTGAACTGATGCAGAGCCATGTGAATCTCGAACGCCGTGATTCGACCAAGGACGAGGTAGATCGGTAATGAAGATAGGCATCGAAGGATTGGCGTTCTCCACCTCCCGTTACGCGCTCGAACTTTCGGCACTGGCCGAGGCGCGTGGCATCGATCCGCGCAAGTATGCGGTCGGCCTTGGCATCCAGCGGATGTCGGTGGCGCCCCCTGACGAGGATATCGTCACCCTGGCCGCTACGGCGGCGCAGAAGGCGCTGGAGGGCATCGACCGCGACCAGGTCGAGATGCTGCTGTTCGCCACCGAATCGGGAATCGACCAGTCGAAGGCCGCGGGGATCTACGTCCATGGCCTGCTCGATCTGCCGCGCCGCTGCCGTGTGGTCGAGCTCAAGCAGGCGTGCTATTCCGGTGCCTTCGCGCTGCAGCTGGCGTTGCCGTTCCTGCATCGGTATCCGGACAAGAAAGTGCTGGTGGTCGCCTCCGACATCGCCCGCTACGGCCTCGCCACCCCCGGCGAGCCCTCCCAGGGCTGCGGCGCGGTGGCGATGGTGCTCTCCGCCCAGCCCCGGCTGCTTGCCTTCGATGCCGAGTACGGTGTCGCCACCGACAACGTGATGGATTTCTGGCGTCCCAACTACTCCGACTTCGCCTTCGTCGAAGGCAAGTACTCCTCGCGGCTTTACCTGCAAATGCTCGAGGAGGTATGGGGGCAGTTCACCGAACGCTCCGGTTTCTCCTTCGATGACATCGACCACTTCTGCTATCACACCCCGGTGCCGAAGCTGGTCGAGAAGGCGCACCAGAGCCTCGCCTCGCTCGC
Source organism: Halotalea alkalilenta (assembly GCF_001648175.1). Classification (NCBI taxonomy): domain Bacteria; kingdom Pseudomonadati; phylum Pseudomonadota; class Gammaproteobacteria; order Oceanospirillales; family Halomonadaceae; genus Halotalea; species Halotalea alkalilenta. The sequence goes on along the minus strand of NZ_CP015243.1, from coordinate 3,989,038 downwards.
CGGGCACAAGCGGCTCGAAGCCGAGACCCTGGCGCGCCAGGTTGGGATCAGTCTCGACTACGGACGCCAGCTCGGCAACAGCTACACCGCTACGCTGTTCATCGGGTTGAGCGCCCTGCTCGAGCGCAGCGCGGAGGACCTTTCCGGTCGCCGGGTCGGCTTCTACAGCTACGGCTCCGGCTGTATCGCCGAGTACTTCTCCGGCCAGGTACTGCCGGGCTATCGCGACCACCTGCACAGTGACCACCATCGCGACCAGATCGAAGGGCGCGAGATACTCGACGTCGAGGCCTACGAGCGCTTCTACAGCGCGCCGCGTGGGGACGCCTCGGGTGAGTTGACCACCTCGCGCAATCTCACCAGCGGTTTCCGCTTCGCCGGAATCGAGCAGCACCGGCGGATCTACGAACGGCTGGACTGAGCGCTGCATCCCTCGACGCCAACGGCCGCCCCACGGGGCGGCCGTTGGCGTTAGCGCGATGGCACGAGCGCCGATGTCCCCGCTCTCCGGCTGTTGGAAAATGAGCAGCCGCTGTTGGCTTCGCGCGTAAAGCACCGGCTGGCGCTGAGGGAGGGTTTGAATAAATCTTTTTAAAACAATGGCTTGATATGTGGCATAGGGCTTGCTGATAGAGCTGTACGCGGTCATTGCCGCGCGCTTTTCTTTCGCCTGCTGTCCATTTGCCCTATGGAGCCTTGCCATGTACCGACCAAACGCCGCCTCGCGGCTCACGTTTGCCCGTTCGGACGATCCCCGCCCGTTTGCTGACTTGTCCCGGCGAGTGCTCGTCGCATGTGGCTGCGTGATGCTGCTGGGGATGAGCATGGCGGCGGCTCGAGCCGATGTGACGGTGGGGATCAACGGCGGACCGCAGGCCGAGGCGGTCTACAAGGCCGCGGAGCTCGCGGGCCAGCAGGGCGTGCCGGTCAGGGTGCTCGAGTTCAGTGATTGGACCACGCCGAATACCGCACTGGTCAACGGCGATATCGACGTCAATTACTTCCAGCATCGACCGTTTCTCGCCAACGCCGAGCGTCAGGGAGGCTTCGAGCTGGTGCCGCTTGCCTTCGGTGTGGAGAACAACATCGGGCTCTACTCGACCAGGCTCACCGATCCGCAGCAGGTGGAGGAGGGCGCCACCGTCGCGGTCGCCGATGATCCGGTCAACCAGGGCCGCGGGCTGGCGCTGTTCCAACAGGTCGGCCTGATCGAGCTCGAGCCCGGGGTGGGAGTCAATGCCAGCGTGCACGACATTGTCTCCAACCCGAGGAATCTTCGCTTCATCGAGCTACCCGGGCCACAGCTGGCGCGCGCGATCGATGACGTGGCGATCGCGCAGGGCTACCCCCAGCACCTGCTCGCCGCCGGTACCAAGGACCCCACCGACGCCTTGGTGCTGACTCACGATCAGCACCACACTTTCGCGCTGATCTTCGCGGTTCGCCCGCAGGACGTCGATCGTGAAGACATCAAGACCTTCATCCACGTCTACCAGACCGCTCCCGAGGTGCGCGAGCTGCTGGCCGAGGCCTACGGCGATCCTTCGCTCTATGAGCTTGCCTGGCTTGACGACCAGGGCCAGCCGACCGTTACGCCAGCGTCGCTCGATGCGAGCGACGTAGCCTCCACGCAATAGGGAGAGATGCGATGAGTTCGAGCTATGAGCTGCGCACCAGCGGCGCCTCCTACGACCGGCTGCTGAGCGATGACGGCTCCGCCGCGTTTGCCGGTATCGAGCCGCATGTCGACGATGCCGCCGGGAGACAGGCGCCGCGCGCTGGTGATGCGCACATCGTTTTCCGCAGTCTGTCCAAGCATTACCACACTGCCAGAGGACCGGTGGAGGCGCTCAAGGGGATCGATCTCAAGATCAGGCGCGCAGAGATATTCGGCATCATCGGCCGCAGCGGCGCTGGCAAGTCGAGCCTGATCCGCACCATCAATCGGCTGGAACGCGCGAGCGGTGGCTCGGTGGAGATCGATGGGCAGGATGTGCAGCGGCTGAGTGGCAACGAACTGGTGCGACTGCGCCGCCGCACCGGGATGATCTTCCAGCACTTCAACCTGCTGCGCTCGAAGAGCGTGTTCGAGAACCTGGCGCTGCCCGCCCGCGCGGCGGGGCTGCCGCGCGCGGAGATCCGCCGCCGAGTCGAGCGGCTGCTGGCGCTGGTTGGGCTCGAGGGCAAGGCGGAAGTATTTCCTTCACGGCTCTCGGGCGGGCAGAAGCAGCGGGTCGGTATTGCCCGTGCGCTGATGCTCGACCCCGAGGTGCTGCTCTGTGACGAAGCGACCTCGGCGCTCGACCCCGAGACCACCCAGACGATCCTGGCGCTGCTGCGAGAGATCAATCGTCGGCTCGGTCTCACCATCGTGTTGATCACCCATGAGATGGCGGTGATCCGGGAGGTCTGCGACCGGGTCGCGGTGCTCGAGCACGGCGAACTGGTCGAAAGCGGGCCGGTCTGGCAGGTGTTCGGTGCGCCGCGACATGATGCCACCAAGGCGATGCTCGCGCCGCTGGCCGTACGCTTGCCTGAGGACTTGGCCGCACGGCTGCGCGAGGCACCGCAAGAGGGGCATGACACGCTGGTGTTCAAGCTCGACTACGGTGGCGTCAAAGGGCGCCAGGACGGCGTAGGGTTGGGACGGATCCTCGCTGCGCTCGGCGATCGGGCGATGCTGCTGCACGGCGGCATCGATCGTCTCCAAGGGCATGCCCAAGGAAGCCTGCTGGTCGGTATCAAGGGTGGGGACGCACGCACGGCGCTGGAGCAGGCCGCGCTGATCGATGCGCGAATCGAGGTGGTGGGCTATGTCTGACGTAATGATCCAGGCGCTGTGGGGCGCTTTTCTCGATACCCTGACGATGGTCTCGGTGTCGGCGCTGATCGCGTGGTGCGCGGGTATTCCGCTCGCGGTGCTGCTGGTCACCACCGCGCGCGGAGGGATCTTCGCCGCGCCGTGGATCCACCGGCCATTGGCCTGGGTGATCAACGGCTTCCGCGCAACGCCGTTCATCATCCTGCTGGTCGCGCTGATTCCCCTGACCCGGCTGATCGTCGGCACCAGCATCGGCGTTTGGGCGGCGATCGTGCCGATCAGCATCAGCGCCACGCCGTTCTTCGCCAGGGTAGTGGAGGTGAGCCTGCGCGAGGTCGATCCCGGCGTGCTCGAGGCCGCCCAGGCGATGGGGCTGAAGCCGTTCGCGATCATCTCGCGAGTGATGTTCCCCGAGGCGTTGCCCGGCATCATCGGTGGCTTCACCATCACCCTGGTGGCGATGATCGGCGCTTCGGCGATGGCCGGTGCGATCGGTGCGGGCGGGCTCGGAGACCTGGCGATCCGCTATGGCTACCAGCGCTATGACACCACGGTGATGATCGCGGTAATCGCGATCCTGATCGTGGTGGTCTGCATCATCCAGTTCATCGGCGATCGCAGCGTGGCCTATCTGCGCAGCCGTTGAGGCCGGCGGCGCAAAGGGGGATGGCGGCATGAGAGATACGCAGAAGTTATTAGCCACCGATTGATTTGCCCCAGTCTGGGGGGCATAGTGAGTTTCGCCACCCCCGGGTGGCGAAGTTCTCAGGGCGGGGTGAAACTCCCCACCGGCGGTGATGACGATCCTTCGTCCAAGCCCGCGAGCGCCCGTCAGATGATATTGATGGGGTCAGCAGATTCGGTGAGATTCCGAAGCCGACGGTGATAGTCCGGATGAAAGAGAACCGATGTCGAATCCCTTCATGCGCTCCCAATGGGCGTATCCTCGTCATCCGTTTTTGCCCTGATTCTGGTCGTTAGATCCTTTCATCGTGATGAGGAAGCCATGAATCAGCCTGTCAACGCAGAACTCGCATCATCCACCGCTACACGTTTTTCGACCGGTCGCATCGCCTTCATCCAGGCGAGCTGGCATGCCGATATCGTCGACAACGCGCGCCTTGCCTTCTTCGAGGAATATGCGCGCCAGGGATTCGACACCGCCAACATCGATCGTTTCGAGGTCGCGGGTGCGTTCGAAATCCCGCTGCTGGCCAAGAAGCTCGCCGCCAGCGGTGAATACGCAGCGGTGATCGCCGCGGGGTTCGTCGTCGATGGCGGCATCTACCGCCATGACTTCGTCGCCGATGCGGTGATCAAGGCGCTGATGCAGGTGGGCCTTGAGACTGGCGTGCCGGTGTTGTCGATGGTACTGACCCCGCTGCGCTTCCATGAGCACGCCGAGCATCAGACCTTCTTCCGCGAGCATTTCAAGCTCAAGGGCGTCGAAGTCGCCAACGCCTGCATCAAGACCATCGAAACGCACGCCGCGCTGCCGGCCTGAGCCTGGTGAGGTTCCACTGCCACGGCGCTCGCCGTGGCAGTGCTCGAAAGCCGCTCCTGGTACGGTTCGCTGGCTGTCGGATTTCCGCCAGTGCGCTGCCAATCCAGCCGGGAATCTGCTAGCGAACCAGCGATGGATCGATAAAACCATCGAACAATCATCAGCTTGATCCAATGGCATGGGATTTGCCCGGCATTCGTGCAATGCACCCCAGGGGAGATCCGATGCCGACTTGCAAGCCGCTATTGCTCAACGCTTTCAACATGAACTGCGTAGGGCACATCAACCATGGCCTCTGGGCCCATCCGCGCGATCGCTCGATTGACTACCATTCGCTCGACTACTGGACAGGGCTCGCCAGAACGCTGGAGCGCGGTGGCTTCGATGGACTGTTTCTCGCCGACATCCTCGGCGTCTACGACGTCTACCAGGAAGGCATCGAGCTGACCCTGGCCGAGTCGATCCAACTGCCGGTCAACGATCCGCTGCTGCTGGTACCGGCAATGGCCCAGGTCACCGAGCATCTGGGCTTCGGGGTCACGGTCAATCTGAGCTACGAAACCCCCTACAGCTTCGCCCGGCGATTTTCGACCCTCGATCACCTCACCCGGGGGAGGATCGGCTGGAACATCGTCACCGGATATCTCGACAGCGCCGCCCGGGCGATGGGGCTCGATGGTCAGCTGGAGCACGATCGCCGCTATGAGCGTGCCGAGGAGTTCATGGCGGTGGTCTATGCGCTGTGGGAAGGAAGCTGGGAAGATTCGGCGGTGCTGCGCGACAAGGCGGGCCGGCGCTTCGCCGACGGTGCCAAGGTCCATGAGATCGACCACCACGGCGAGTTCTACCGGCTGCGCGGCTACCATCTGAGCGAACCTTCGCGTCAGCGCACCCCGGTGCTCTATCAGGCGGGCAGCTCGGGCCGAGGCCAGGCGTTCGCCGCGCGGCATGCCGAGTGCGTATTCATCTCATTGCAGGACCGCGCCAAGGCGCGAGAGCTGGTGCGCAGTCTCCGGCGCCAGGCGGTCGAGGCCGGCCGCCGTGCCGATGACCTGAAGATATTCCTCGGTGCCACGGCGATCGTCGCCGACAGCGACGCCGAAGCCAGGGAGCGGCTCGCCGAATACCAGCGCTATGCCAATCCCGAAGCGGGCTTGGCACACTTTGCCGCGAGTACCGGGATCGACTTCTCCCGTTTCGGTCTCGACGAGCCGATCCGGCGTGGCAACCGCAATGCGATCCAGTCGGCGGTCGATAATCTTACCGCCGCCGAGCGCGCGGTGACGCCTAGAGCGCTACTCGAGCAGCATGCCCTCGGTGGACGCTACACGCCGTTGGTCGGCAGCGGGGCGACGGTTGCCGATGAGCTGGCCCGGTGGGTGGAGGAGGTGGACATCGACGGCTTCAATCTGGCCCGCACCGTGGTGCCGGAGTGCTTCGACGCTTTCGTCGACCTGGTGGTCCCCGAACTGCGCGAGCGCGGCTTGGTCAAGCGCGACTATCCGCTCGACGCCCAGGGGCGACCGCAAAGCCTGCGCCAGCGTCTGTTCGGCGCCGGTGACCGACTGCCGCAGCGGCATCCCGCCGCCGCCTATCGGCGCAGTAGCGCTGGCGCGTCACCGTCTTGTTCGGCTGCGGCGGCCGCTCCAGAGACGCTGTGATGATGGCGCGCTCGCCGCGGCGGCGTGAGCATGCGGATGTTCGAACGATGCGCGGGTCGGGGGCTAAACTTCGGGAAGTGAGCGATCCAAGCAGAATGCGATGACATGCAAAGGAGTTGAGCAGTGAGTGATTCATTCCCCGGTTGCGTCTCGAGTGCCGCGGCTGCGCTGCCGGTACTCGACCTGCGCGAGCTGGAGGTTCCCGAGCGTCGCGCTGCCTTCCTCGCCGAGCTGGGCCACGCCGCCCGCGAGATCGGCTTTTTCTATCTCATCGGACATGGCGTAGCGGCGGAGAAATTCGTTCGGATAGAGGAAGTGTCGAGGCGCTTCTTTGCCCTGCCCGATGAGGAGAAGCATGCGATCGGAATGGCCAATTCGCCGCATTTTCGCGGCTATACCGCCACCGGCCATGAACTGACCCGCAACCGCCCCGACCGTCGTGAGCAGATCGATATCGGCGTCGAGCTGCCGGCGCTCGAACTGGGGCCCGATGCCCCGGTCTGGAAGCGACTGCAAGGGCCTAACCAGTGGCCCGCCGGGCTGCCGGAGCTGCGTGAGGTGGCGCTCGACTGGTCGGCGACCCTGCGTCAGGTAGCGATCCGCCTGCTGCGCGCCTTCGCCCAGGCGTTGGAGCAGCCCGCTGATGCGCTCGATGGGCTGATCGACAAGACTCCCGCCCAGCTGCTCAAGCTGATTCGCTATCCCGGTTCGAGCGACCCGGCGCTGCGCCAGGGCGTGGGGGCGCACAAGGACGCCGGCATTCTCACCCTGCTGCATCAGGATCACCACGGTGGGCTCCAAGTCGAGCGCCCCGAAGGATGGATCGATGTGCCGCCGATCGAAGGCGCCTTCGTGATCAACATCGGCGAGATCCTCGAACTCGCCACCAACGGCTATCTGCGTGCCACCATGCATCGGGTGGTCACGCCGCCGGAGGGCGTGGTGCGCTATTCGATCGGCTACTTCCTCTCGCCTTCGCTCGAAGGCAGCGTACCGCTGCTGCCGCTGCCCGAGCATCTGGCCAAGCTGGCGCTGGGGCCTGAGAGCGACCCGAAGAATCCGCTGTTCCGCGAGATCGGCCCTAATGCGATCAAGGGGCGCCTGCGCTCGCACCGCGACGTCGCCGAGCGTCACTACCCCGAGCAGTACGCCGCGCTCGATCGCCTCGATTGACACTGGCGAATCGCCATGACGCCAATCGCGACCAATGCGCGGGAGCGTGGTTCGGACGGCTGAAATGCGACGGGGCCCTCAAGGGGCCCCGTCGCGATCGGATCTTGCTCAGTGCTTGGGTTGTCCGCCCCAGTCCTGCTGTGAGGCGTCCGTGCGTCCTTCGGCCGGCGCGCGCTGCGGCGCAATGGACGATTGGCCATCGACTTCGCTGGCTTGGCCTTCGATGTCGGCGCGCATCAGGGCGTCGGCATCGACGGTTTCCGGATTGTCGAGCACGTAGCGCAGGCGATCGAGATCGAGCTGGCCGGTCCAGCGTGCGATCACCAGGGTGCCGATACCGTTGCCGGTCAGGTTGGTCAGCGCGCGCCCTTCGGACATGAAGCGGTCGATACCGACGATCAGCGCGATCCCCGCCAGCGGGATGACGTCGTCGAACGCCGCCAGCGACGCGGCCAAGGTCACCAAACCAGCACCGGAGACGCCTGCGGCACCGTTGGAGGAGATCAGCATGAACACCAGTATCCCGATCTGGGTCCAGATGGGCACATCGATACCGAATGCCTGGGCGATGAAGATCGCACCCATGGTCATGTAGATCGCGGTACCGTCGAGGTTGAACGAGTAGCCGGTCGGAATGGTCAGGCCGACCACCGACTTCGGCGCGCCCGCGGCCTCGAGCTTGGCGAGCATGCGCGGCAGCACGGTCTCGGAGGAGGAGGTGCCGAGTACGATCAGCAGCTCGTCTTTGATGAAGCGGATGTACTTGAACAGGCTGAAACCGCTCCACCAGCAGATCGGCCCCAGGATCAGGAACAAGAACACCAGGCAAGTGATGTAGAAGCTGAGCATGAAGTGCGCCAGCGAGCCGAGGATCTGCCCACCGTATTCGCCGATGGTGAATGCCATCCCGCCCATCGCGCCGAGCGGAGCGAACCACATCACGATCTTGATCACCCCGAACATCACCTTGGCGACCACGTCGAGTGCTGCGACTACCGGCTTGCCGCGCTCGCCGAGCATGGTGATCGCGCAGGCGACCAGGATGGCGAGCACCAGGACCTGGATCAGCTGGCCTTCGACGAAGGCGCTGAAGAACGAGGTCGGTACCAGTCCGAGCAAAAAGCCCGTCAGCCCGCCGCCCGCGGCTCCGCCCGCGGCGGCGATGGTGCTTTGCGCGGCCGAGTCGTCGAAGGTCGCGATGTCGAGGCCGAGCGAGGCACCTGGTGCCAGCAGGTTGATGGTGATCAGGCCGATACCGAGCGCGAACACCGTGGTGACGTTGAAGTAGATCACCGTCCGCATGGCCAGGCCGCCGGCCTTGGCGAGGTTGCCGAGCCCGGCGATGCCCACCGCGACGGTTGCGAAGATGGTCGGGGCGATCACCATCTTGACCAGCTTGATGAACAGATCCGCCAGCCACTTCATCTGAGAACCGACTTCGGGCAGGAAGAAGCCGATGAGAATGCCGATGCCGATGCCGACTAGTACCCAGAAATAGAGGTGGTGCCAGAGCGGTCGCCGACGAGGCGGTGCGGCGGCTAGGGTCGATGAGCTCATGAGCGTACTCCGGGAGTTAGCCACGTAAGGGTTGTAATTAGTGGAAGCGGTAATAAGGAAGAAGACATCGCCGCGGACCGATCTGGTCAGTGCTGCGAAGGGGCGATTATCCGATTCAGTGGGCGAACTCTAGGGAGCGTGCTGCTAAGTCCATAGCCGACTTTGGTCGAGATAAAGCGAAAAACAGGCGATGGTACCGGTCTCATAGATGTTTTCGGCGTTTACATAAGTTTAATAAAGACTGAGTAAAGCTTTGCCGTGGGCAGAGGGGAGGGGCGGATGAATCACGGGTGCGCGAAACCAGCGCAAGCTTAGAGACGCGAATCGATATGTCGTCTCTTTCCTGGCGCGTTTCTTTCGCCATACACGCGGGCCTGTACTGAAGCCTTCATCGTCGCGATCCGCGAAGCGTCGCCATCCGGACTTGCAGTTCGCCCCGAAGCTCCACGCTCGAAGACCGTCCAAGGCGGCACCAGGCTCGCTGCTGGTTTTCCCACAGCGGGGAAGACGCACTGTGGGAAAAGCACCTGGAGATTAGCAGCGCTGGAAGAGGTAATCCTTTTAAATTAGTAGCTTGATCGCTGGCACGGGATTTGAAGATGGAGCAGCCGGTATCGTCTTCACCAGCCCGATCTAGGAGTCGCCTCTCGCATGACCTCGCATTCCTCTACTCATCGCACCGGCCCGTGGCGTATTGCACTGGCGCTGTCGCTACTCATCTTTGCGCTTTCATATGCGCTTCCCGGCTGGGCGGCGCAGACATTAAGCATTGGATTCCAGAAAGGCAGCGGCGTGCTGTCGGTGGTCAAGGCCCAGGGGACGCTCGAGAAACGGTTGGCCGACCAGGGTGTGCAGGTGCGTTGGCATGAGTTTCCGGCCGGGCCACAGCTGCTCGAGGCGCTCAACGCTGGCAGCATCGACTTCGGCTACACCGGTGCGCCGCCGCCGGTATTCGCCCAGGCGGCGGGCATCGAGATGCGCTACGTTGGCGCGATTCCCGCCGCGCGCGACGGTGAAGCGATCCTGGTGCCCGAAGATTCACCGATCCGTTCGGTAGCCGACCTGGAAGGCAAGCGGGTCGCGGTGCAGCGAGGCTCCAGCGCCAATTACCTGCTGGTCGCGGCGCTTGCCCACGCAGGGCTCGACTTCAAGGCAATCCAGCCGGCTTATCTGACCCCGGCCGATGCGCGGGCCGCATTCACCAACGGCAATGTCGATGCATGGGCGGTGTGGGACCCTTACCTGTCGTCCGCCGAGCACGATCTCGACGTACGCGTGCTCGCCGATTATTCGCAGCTCGAGCCCACCTACAGCTTCTACGAGGCGTCCACCGCTTTTACCGAAGAGCATCCAGATCTTCTGCGCGAGGTGCTCGATGAGCTCGACCAGACAGCCGTATGGGCATCGAGCCATCGAGACGAGGTAGTGTCGATCCTGGCCAAGGAGCTTGGCCTGCCGGAGGCGGTGATCGACGCCTGGCAGCGCAAAGTCGACTACTCCCTGGTACCGATCAGCGATGCGGTGATCGATAACCAGCAGCGGGTCGCTAATGCGTTTTCCGATCTGCGGCTCATCCCTGCCCCGGTGGTGGTCGAGGAGGCTTTCTGGCGCAATGGCGACGACGGTTGAGCAACGCTTTTGGTCAGCCCCGTGATTCTCTATCCTTGGAGGCAACCTATCGAAGAGATGCCTGCACATGTCATCACCCCTTTACCCTTCCTCGGAAGATGATCCGAGGGTCAATTGGGAGCTCGGCGAGACCGTCGCCGAGCTCCGGCAGCGACGAGAGAAGTGGCGGGCCGACCAGCGTCGCTCGAACGACCACGATGGTCGCGAGCTGCCTTCGCCGAAGGTGATCCGCGACGCAGTGGGTTCGCTGACCCAGGCGCTCTTCCCGATGCGCCTCGGTCCCGCCGACCTGCGCGAGGAGAGCGAGGATTTCTTCGTTGGCTATACCCTGGACGTGGCGCTGAACGCGTTGTTCGACCAGGCTCGCCTCGAGCTCGACTATAGCGCCCGGCGTCGCGGCGTGAGCGAGTGCCCGCAGGAGCGCCGTGGCCGGGCCGAGGACATCCTCCAGGGCTTCGCCCGTGCGCTGCCGGATATTCGTGCTCGACTCGACGAAGATATCCTCGCCGCCTACCAGGGCGATCCCGCGGCACTCAGCGTCGACGAAGTGCTGCTCTGCTATCCCGGCGTCGAGGCGGTCATCCATCACCGTCTGGCGCACTACTTCTACACCTCGGGGCTGCCGATGATCGCGCGGATCATCTCCGAGCATGCGCATTCGGCGACCGGGATCGACATCCACCCCGGTGCCACGATCGGGCGCAGTTTCTTCATCGACCACGGCACCGGCGTGGTGATCGGCGAGACCGCGATCATCGGCGACCGGGTGCGTATCTATCAGGCGGTGACCCTCGGCGCCAAGCGCTTCCCGGCCAACGAGGCGGGACACCTTGAGAAAGGGCTCGAGCGCCATCCGATCGTCGAAGACGATGTGGTGATCTACGCCGGTGCCACCATCCTCGGGCGAATCACCATCGGCCGTGGCACGGTGATCGGTGGCAACGTCTGGCTGACCCGCAGCGTCCCCCCCGGCAGCAGTGTCACCCAGGCCTGCCTGCAGGACGGCCAGCCGATCCAGCAGATCAAGGAGCTTTGAGCGGATCTCCCCGCCCGAGGTAGCGTCGGCACAGCGCTTCGGTCTCGGCGACCCAGCCGGGGCCGAGCGCGGTGACCGGGTCGGTGCCGCGTCGCGTGCCGGTCCAGGCGAGCAGCTGCAGCCGGCGTTGCACGATCAGGCTCGGCAGCGCGGCGAGGTCGTCATCCTCGAGCCGACCGATCCTGGCATATCCCTCCAGCCAGGCGTCGATCCAGCGGCGCGCCTTCGGGTGGTGCTCATGGAAACTCAGCGCGCTGGCCAAATCATGCAGGAACCAACCGTGGCCGCAGTCGTCGAAATCGATGATTCGCGTGCTCGCGCCGTCGATCAGCAGGTTGGCGAGCCGGGGGTCAGCGTGGATCAGGCCAAAGCGCTGCGGCCCTTCGCCATAGTCGGTGAGCCGTGCGCTGATCGTGACGATGCACTGCTCGATCACCTCGCGTCCCGCGGCGGAGAGCCACGGCGCGCAGCGCCAGTCGCCCCACAGGGCATCCGCGCCGACGGTGCCGGCGTGATCCCAGCGCGGACGAAGGAAGCCCGCGGGGGGCGTCCAGCCACGTGAATGGGCATGGAGCCGGGCGTTGAGTTCGCCGAGGCGGATGAACGAGGACTCCAGGTCCTCGTCCGGATGGGGTTCGTCTCCCTCTATCCACTCGAACATCACCACCGGCTGAATCGAGCCGTTGGCGAGTTCGAGCAGCTGCAGCGCCGAGCCGTCCACGCCGTCGAGCGGCCGCGGCACTTCGAGGCCCGCCTCATCGAGCGCGCGCAGCCAGGCAAGCTCGCTTTCGATCGCAGCGGGTGAGTGATAGCCCTGGCGATGCAGGCGCAGCACGTAGCGGCTGCCGCTTCGGGTGTCGATCCGCAGGGTCGCGTTCTCGGAGAGGCAGATCAGCGCCGCCGAGCCGCGAAGTGCGGGCGGGTAGCGCTCAAGCGCCCGCTGGGCGAGGCGTTCGATCTCGTGGACGCGATCGGCACGCAGGACGGAGGAAGGCATGGCGTTCGGTCCGATGGGCCTATGAGAAATGAAGCATCGATCGGGCTGCTGGCAGACTGCTCGCCAGGCGCGGTGACGCTCTGGCTTGGGCGCGCATTCTAGCAGCTGTGCCGCAGCTGTTGCGCCGAGGGCGATCGACGGCTTCCTCGCTGGAGCTCGATCGGCGAAGATGGGCGCCCGGCGCGCCGCGTCGTGATTCAACCGACAGGGATGCAGGTTAATGGATGCAATGGTCACCTCCCAAACCGTTTCCAAGCCGCGGCGCCGTGGTGTCGACTCAAGGCTCGGGCTACTCTGCGCCGGGCTTTTCTGCGCCGTCGGTGCGCTCGGTGGCTGCAGCACCACGGCGAGTGCGGCGGGCGATGCCGCGGCCCGGACCGAGGCGACTCAGCGTCCGGACGTGAGCGCCGTGCAGGCGGCCGCGCCGAGCGTGGCCGCGGTGCCTGCGGGAGTCTCGCCCGAGGCGCGCGAGGCGATGACCGAGGTCGATGAAGCGGCGGGTTTCAGGCGCTGGATCGGTGAGTTTCGCGCTCAAGCGCTCGAGCAAGGGATCGCCCCCGGCATCTTCGACGCCACCTTCGCCGAGGTGCGCTTCCAACCCAGGGTGCTCGAGCTCGACCGCTCGCAGCCGGAGTTCACCCGGGCGGTGTGGGACTATCTCGACAGCGCGGTATCCGACACCAGGGTGCAGCGCGGGCGGCAGATGCTTACCGAGCACCGCGCTACGCTCGAGGCGGCCGAGGCTCGGTACGGCGTGCCGGCCGAGGTGATCGTCGCGATCTGGGGCATGGAGAGCAACTATGGCGCCAATTTCGGCAGCTTCTCCACGATCGATTCGCTCGCGACGCTCGGCTATGAAGGACGGCGCTCGAGCTGGGCGAGGGGCGAGCTGATCAGCGCTCTCAAAATCATCCAGTCCGGTGATATCGATCGTGCCCATATGGTGGGTTCCTGGGCCGGTGCGATGGGACATACCCAGTTTATGCCCTCGAGCTTTCTCGAGTACGCGGTCGACGGCGACGGTGACGGGCATCGCGACATCTGGGGCAGCATTCCCGACGTGGTCGCCTCCACCGCCAACTATCTGGCACGCAACGGCTGGCGTGCGGGGCAGCCGTGGGGCGCCGAGGTGCGGCTGCCGGCCGGGTTCGACTACGCGGTGGCCGATATGGCCGAGCGCCGCGCGACCGCGGCCTGGCAAGCACTCGGCGTCGCCGCGCTGGAGGGTGAGTCGCTGCCGGCGTTCGACCAGGCCTCTTTGCTGCTACCCGCCGGTGCGCGCGGCCCTGCCTTCCTGGTCGGCCCCAACTTTCGCGCCATCATGCGTTACAACAATTCGACCAGCTACGCGCTGGGCGTAGCGCTGCTGGCGCAGCGTCTCTCCGGCGGTGCGGGAGTCCAGGGCGACTGGCCGCGTGACCTGGTCATGCTCAGCCGCACCCAGGTGCGTGAACTGCAGACCCTGCTCGGTCAGCGCGGTTTCGACGCCGGCACCCCGGACGGGGTGATCGGGCCTGCCACGCGCGGCGCGATGCGTGCTTTCCAGCGCAGCCAGGGCCTGCCGGGCGACGGCTTCCCTACGCTTACGCTGCTCGAGCGGCTGCGCGAGCAGTGAGTGCCCGGGCACTGGGGGGCGCGTGTCGAGCAGGGCCGAATGATTGAATTGGAATAAAAAGAGGTAGGCTGAGTATTTCAGGTTATTAGCCACCTCGGTCATCATCGTCATTGGCCGCCCGAGCCCCGGGCGGTCCTCAGGGTGTGTCGAAGCCCCGAGGATGAACTCGCATCCATGCTCCAGGAGATCCCATGCCGCTCACAGCCGTAGTCAACTATTTCAACGCGCATCTCGATGATTTCAACCGCGCCGCGCGTCTGCGCGGCCGCGCGCGTTTCGACTACGATCCGCAGCACTGTGCGGTTACCGCGGAACTCGACGGCATCACCCTGCGACCGGACCAGGTGGCGCTCTACGATAGCGAGCTGAGCGCGCCGGTGGCGTTCGAGTCGCGGCTGTCGATCGAGGACGAGCAGGGGCGCGAGCTCAATGCCAAGGCGCTCTATTACACCGCCTGGGAAGCGGAGGAGGTGGTCTTCCTCGACCGCTTCCTGCGCGTGCTTCATACGCTTGACCATCTCGCCCGTCACCGACCCGATGCCGACGGCAACGTAGTTCCGCTGATCCTCGATGTGCACTGGCGTCACGTCCGTGCGGTCGAGGCGTCCCACGGCCAGGTGTTCGAAAGCCTGCTCGCCCAGCTCGGCGTCAAGCCCGCCCAGATCGTCCTGCGGATGCAGGCCGAGGCGCTGCTCGAAGACCTTCACGTGCGCAGAGCGGTGCAGAGTTTCGAGCAGCGCGGCTATCGTCTGCTGGTCGAGGGACTTCCCATCGATCACCAGCATTGGCCGCTGCTCGAGCAGATGGGGGTGTCCTGGATCGCCGCCGACCCCGACTTCCTCCAGGCCGCGCTGCGCAACCGGCTGCTGCAGGCCCGGCTCGACCAGTGGATACAGAGCGCCCACGCGGCTGGGCTCAAAGTCTGGCTGCAGTCCTTCGACACCCCGCGTGCGCTGGAGATCGCATGGAGGCTCGGCGCCGATGCGGTGAGCGGTGCGCGGCTGAGCGAGGCCGCACGCGAAGGCTGACTTGCCCTCGTCGCCTCGTCTTCATCGATACCTCCTCCCCGCTCGGGGCGCTTCGCGCTCGCAGGTGAGATCCTGGGCCATAAAGTTGATGATTTGTCCCAATGACTTTCAAATTGGTTCAAAAAGTCCGGTGTTGGGGTAAAAAACCACTGTCGAACGTTCGATTTTGTAACAAGCCGATTCCTGATTATGTAACGAGCGGACGACGAGCATGAAAAGTGGAAACGGACGACGCGTTTTTCATGCATTCAGGAGCGTGGGGATGGTCTGTATGGGCGTTCCAGTCGAGTAACTTCATAAGTCACCGGGGAAGGGGGGACGATGAAGGATAGTGATTTGGCCGAATTCTGGCGGCGTACCGGATTGGACGAACGTCATTACTATCGCCGGGCCTGGACGGATGTGATGCCACCCGCTGTCGTCCCTGATCGAGCACCGTCGCCGAGCGTCGAGTCTTCTGCAAGGATCGATGCGCTTTCAACCCGCGCCGTGCCTATAGCCAATACGCCGTCACAGCCCGACGCCGTACCGGTTCGCGGGTCTTTCGTCTTCAATCGAGAACTGCTCGCAGATGCCGAGGACGTTGAGCCGACAGCGGAAGATACGCCGCTGGAGACGCTCCTCGAACGTATAGCCCTGAACCGCTCTCGCTGACGCGACGCTGCCTGCTCGCGCCAGCCTCCGGTCCCTCGCACTCGGGAAGTTCCGATCTTGACCCATTCCTTGCCGTTCAAGGCGATGGCGACGCTGGTCGCGCTCGCCACTCTACCGGTGCTCGCCATTGGCATCACTGCGCCGATGAGCCTCCACTATCAAGCCGCCTTCGGAATGCTCAGCATTCTGGTCATGCTGATATTCTCTCGCTGGCTGGAGCGATCGAAGGGACTGTCGATCTTCCTGCTGCTGCTTTCTGCGCTGGTATCGAGCCGCTATCTCTACTGGCGGGCCACTGAAACCCTCGAGTTCGACGATCTGCTCAGCGCGGTGTGCGGCTATCTGCTCTTCGCCGCCGAGATCTACGCCTGGGGATCTTGATCTTAAGCTACCTGCAGACCATCTGGCCGCTCGAACGGCGCAGCACGCCGTTGCCTTCGAATCTCGATGAGTGGCCGACGGTGGACATCTACGTCCCGAGCTACAACGAGAGCCTGGACATGGTGCGCGATACCCTGCTCGCGGCCCAAGGCATCGACTATCCGCCCGAGAAGATGCGGATCTATCTGCTCGATGATGGGCGCCGGGAGGAGTTCCGGCGCTTCGCCGAGGAGGCGGGAGTGGGCTACGTCACTCGCACGGACAATGCCCACGCCAAGGCCGGCAATCTCAACCATGCCCTCGGCTACACTTCCGGTGAGCTGATCACGGTGTTCGACGCCGACCACGTACCCACCAGGGGCTTCCTGCAGGCCACGGTGGGTGGTTTTCTCGAAGACTCCAAGCTTGCCCTGGTGCAGACCCCGCACTTTTTTTATTCGCCGGATCCGTTCGAACGCAATCTCAGCGTCGGTGAGGAGATCCCCCGCGAGGGCGAAATGTTCTATGGCCCGGTGCAAAAGGGCAACGATTTCTGGAATGCGACGTTCTTCTGCGGCTCCTGCGCGGTGATCCGGCGTTCCGCGCTCGAGGAGATCAAGGGCTTCGCGGTCGAGACTGTCACCGAGGATGCCCATACCGCGCTGCGCTTGCAGCGCAATGGCTGGAACACGCGCTACCTGGCGTTGCCGCTGGCGGCGGGGCTCGCCACCGAGCGGCTGTCGCTGCACATTGGCCAGCGCATGCGCTGGGCGCGGGGCATGTCGCAGATACTGCGTCTCGACAACCCGCTGCTCGGCCGAGGACTGCAGCCGATGCAACGGCTTTGCTATCTCAGCGCGATGCTGCACTTCCAGTTCGGGTTGCCGAGGGTCATCTTCCTGCTCGCGCCACTTGCCTATCTGTTGCTCGGTGCCAACGTGATCGCCTCTTCGGCGGCGATGATCCTGGTATATGCCTTTCCGCACCTGTTCCACTCGGTCTATCTCAACTCTCGGATCAACGGTCGGGTGCGCTACAGCTTCTGGGCGGAAATCTACGAAACGGTACTCGCCTTCAGCCTGATCCGCCCGACCCTGCTCACCTTGATCAGCCCCAAGCGCGGCAGCTTCAACGTCACCGACAAGGGCGGCATCCTGCCCGAGGGGCTGTTCGACGCCAAAGCGGTCCTGCCGCACCTGATCAGCATCGTGCTGCTGTTCGTCGGGCTGTTCTCGGGGGTGATACGGCTGGTGTGGAACGACTACTTCGAGATCGAGCGCGGGGTCATGCTGCTCAATATCTTCTGGGCCGGTTTCAGCCTGATCGCGCTGTTCGCCGCGGTGGCGGTGGCGCGGGAGACGCGCCAGCGTCGCAGTAGCGTGCGGGTGCCGGTGAAGATCCCGGTGGCGTTGATCTATCCCGATGGCGAGCGCAGCGAAGCGATGACCCGCAACCTTTCGATGGGCGGGGCGATGGTCGATATTCCGCTGGAGCAGCGCCGCGTGGGCCAGCCCGTTCAGATCGAGCTGATCGGCGACGGTTTCCGGCTGCGTCTCGATGTCGAGCAGCGCGGCGCCAACCAGCGCGTGCTGCGCTTTTCCTTCCTCTCGATGGGGGTCGACCAGCGTCGACTGCTGGTCAGAACGGTGATGGGGCGCGCCGATGCCTGGCTGTCCGAGCACCAGGTAGCCCCTGACCGGCCGATGCGCTCGCTTTGGGACGTCATCCGCGCGATCTATGGGCTGTTCTCGCGCTCCTGGCAGAACAAAGAGAACCTGGCCAATGGGGAGCGTTTCTCGCGCTGGGGAGGGCGTCTACTGCTGGTGGTCTTCCTGCTGGCGCTGAGCTTCGTGGTTACCCGCACGGTATTCGCCCAGCCGCTGCCCTCGCCCGGCTTCGACGCCGAGGGCAATCTGCAGGTGGTTTCGCCCGAGCAGCAGCCGACCACCGCCGACGCGCAGCAGGTCGAGGCGTTGCGCTTCGACGAACTCTCCGACGGCGGCTTGACGCTGTATGGCAATCAGGCGATCGCCGGGCTCGATTTCCCGATTCGGGCCGACCGCTTGGTGACCACGGCCCAGCTGCGCCTCTCGGTGCGCCACTCGCGTACGCTCTACTCCACCGAAGGTGGGCTCGAGGTGATGCTCAACGGGGTATCCATCGGCCGGCTGCCATTCGCCCGTACCGACGAGCTTTTCTTCACCGCTGAGCTGCCGATGGATCCGACGCTTCTGGCCTCGGACAACGTGCTGACCTTCCGCGTGCTGTCGGAGCATGGCGAGAGTTGCCAAGGAACGTTGGACGACAGCCTCTGGGTCCAGGTAGGGGCGAGCAGCGTGATCGAGACGCGCACGCGCCGGCTGCCGCTGGCCTCCGACCTGTCGGTGCTGCCGCTGCCGTTCTTCGATCCGGCGATCCGCACCAGGGTGCTGCTGCCGGTGATGTTCGGCACCGCGCCCAGCGATGACACGCTGCGTAATGCCGCGCTGCTCGGCTCCTACTACGGCGGTCTGAGCGGGTTTCGCGGTGTGCGCTTCGCGGTGTTCCGAGACAGTTTCCCCGACGGGGATGCGATCGTCCTGCCTGAGCCCGACGGCCGAGTGGCGGGAATGCAGCTGGCCTCTGTACAGGGGCCTGAGCTGCGGATGATCGACAACCCTCGCAACCCCACCTACAAGCTGCTGCTGGTGCTCGGGCGCACCGCAGAGGAGCAGCGCATCGCCTTGATGCGGCTGTTCGACGAGCAGCGCCCCTTGCGTGGCGAGCGGCAGCTGATTTCCGCGGATGCCCCGGTCGTGCAGGGCGATGGTACTCCTCACTGGGTCGATACCCAGGCGCCGGTGTCGCTGAGTCGGCTCGAAGGGGGAGAGGCGCTGCGGGTGGAGGGCGTCTTTCCGCGGGTGATCAACTTAAGCTTCCGCGCTACCCCCGATATCTTCCTGTGGCCGGGGGACCGAATTCCGCTCAATCTCGACTATCGCTTTCCCGAGGGTGATTGGATCGATGAGCAGCGCTCCACCCTCGATGTCACCCTCAATGGTCAATACCTGGGCTCGCTGCCGATGCGCCAGCGTGGGCTGATGTCGAAGGTGCGCGAACTGCTCGGAGAGTCTCTGCGTCAGGAGCGAGGTGTGATCGAGCTGCCCCCCGCGCTGATCTACGGCATCAACCGTTTGACGCTCTATTTCAACCTGCATCCTCGTAGCTCTCTCGATCCCTGCGAAAGCGGGGTGCCGACCCAGGTGATCAGCCGGGTGCTGCCTTCGTCGAACATCGACATGAGCCAGACCTATACGTTCACCGAACTCCCTAACCTGGCGTTCTTCGTCGGCGCTGGTCTGCCATTCACTCGCCAGCCTGGGCTCGAGCACAGTGCGGTGATCCTCGATCCGTCTCCCGACGACGACCAGCTCGCCGCTCTGCTCACCCTGATGGGCCGGATTGGCGATGCCACCGGCAACCTGGCCAGCAAAGTCGAGATCGGACGCGGCGAGCCGGGGCTTTCGCGCTTCGCCGACCGCGATTTGATGGTGCTGGCCGACAGCCAGGCGCAGTGGTTGCCGGCACTGCTCTCCGCCGGACCGCTCGAGCTGCGCGACGATCGCTTCTCGATGCAACCGGTCGCCTGGTGGAAGCATATCGCCTGGCTGTTCGATGGAGATTTCGATCGGCGCCCGAGCGCTGCCAAGCGCGCGCTCGACGGCGCCGAGCATCAGCGACTGCTCGCGGCCTTTTCCTCTCCCTTCACGCCGGGGCGTTCGGTAGTGCTGTTCGGCGTCCAGCCCGGTGTCTCGCTCAATGCGCTGGTCGATGGTCTACGCCAGCAGAGCGTCGCCAGTGCGATCACCGACGATCTGGCATTGATCGATGCCAACCTCAACGTCGAGGCTTTCCATGTCGCCGACCGTTACACCCAGGGGAGTTTGCCCTGGTACATGCTGGTGCGCTGGTACTTCGGCGAACGTCCGCTGCTGCTGATCGTCGCGATCGGTATCGCGCTGCTCGCTTGTACACCACTGATCCATTCGGGCCTGAAAGCGCGCGCTGCCCGTCGTCTGGGGGGCGAAAAGGGGAAATGAAACTTCGCTGGCTACTGCTGTTGCCCACCTTCTTCTCGATGGTCGAGAGCGCATCGGCGCAGGACGCGGCCGCCGTCGTGCCTGCCACGAGTGGATCGGCCACGCTCGATGCGCTGTTCCGGCAATCGGACTACTGGCGCCAGCGCAATCGCGAGGATCTGGCCCTGGATGCGCTCAATCGGGTGCTCAGGGTCGACCCCGACAACGCCGAGGCGCTGTTTTTGCTAGCTCAGCTGGCACTTGAATCCGGCGATACCGAGGGCTACCAGCGCTGGCGCGCCCGGCTCGAGGAGGTCGATGACGGCAGGCTGCTCGCTCAGCTCGACCAGGAACGCCGTGGCGCCGATGTATCCGCCGATCGGCTCGAGCAGGCGCGCGCAGCGGCCCGTGAAGGTAATACCGAGGTGGCGCTGGAGCGCTATCGGTCGCTATTCGGTGGCGGTGCACCGCCGGAGAGGTTCGCGCTCGAGTACTACCAGACCCTGGCTGGCTCGGCGCAGGGCTGGGAGGAGGCGCGTACGGGGCTGGAAGACTACCGTCGGCGCCATCCGGCGGATGAGAACGCCGAGTTCGCGCTCGGGCAGGTGCTGACCTACCGCGAGGAGACCCGACGGGAAGGGATCGCGAACCTGATGCGGCTGAGCGGCAACGACCGCGAGCGCGCACGGGCGATTCGCCAAGCCTTGCTGTGGCTGGATGCCGATATCGACGACAAGCCGCTGTTCGATGCGTATCTGACCCACAACCTGATGGATACCGATGTGCGTGATCATTTCCTGCGCTCGGTGGCCGAGGAGACGCTCGCCGACCCGCTGGCGCAGGAGCGCCAGCGCGGCTTCGCCGCCCTGGAGGCGGGCAGTAGCAACGCGGCCGCAGCGGCTTTCCAGCGGGTGATCGAGGCGCGGCCGAACGACGTCGACGCGCTCGGCGGGCTTGGTATCAGCCAGCTGCGCGCGGGCCAGTTCGCCCGCGCCCGCGACTCCCTCGGTAGGGCGATGCAGCTCGATCCGTCAAGCGCCGAACGCTGGCGGGCGGCTTTCCGCTCGGCGAGCCTTTATGCCGATCTCGCCGAGGCGCGTCGCCTGGCCGAAGGCGGAGACGCTACCGCGGCACTGGCCCGAGTGGCGCCGCTCACCCGCGAAGGTGGCGATGGGGGCCGCGCCGCACGCTCGTTCGAGGCTCAGCTGCTGCTCGATCAGCAGGAGTTCTCGCTCGCCGAGCAGCGCTACCGCGCAATGCTCGCCCAATCGCCCAACGATGCCGACGCCCGGGTGGGGTTGGTCAACGCTCTGCGCGGCCAGTCGCGCTGGCAGGAGGCGCAGCAGCTTGCTGCGCAGCTGCCCGAGCAGCAGCGCCAGCGGCTCGGCGATCCGAACCGAGCCCAGGTCGACGAGCTGCGCGAGCTGGCGCGACAAGCGGCCGAGCGTAATGATCTCGGTGGCGCCCAGACGGCGCTCGAGCAGGCGCTGGCGCTGCTCCCCGACGACCCCTGGACCCGGCTCGACCTGGCCCGGATCTACGATCGCCAGGGCCATCCCTACCAGGCAAGCTTCACCATGATGCCGCTGATCGGCAGCCAGACCAGCGATGAGCGGCTCTATGCCGCGGCGCTTTTCGCCAGCGAGCAGTCGCGTTGGGACGATGCCGAGCGGCTGATTGGTCGCATCCCGGTCGAACGTCGAGACCCGGCTGCGCTGCAGCTCGCCGAGCGGATCGCGATCGAGGGCAAGCTCGCGGCGATCCGCGACCAGAGCGATCCGGGGCGGGCTCGACAGGCACTGATGGCGCTCTATCGCGAGCCGCCCGCCGACCCGGCCGAACTGGGCAGTGTGGCGCTGGCATTCAGCGATCTCGGCGATGATGGGCTGGCGCTCGATCTGGTGCGTGGCAACCTCGGCCGCGGGCTCCAGGTGCCGGTGGACCGCTACTACAACCACATCGTGGTGCTCGGGCGCTCGGGGCAGGGGCTGGAGGCCGAGGAGCTGCTGCGCAGCTTCGCCCAACTGCCGGGGCTGAGCGCCGCCGACCGAGACTCGATCGAGACGCAGCGCAATGCGCTGGCACTCGCCGTGGCCGAGCGGCTGCGCGCCGACGGCGATCTCGCCGGAGCATACGATCAGCTCGCCGCGCGCCTGAGCGTCGCCCCGCAGGACCGTGATCTCCAGCTGGCGCTGGGCGATCTCTATCTTGGTGGCGACAAGGCGCGCGATGCCGAGCTGGTCTATCGCTACGTGCTCGGTCGCACGCCCAGCGACCAGCGCGCGCTCGCCGGCGCGGTCAACGCAGCGCTCGCGCTCGGCGAACCGGAGCGGGCCGAGGCACTGTTGCTCGAACGCGCTCCGCTGGAGTCGCCGGAGCTCGTGATTCTCGCCGCCCGCACCGCCCAGGCCCAGGGGCGCGACGACGAGGCGATCCGACTGCTCGAACAGGTCCGCGAACGCAACCTCGCCACGCGCCGGCCGCTGGTGGCTGCCGACCCGCTCGGTGGGGTGCTCGGGCTCAATGCCAATCCGTTCCGCTCCGAGTCGGCGCGCAACTCCGCCCCGACGGCCTTCGTCTCGGCTGAGGCGCGGCAGTTGAGCGAGGTCGATCGCCTGCTCGCTGAATGGCGAAGAGCGCGCGGGATCGAGATCGAAGCGTCGACGGATTTTCGCCTGCGCAGCGGCGAGCAGGGGCTCAGCGAGCTCACCGGGATCGGCCAGACCACCCGCTTCGGCGTGCCCCTCGCTCGAGGGCGGCTGGAACTCGCCCTGTCGCCGGTCTACATCAGTGCGGGCTCCGCTTCTTCCTCTTCGGCCAGCCGGTTCGGCAGCAATGCCCTGGTTGACGGTATCGACAATCTCAACACTGCGCTTGGCGGCGTCGATGAGCTGCTCGGCGAGATCCAGTCGTCGGCCACCGCAGTGACCAACGCCCTTGCGCTGCTCGAAGCCGCCGAGGCCGAGGAGTATCCCTCGACCACCCAGATCGCCAGCCTGCGCAACAGCTATGAAGCGGCACTGAGCAACTACGAAGACGCCATGGGCCGCAACGTGCTGTGGGAGGCGGGGATACGCTTCGCTTCGTTGAGCGATGAGCAGCTGACGCTTTTGTCCGACTTCGCCGGGGTCGATCTGGATCCGTCGGCATTCGATATCTCGAGCTGGACGCCGGAGGAGTTCGCCGCCAACCGTGAAGCCCTGGCGAGCAGCATCGAAGCGTTGCAGAGCAGCCTTTCCAGCCGCTTCGCCGCTGCCGCGCGCGGTGCGCGCAGCCCCGCTTCGCTGCACGACAGCGGCGTCGGTCTCGAACTTGCCTACAAGATCGGTGACTGGCGCTTCGATGCCGGCAGCACGCCGCTCGGCTTCGAGCAGAGCAATCTGGTCGGTGGGATCCGCTGGCAGCCGCAGATCGCCACCGACACCCGGCTGACCCTCACCGCCGAGCGTCGCGCGGTATCCGACAGCGTGCTCTCCTACGCCGGCGTCAAGGACCCGGTAACCGGCGAGACCTGGGGTGGGGTGACCAGAACCGGCGGCCAGGCGATGGTCAGCTACGATGACGGCGAGCTGGGGTTCTATGCCGGCGGCGGCGGTTACCACTACAGCGGCGAGAACGTCCAGAGCAACAGCTCGCGCAACCTGTCTCTCGGCGCCTACGTGCGGCCGATCAACGAGGAGCATCGCAAGCTGCAGGTCGGGGTCAACCTGGGCTATCAGGATTTCGACCGCAACAGCAACCATTTCACCTACGGCCATGGCGGTTACTTCAGCCCCCAGGACTACATCAACCTGGCCTTTCCGGTGAGCTTCACCGAGACGCGCGGCAAGTTCAGCTATATCCTCGAAGCGGCGCCTGGGTTGCAGAGCTTCGACCAGGAGGGAGCGGATTACTTCCCCACCGACGCGCGCAGCCAGCGCGCGCTCGAAGCGATGGAGACCGCGGGGCTGGTGTCTTCATCGCGCTACGATGGCGAGTCGACCTCGGGCTTCGGCGTCAACCTCGGTATGGGGGTCGACTATCGGCTCTCCGAACAGCTGACGCTGGGCGGCAAGCTGGGTTACGACACCTTTGGCGATTACAGCGAAAGCAGGGGCATGCTTTATCTCAACTACCGGCTGGGAGGCGGGGATGGCGCAAAGTGAAGCAGCGTTGGCCGAGACGATCAGCCGCTACCATGCCGATCGGCGTCGGCAGGGCGGCTGGCTCGAGCTCGTCGCGCTGCTCGGTGACGAGCTCTGCGCCTCGGTCGGCGAGGAGGACGCCGAGGCGTTCTTCCGCCATGTCGGCAGCTGCCTGGCGGATCGCCAGCCGTTGCCGAGCCAGGGCACCCTGGGCGAGCTCGAGGCGGCGCTCAATCGCCTGCTGGCCGAGCTCGACTGGGGGTTCTGCCGGCTGAGCGCGAAGAGTGACGCGATCCTGATCCAGCATTATGAACTGCCGTCGCCGCGATCACCGGCACCCAGCTGGGAGAGACTGTCGACGGCGCTGTTGTCGGGGCTTTTCGAAACTTGGATCAACGGACAAGGCGGCAGCGCTAGGGTGACCGCACTGGCTGAAGTAGAGGCCGGTGGGCGAGCGTTCAGTTATGGCTAGTTGCCTGCAACGGTTGCTAAGGCCGTTCTCGCTGCTGCTGGGCCTGCTGTTCGTGGCCGGCAGCGCCCAGGCCGATATGGACGACCCTGGCTGGCGCGATTTTCTCGCACGCTTCGTGGTCGATGGCCGGGTGATCGATACCGCCAACCGGTCGATCAGCCATACCGAGGGGCAGGGGTGGAGCATGCTGCTCGCCGTGCACCACGGTGATCGCCAAACCTTCGACCAGCTCTGGCGCTGGACCGAGGATCATCTGGCACGGCGCGACGTAGCGCTTTACTCATGGCGCTTCGACCCGACGACGACACCATCGGTGAGCGATCCTAACAATGCGAGCGACGGCGATTTGATGATCGCCTGGGCGCTCGACCGCGCGGCCCAGCGCTGGGGGGGAAAGGCCTATGCGGTGCGCAGCGCCGAAGTCCGCACCGCGATCGGCACGAACCTGGTCCGCGACTTTGCCGGCAGCAAGGTCCTGCTGCCGGCGATGGATGGATTCGAGCACCCCGATGGCCTGGTGATCAATCTCTCCTATTGGGTGATTCCCGCCTTCAAGCGTTTCGCCGAGCTCGAACCCCAAGGCCCCTGGCTTGCGCTGGTGGAGAGCGGTGGGAAACTGCTCGCGCGCGCGCAGTTCGGCGCCCAGAAGCTTCCCGCCGACTGGCTGCGTCTCGATCCTCGCGGTGGGTTGAGCCCGGCCGAAGGCTGGCCGCCTCGCTTTGGCTTCGAGAACATCCGCGTGCCGCTCTATTTCAGCTGGGGCAACCAGCGCGGCATCGGCACCCTGGAGAACATCGCGGTGTTCTGGAGTCGTCAGGCGTTGCCGCCCGCTTGGGTCGATGTGACCAGCGGAGAGCGCGCTCCCTACCCCCTTTCCGAGGGAGGGAGGGCGATCAAGGCGTTGCTGATTGGTGACCCCGATGGGGTGCCGCAGGTCGCAGGGCAGGACGAAAACTACTATTCGGCCATTTTGCTCCAGCTGGTGCGGGTCGCGCTGCACGATCTCGGCGTGAGCTGAACCTCGCTGCTCGGGTTCGCCTCAGGCCGGCTGAAAGCGCCTGAAGGATGAGGTCAGAGCCTTGCCAAGGCCACCTCGGTGGCCTTGACGAAGGCCAGCACCGGGCTGCCGACGGCGAGCTCGAGCTCGCGTACCGAACGGGTGGTGATCACCGAGGTGACGATACCGTGAGGGGTTTCGACATCGATCTCGCTGAGCACGTCGCCTTCATGGATGTGCTTGATCCGGCCGCGGAACTGATTGCGCGGGTTGAGTGCGGGTTCGGATGACATATGACGACTCCTTGAATGGTGGGAAAATCGGGTTCAGATCGCGATCGAGGCGGGCTCGATGCTGGTGATCGAGGCGTCGGTGCCGGCGTCGGCGCTGTCGCGCTCTTCACCGGTCAGCCGCTCGAGCAGCGCCGCCTCGTAAGCGACCAGACGCGGGTCGGTGGGCGAGCGCGGCCGAGGCAGCTCGATTTTGAGGTCAAGATCGATCCGGCCGTGGTCGAGCAGGATCACCCGGTCGGCCAGGGTCACCGCTTCCGAGACGTCGTGGGTGACCAGCACCAGGGTGAAGCCATGCTGGCGCCACAGCCGCTCGATCAGCCGGTGCATGCTCGAACGGGTCAGGGCATCCAGGGCGCCCAGCGGTTCGTCGAGCAAGAGCAGCTGCGGGCTGTGGGCCAGTGCGCGGGCCAGCGAGACGCGCGAGCGCTGGCCGCCGGATAGCTGGGAGGGCCAGTCCTTTTCACGCTCGCCGAGGCCGACCTCGGCCAGCGCTGCCCTGGCGAGCTGGCGATCGACGCCGAGTGCTGCGTTGTCGAGTACCCGCTTCCACGGCAGCAGCCTGGGCTCCTGGAACATCAGCCGGATCTCCCGGATCCGCTGGGAGAGCGGGGCACCGCGCCAGGAGAGCGTGCCGCCATCGGCCTGGTCGAGTCCGGCGAGCAGCCGCAGCAGGGTCGACTTGCCGCAGCCGCTGCGCCCGATGATCGCCACCACCTCACCTTCCTTGATCTCCAGATCGAGATTCGAAAGCACCGGGGTGTCGCCGAAGCTGCGCTCGACGCCTTGCAGCCTCAGCGCGACCGGTGCGAGCGCCTCGGCGGTCGCCGGTTCGGGCCGGCGCAGATAGGAAACGGAAGGGCTCATCGTTATCTCCTCGCCCGTGCGGGCATCAGTCGAATCGGTGGACGGACGTCAGCGGGTGCGCTTGGGCTGAAAAGCCGGGTGCCAGCGTAGCCACCAATGCTCCAGGCTCTTGGCGAGCAAGTCGGCGAGCTTGCCGAGCAGTGCATAGAGCAGGATCGACAGCAGTACCACGTCGGTCTGGAGGAACTCACGAGCGTCCATGGCGAGATAGCCGAGCCCATCGGTGGCGCTGATCGTCTCGGCGACGATCAGGGTCAGCCACATCAGTCCCAGGGCGAAGCGGGCCCCGACCAGAATCGACGGCAAGGCGCCGGGCAGTATCACCTGCCAGAACAGGCTCGGTCCGCGCAGGCCATAGCTTCTGGCCATCTCGATCAGCTGTGGGTCGACGTTCCTGATCCCGTGGTAGGTGTTGAGGTAGACCGGGAACAGGGTGCCGAGGGCGACGAGGAATATCTTCGCCGTCTCGCCGATCCCGAACCACAGGATCACCAGCGGGATCAGCGCCAGGTGAGGGACGTTCCTGATCATCTGCAGGCTGGTGTCGAGCAGCTGCGAGGCGGTACGCGAGAGCCCGGTGAGAAAGCCCAGCGCGAGCCCCAGCCCGCCGCCGATCGCGAAGCCGATCAGCGCTCTTTGGGCGCTGGCCCACAGGTGATGGGGCAGCGAGCCGTCGAGGGTGAGCCGCCAGCCGGCCTCGATCACCGCCGAGGGCGCCGGCAGCACTCGCGCCGAAAGCCAGCCGCGATCGGCGGCGAGCTCCCAGGCAGCGAGCAGTAGCAGCGGCAGCAGCCAGGGAATGAGCAGGTCGAAAGCGGCGCTCAGCGAGCGGTTTGTTTGGGAACGTGGCGAAGCCATCGATCTTTCTCCTCTACGAACGAATCCTGCTTCATAACGCCAGCCGCGAAGTCCAGGCGGCGTGGAGGACGCTGCTGTGGGGACCCGCGAGCTGGACCAGGAAGTGTTCCAGCGCTTCCTCGAGGCGGGCTGCGAGCGGCGGTTCGAAGCGATAGCCGATAGTCCTGCCGCGGTCGTCCTTGCGCGAAGGTAGCTCGGCACTCGCGGTGTAGACGCTGGCGCCGAGCAGGGTCGCCTTGAGATTGCGCAGGATTGGCGCGAGCGCATGCTCCGCGGCCTGTACGCTGGCCGCGGAGCCGCCGCTTGCGAGCACCAGTGCGGGGCGTCCGCGCAGGTGGCGTTCGGGAATCACCTCGAGCAGCGATTTGGTCAGCGCGGTGATCGAGCCGGTGTAGACCGGCGTGGCGATGATCACCCCCCGGGCGCGGTCGACCTTGGCCAGATAGTCGCGAATCGCGGGGTCGGAAGTGTCGACCCCGAGCAGCGCAGCGGCGCTGAACTGTTCCAGGCGGACATGATCGCAGTCGATCCCGAGCGCCTCGAGGCGCTCGGCCAGATGCTCGGCGAGCGCAGAGGAGCGCGACGGGGCTGATGGGCTGCCGTGGATCACGACGACGTGCATGTGCTGCTCCTAAAAAACGGTGTCGAGGTTCAACGACGGAAGATCTGGTCGAACACCCCGTTGTCGCCGAAGTGCTGGCTCTGGGCTTGGTTCCATCCGCCGAAGACGTCGTCGATGGTCACCAGGTCGAGCTCGGGAAAGCGGGCCAAGTCCTCGGCCGGTACGCCTTCCGGGTTGCGCGGACGGTAGTAGTGGGCGGCAGCGATGCGCTGTCCCTCGGTGGAGTAAAGGTGCTCGAGATAGGCGCGGGCGGCGCGTTCGGCGGCTTCGCCCTTGCGCGAGACGTTGCGTTCGACCAACGCCACCGGCGGCTCGGTGAGGATGCTCAGGCTTGGAGCAACGAGTTCGTACTCCCCTTCACCGAGTTCCTCGGTGGCGAGAAAGGCTTCGTTCTCCCACGCCAGCAGTACGTCACCCTGACCGCGCTGGATGAAAGTGTTGGTCGAACCGCGCGCGCCGCTGTCGAGTATCGCCACGTTGGCGTAGAGCTTGGAGACGTAGTCGCGGGCATAGTCCTGAGCGGCGGCGACTTCTTGTTCGAAGGCCGGGTCGTCGAGCTTGGACAGGTCGCCGAGCTGCTGCTTGAGCGCCCAGGCCCAGGCGGCGAGGTAGTTCCAGCGGGCACCGCCCGAGGTCTTGGGATTGGGGGTGATCACCGAGACGTCGTCTCGAATCAGGTCGTCCCAGTCATGGATGCCCTTCGGGTTTCCCTTGCGTACCAGGAACACGATGGTCGAGGTGTAGGGAGTAGAATTGTCGGGCAGCGCCTGCTGCCAGTCCTCGGCCACACCGCCGTCGCGCTGTGCGATCGCATCGATGTCGTAGGCCAGCGCGAGGGTGACTACGTCAGCGGGGGCGCCTTCGATCACACTGCGCGCCTGGCTGCCGGAGCCGCCGTGGCTCGTTTGCACGGTGACGTCGTCGCCGCTTTGGCCTCGGTACCACTCGCGGAAGGCGGCGTTGTAGTCCTGGTAGAGTTCCCGGGTGGGATCATAAGAGACGTTGAGCAGGGTGATGTTCTCGGCCCGCGCGCCTTCGGGCAGGATGAGTGCGGCGGCCAGGGCGAGAGGAATGATCAGCGATGGACGAAACGACATTTGGGGCTCCCTGAGGACAAAGCGATGCGGCGCTTCGAAGGCCGCGCAGTGGGAGCAGGTTAGGGGCTTCTTTAATAACCACTAAATACAGAGTTTTGGTTTTGTTATTCTCGTGTGGAATATCTCGGCGTCCTCGTCATGCCAACGCCACGTCGGTGACACAAAACTGACATATGGCGTTGATAGGGTAGCACCACGTCGGAGGCATCCGCTCCGTCCACACTTGCCAGTTCTTTCTAGTGTCAGCTCTCCCTTGGAGATCACGAATGCTCAAGCGCACCTCTTTGCTGTTCGCCGCCACGCTGGCCCTTGGCGTTTCCGTGCAGGCCCAGGCGCAGTCCTCGACGATCACCGGTGCTGGCGCGACCTTCCCTTACCCGGTCTACTCGCAGTGGGCGGATGACTACCAGGATGAAAGCGGTGTCGGCCTCAACTACCAGGCGATCGGCTCCGGTGGCGGGATTCGCCAGATCACCGCGGGTACCGTGACCTTCGGCGCCTCCGACGCACCGCTCTCCGCCGAGCAGCAGGAGCGCGATGGGCTGGTGCAGTTTCCGATGATCATGGGGGGCGTGGTGCCGGTGATCAATGCGGATATCCCCGCCGGTGAGCTCAAGCTCGATGGTGAGACGCTCGCGGCGATCTATCTCGGTGAGATCCAGCGCTGGAACGACGAGCGCATCGCTGCGCTCAACCCGGAGCTTGAGCTGCCTGACACCCGGATCACCCCGGTCTATCGCTCCGATGGCTCGGGCACCAACTTCCTCTTCACCCACTACTTGAGCCAGGTCAGTGAAGAGTTCGCCAATACCGTCGGCGAGGGCAACTCGGTGGCATGGCCCAGTGGGGTCGGCGCCCAGGCCAACGGTGGGGTCGCCGCCCAGGTGGGTAACGTCAGGGGGGCGATCGGCTACGTCGAATACGCTTATGCCAAGCAAAACGATCTCAACGCCGTGCAGCTCGAGAACAGCGATGGCCAGTACGTAGCACCGAGCGCGGAGAGCTTCGCCGCCGCCGCCGCCAACGCCGACTGGTCGAATTCGCCTGGTTTCGCACTGGTGCTGACCAACCAGCCTGGCGAGCAGAGCTGGCCGATCACCGGGGTTTCGTACATCCTGATGCACAAGCAGGCGAGCAACGCGGCCGCTTCTCGCAGTGCGCTCGAGTTCTTCGATTGGGCCTACGCCAATGGTGAAGCGGCGGCCAATGCGCTGGACTACGTCAGCATGCCCGACAACGTGGTCGAATTGGTCAAGGCCAACGTATGGTCACAGATCCAGGCCGACGGCCAGCCGGTCTGGGCCGGGGCCGAGTAAACAGGCTGTGCCGCCGGGACGCGCAGGCTGCGCGTCCCGGCGCTATCGTAGTGCCACTTAGTTGGCGCAGGGGAGACAAGCATCCAATGGGTAGTCAGCCATGAGTAGCGAGCAGAGCCGCTCCGACCAGCCGCATCATCTCGGCGCCAATCGCCGCGAGCTGCGGCTTTTGGCCCGCAATGGCATGATCGACCGCTGGTTCGAGCGTGGCACCTGTAGTTTCGCGGTACTGGTGCTGGCGCTGTTGGGCGCGATCATGCTGTCTTTGTTGATTTCGGCCTGGCCTGCGCTCGCCACCTACGGTGTGGACTTCTTCACCCAGACCCGCTGGTCGGCCAACCAGGAGGTATTCGGCGCCTGGCCTGCGATCTACGGCACCTTGGTGACTTCGCTGATCGCGGTGGCGATCGCGGTACCGGTCTCGTTCGGGATCGCGATCTTCCTCACCGAGAAGTGCCCGGCAGCGCTGCGCCGGCCGCTCGGCGTCACCATCGAGCTGCTCGCCGGCATTCCCTCGATCATCTACGGGATGTGGGGGATCATGGTGCTCGGGCCATTCCTGCAGTGGCTCGCGCCTGAGCTGTTCCCCGCCGGCACCGGCCTTGCCACCGCCGGGATCATCCTCGCGGTGATGATCATTCCCTTCATCACCGCGATCACCCGCGATGTGATGTCCACCGTGCCTTCGGTGACCCGCGAGTCGGCCTATGGGCTCGGCTGCACCACTTGGGAGGTGGTGCGCAGCGTGATCTTCCCCTCGGTGCGCGGCGGGCTGGTCGGCGGGGTCATCCTCGGTCTTGGCCGGGCGCTCGGCGAGACCATGGCGGTGGCCTTCGTGATCGGCAACAACCTGTTCCTCAATCCGACGCTGACCGGGCAGGGAACCTCGATCGCCGCGCTGATCGCCAGCCAGTTCCCCGAGGCCGATGGCATCCAGCGCTCGGCGCTGCTCGCGCTCGGACTGGTGCTGTTTTTGATCACCTTCGTGGTGCTTGCGATCGCGCGCTACATGCTGATGCGCATCGAGCGCCGCGCACCTTGATCCTGATCCTCACCCTGACCCCGTATCGGACGATAAGATGAGAAACGAGAATTCCGTCTACCGCCGCCGCCGGCTGATCAACCGTTCGATCATGACGCTCTGCGTCAGCGCCGCGGTGTTCGGTATCGTCTGGCTGCTGCTGATCCTGTTCACCCTGGTGTGGCAGGGCACCACCGCGCTGTCGCTCGAGGTGTTCACCGAGCGTACCCGGATGTCCGGCGGCGGGCTCGGCAATGCGATCATCGGCAGCCTGATCATGACCGTCGGCGGTACCGTGGTCGGCACCATCGTCGGGATCGCGGCGGGTACCTGGCTTGCCGAGTACGGCGGGCGATCCAGGCTCGCTACGGTCATCCGCTTCATCAACGACGTGCTGCTGTCGGCACCCTCGATCATCATCGGGCTGTTCATCTACGCTGTGGTGGTGCTGCCGATGGGGCGCTTTTCCGGCTGGGCCGGGATCGCCGCGCTCGCCGTGATCATCATCCCCGTGGTGATCCGCTCCACCGAGGACATGCTGAAGCTGGTGCCCAATACCCTGCGGGAAGCCGCGTCGGCCCTCGGTGCCCACCGCTGGTGGGTAGTGGTGCGGGTCTGCTACAGCGGCGCCCGCGCGGGGATCATCACTGGCGTACTGCTGGGCTGCGCGCGGATCAGCGGCGAGACCGCGCCGCTGATCTTCACCTCGCTGAATTCGAACCAGTGGAACTTCTTCAATCTCGGCAGTGAAATGCCCAACCTGCCGATGACGCTCTACCAGAACATGACGATCAACTCGTTCATCCCCCGACAGGTCGAGCTCGCCTGGGCCGGTGCGTTGATCCTCACTGCCGCCATCCTGATTCTCAACATCATCGCGCGCATCGTGTCGCGAGAGTCGAACAAGAGGTAGTCATGTCCTCATCCAACCTCAATGACGAGTCCAACCTGCCGGCCGGTGCGCAGGCGACGGCTGGCGAGAGACCGACCCTCGCCAAGCCTCGGCTACGCTCGCCGAGTGGTGAGACGACGGTCGATGTCGCGACCCAGGCCAAGCTCGAGGTCGAAGGGCTCAATTTCTACTATGGCCAGTTCCACGCGCTGAAGGACATCAGCATGACGGTGCCCGCCAACCGGGTGACCGCTTTCATCGGTCCTTCCGGCTGCGGCAAGTCGACCCTGCTGCGCTGCTTCAACCGTATCCACGATCTTTATCCGGGGATGCGCACCGAAGGCAAGCTGCTGCTCGACGGCCAGGACATCAACGATGGCAAGGTCGACGTCAACCTGCTGCGGGCGCGGATCGGAATGGTGTTCCAGCGTCCGACCCCGTTCCCGATGTCGGTGTTCGACAATATCGCCTTCGGGGTCAAGCTCTACGAGCGGCTTTCCGCCCGTGAGATGGCCGAACGGGTCGAATGGGCGCTGCGCAAGGCGGCGCTTTGGGACGAGGTCAAGGACAAGCTGCGCCAGAGCGGCCAGGCCCTCTCCGGTGGCCAGCAGCAGCGCCTGTGCATCGCCCGCAGCA
Source organism: Halotalea alkalilenta (assembly GCF_001648175.1). Lineage (NCBI taxonomy): Bacteria > Pseudomonadati > Pseudomonadota > Gammaproteobacteria > Oceanospirillales > Halomonadaceae > Halotalea > Halotalea alkalilenta. The sequence continues at coordinate 3,955,753 of NZ_CP015243.1, read as the reverse complement.
TTGCGATCAAACCCGAGGTGATCCTGCTCGACGAACCGACCTCGGCGCTCGACCCGATCTCGACCGGCTACATCGAGGACCTGGTCAACGAGCTCAAGCAGGACTACACCATCGTCATCGTCACCCACAACATGCAGCAGGCCGCGCGAGTCTCCGACATGACCGCCTTCATGTACCTGGGCGAGCTGATCGAGTACGACCGCACCTCGAAGATCTTCACCCATCCGGGCAACAAGCGCACCGAGGATTACATCACCGGCCGCTACGGCTGATTGCCCGGGCCGCCGATGCTGGAAAAACGCCGGCGCCCCTCGTGGGGCGCCGGCGTTTAGCATTCAGCGCGAGAACGGTAGGTCGAGCCGGCTGGCGAGGCGCTCTATGGCGGCTACCGCCCCGGGGGCCAGGGGCGTGAGCAGTAGCCACGGCAGCAGTAGCAGAGAGATCGAAAGCGACCCCATGAATACGTCCTCGAGCCAATGTCCGCCCGCGATGATCCGCGGCAGGCTGAACAGCGGGATCATCGCTGCGGCGAGGATGGCGCAGGGGCGGTCGGCGAAGCGCATCATGAAGGCGGCGAAGACCATCAGCATCATGCCGTGGTCGCCAGGGAAGCTGTTGCCCGCGGTGTCCTTGGTGGAGAAGTTCACCAGTTGGGTGGTGAGGTTGACCGGTTCACCGAGCGACTGGAAGTAGAGCGTCGGGCTCGGGTGCCCGTAGGGTAGCTCGTTATTGATCAGGGCGATCACGCCGGCCGAGAACAGCATCACGAAGCCGACTCCGAACCAATGCCAGAGCCGTCCCTCGCGCTGGTCGCGGCTGACCGCGAGCAGCAGTACCGCGACCATCACCAGAAAGGAGATGGCGTCGAATGTCCGCGTGTTGAGCGCTGCGACCAGATTGACCCAGCCGAGGTTGTCCGCGGTCAGCGTCTGGTTGAAAGCGTGGAACACCCAGGCGTTGAGCGCCGGCCAGAAAGGGGCCAGGGTCTGCCACCAGCTTAGCAGCAGCAGCAGGCCGATGAGGTTGAGCAGCAGGATGGGTCTGAGCGACATGGCGGATCCGGGTGGGTCTCGAGGTCGAAAAAAGCCGCCATGGCAGCGCGGCGTCGCCATGGCGGCCAGCTGGACGCGCGAAGCGTCGAGTAAGCCGAAGGTCTAGTCTAGTAGAATATTTCCTTAATGAAAACACTGTTCGATTATGCTCGTCAGCCGCAATCGACGCGCCCCATCGCGCTCTCACGCGATGGGGCGTCGATCTGCATGGCGGCTGGTGGCTAGAGAGACTCGATCTTGGCGCGTTGGTCGCCGAGCAGGGCGATCGCCTGCTGCGCCTCGTCAAGGCGCGCACGTTCCTTCTCGACCACCGCGGCCGGCGCCTTGGCGACGAAGCCTTGGTTGCCGAGCTTGCGCTGGATGCCGTCGACCAGCTTGCGCTGCTGCTCGAGCTGCTTGTCGAGACGGCTGAGTTCGGCATCCTTGTCGATCAGCCCGGCCATCGGTACCCGTACCTCGAGTGCCCCGACGCTCGCCAGCGCGGACACCGGCACGTCGGCGGGCTCGGTGAACACCACGCTTTCGAGCTTGGCGAGCTTTGCGAGGAAGCGCTCGTTCTCCGCCAGGCGGCGGCGATCCTCGGCATCGCCGCCGCAGAGATAAAGCGGCAGCCCCTTGCCCGGCGCTATGTTCATTTCGGCGCGGATGTTGCGCACCGCATTGATCACTTGCTTGAGCCATTCGATGTCGTCGACCGCGCGCTGGTCGGTCTTGTCATCGTCGGCCACCGGCCAGGCCTGGGTCATGATCGAGGCATCGGCTTCGAGCGCGCGGCCGGCGAGCGGTGCGACCCGCTGCCAGATCTCCTCGGTGATGAACGGCATCATCGGGTGAGCCAGGCGCAGGATGGTCTCGAGCACCCGTACCAGGGTGCGCCGGGTGCCGCGCTTGAGTTCGAGGCTCGCCTCGTCGTCCCACAGCACCGGCTTCGAGAGTTCGAGGTACCAGTCGCAATATTCGTTCCAGACGAACTCGTAGAGCGCTTGGGAGGCATGGTCGAAGCGATACTCGTCGAGCGCTCGGGTGAGCTGGGTCTCGACCTGCTGCAACCGCGAGATGATGTAGCGATCGGCGAGACTGAGCTCGACCGGTTCACCCTGCTGGCCGCAGTCCTCGCCTTCGGCGTTGGAGAGTACGTAGCGCGCAGCGTTCCACAGTTTGTTGCAGAAGTTGCGATAGCCGTCGAGGCGGCCCATGTCGAACTTGATGTCGCGCCCGGTCGATGCCAGCGACAGATAGGTGTAGCGCAGCGCATCGGTGCCGTGGGGCTCGATGCCATCGGGGAATTCGCTACGGGTTGCCTTGGCGATCTTGTTCGCCTTCTGCGGCTGCATCATGTTGCCGGTGCGCTTGTCGACCAGCGAGTCGAGCTCGATACCGTCGATCAGGTCGATCGGGTCGAGCACGTTGCCCTTCGACTTCGACATCTTCTGGCCCTGGCCATCGCGCACCAGGCCATGGACATAGACGGTCTCGAACGGCACTTGGCCGGTGAACTTGAGCGTCATCATGATCATCCGGGCGACCCAGAAGAAGATGATGTCGAAACCGGTGACCAGCGCGCTGGTCGGATGGAAGGTCGCAAGCTCCGGGGTCTTTTCCGGCCAGCCGAGGGTGGCGAAGGTCCAAAGCGCAGAGCTGAACCAGGTGTCGAGTACGTCATCGTCCTGGCGCAGCGCGACATCGGCGTCGAGTCCGTACTTCTCGCGCGCCTGCGCTTCGCTGCGCGCCACATAGACGTTGCCCGCCTCGTCGAACCAGGCCGGGATGCGGTGGCCCCACCACAGCTGGCGCGAGATGCACCAGTCCTGCAGGTCGCGCATCCAGGCGAAGTACATGTTCTCGTAGTTCTTCGGTACGAAGCGGATCGAGCCGTTCTCCACCGCCTCGATCGCCGGCTTGGCCAGGCTTTCGACGGCGACGAACCATTGATCGGTCAAAAGCGGCTCGATCACCGTGCCCGAACGGTCGCCGCGCGGCACCTTGAGCGCATGGGGCTCGACCTTCTCGAGCAGCCCCTGGGCGTCGAGGTCCGCGACGATGCGCGCCCGTGCCTCTTCGCGCGAGAGCCCGGCGTAGGCGGAGGGCAGCGCCGAACCGAAAGCCTGCGACGGCTTGCCGGAGAAGTCATAGATCTCCGCTTCGGCGCGGATCCTGGCATCCGGCGTCAGCACGTTGATCAGCGCGCTCTGATGACGCTTGCCGACTTCGTAGTCGTTGAAGTCGTGCGCCGGGGTGATCTTCACGCAGCCGGTACCGAAGTCGCGCTCGACGTAGTCGTCCTTGACGATCGGGATCCGGCGGCCGACCAGCGGCAGCTCGACGAACTTGCCGACCAGCTGGACGTAGCGTTCGTCCTCGGGGTGCACCGCTACGCAGGTATCGCCGAGCAGGGTCTCGGGGCGGGTAGTGGCGACGATGATGTGGTCCTTGCCGTCCGCGGTGGTCGCGCCATCGGCGAGCGGATAGCGGATGTGCCAAAGCGAGCCGTGTTCATCGAAGGACTCGACCTCGAGATCGGAAATCGCGGTGAGCAGCGCCGGGTCCCAATTGACCAGCCGCTTGCCGCGATAGATCAGCCCTTCGTCATGCAGGCGCACGAACACTTCCTGGACGGCCTTGTAGAAGCCTTCGTCCATGGTGAAGCGTTCGCGCGACCAGTCGACGCTCGCCCCCATCCGCCGCAGCTGGCGGGTGATGTGCCCGCCGGACTCGGCCTTCCACTCCCATACCTTGTCGATGAACGCCTCACGGCCGAGGTCGTGGCGCGACTTGCCCTGCTCATGGGCGAGTTTGCGCTCGACCAGCATCTGGGTGGCGATCCCCGCATGATCGGTGCCGACCTGCCACAGCGTGTTGTGCCCCTGCATCCGCTTGAAGCGCACCAGGGTGTCCATCAGGGTGTCTTGGAAGGCGTGGCCCATGTGCAGGCTGCCGGTGACGTTCGGCGGCGGGATCATGATCGAGTAGGGCTGGCCGTGGCCCGAGGGCGCGAAGCGTCCGTCTTTTTCCCAGCGCTGGTACCAGCGGGTCTCGAGCAGATCGGGGCGGTAGGTCTTGTCCATCGGTTCCATGCGGCGGCTCATGATGATCTTGGAGGACGCTCGGGGAGCGAAAATAGGGGCGATTATACGCGCTTGGCCGGGCCTGCGTCGAAGCCTCGGATGGGGGCGGGCCTGCGGCGAAGCCCCCGGGGGCGAGGAGCGACGCGCCCTAGACCAGGCCGAGGGCCTTCAGCTCGTTTTTCATGTAGGCGTAGTAGACCGGGGCGGCGATCATGCCGGCGAAGCCGAAGATGGCCTCGAAGACCAGCATGGCGAGCAGCAGCTCCCAGGCGCGAGCGCGGATCTGGCCGCCGACGATACGGGCATTGAGGAAGTACTCGAGCTTGTGGATCACCACCAGGTAGCCGAGCACGCCGAGGGCGATCCAGATCGACAGCGACAGCCCGACGATGAAGATCACCGTGTTGGAGATCAGATTGCCGACCACGGGCAGCAGGCCGCAGACGAAGGTCACCACCACCAGGGTCTTGGCCAGCGGCAGATGGACACCAGCGAGGGGCAGCACCACGAGCAGGAAGATCGAGGTGAGCAGGGTGTTGATCAGCGAGATCTTGATCTGGGCGAAGACGATCTGGTGGAAGGCCGCGGTGAGGCGCATCACCCTGGTGTGCAGGGCGGCGGCGAGGGGCTTCATCTCGTTCGGCGCCGGCGTCGGCAGCAGCGCGATCACAGCGCCGAGCACCATCCCGATCAGCACGGTGACGAACAGGTGCACGGCATCGCGCCCCCAGCTCTGCAGCTGGTTGAGATGGCCGCTCAGCCAGCGTTGCAGCAGACCGTGGAAGTCCTCCGCCGAGCTCGGCAGGTAGCGCACCAGAACGCTTGGAAGCTGCTGGCGGGCCCGCTCGATCACTTCCATCATCTTGCCGAGCGTCTGGCCGGGATTGTTGACCTCATGGAGGATGAACGAGAACGCGCCGGTGAAGGCCAGGCTGAGGCCGCCGACGATCACCACGGCGAGCAGGCCGACGGCGATCCAGCGGGCGATGCGCCCGGAGATCAGGTGTTCTATCGGATGGGTCAGGCCATTGACCAGTTCGAACACCAGCAGGCCGGCCAGCAGGCTGGCGAGGAGCTTGAGTGGAAGGATCAGCAGCAGGGCAACGGCAGCGATCAACAGACTTGCAAGCTGGATACGAGAGAGAACGGGGCTATTCATCGATCGCCTTGTCGAAACTCCACGAGCGGAGGCACTGGTGACCGCGACGAGAATTCGCGGCGCGAGCTAGTCTGCCGCAGTCGCCGCTCGTGCGCCAGCGCCCGGGACGCTCGGTTGGCTCGCACGATCGAGGCCGAGGTTTGCTTGCCGGGCGCCGGGAAGTCGACGAGAGTAGGGCGCCTTGGACCCTTCATCGATTCCCGTCCGATTTCCGCCAGGAGAGCGCATGCACCTTTGCCATCGACTTCGTGACGCCGCCCAGCCGCATTGGGACGCCGCCATTCACCACCGTTTCGTCGACGAGCTGATCGAGGGGCGCATCGACGATGCCGTATTCGCCCGCTATCTGGTTCAGGACTACTGCTTCTGCGACAGCTTCGTCAGGCTGATGGGCGCCGCGGTCTGCGCCGCCGACGACGCAGACGCGCGGCTTGTGCATGCTCGCCAGCTGGCGGTGGTCGCCGGTGACGAGCACCGCTACTTCCTCGACGCCTTCGCCGCGCTCGGAGTCGAGGAGCGGGAGTGGAGATCGCCCGAGCTGGCCGGGCCGACCCGTGAGTTCATCGACTTGATGGACGAGGCCTGCGCATCCCAGGACTACGCGGTGATCCTGGTGGTGCTGGTGGTCGCCGAATGGCTCTACCTCGACTGGGCGAGTCGTGCCACCGCGCCGCTGCCGCCGCGCCCCGAGCACCATGACTGGATTAGGATCCATGCCGATGCCGAGTTCGTTCGCTGGGTCGATTTTTTGCGTGGCGAGCTCGAGCGAGTTGGCGCCGGGCGCGAGTTCGAATGCCTCAGCACGCCCTTCATCCGGGCAGCGCGGATCGAAGAGCGCTTCTTCGACATGGCGTATGACCAGGCTCGCGACTGAACGCCTGGCTCAGGAGCCCGCGCGGTGCTGGTAGGTGGCATCGAGGCGCTGCTTGAGATAGTCGGCGCAGTGGATCGGTGCATAGCGCGGTGCCTGGTCCGGGGCGATCTGGCGTGGGTCGATCAGCGTCTCCGGGTTCGGCTCCATGAAGAAGGCGATCGAGTAGCGTTCCTGAGTCGGTGCGCGCACCCGGTGGGGCGTCGAGAGGTAGACATCGTTGCTCCAACGCATCAGGCAGTCGCCGATGTTGCATACGTAGGTGCCGGGAATCGAAGGCACCTCCAGCCACTCACCGTCTCGACTACGCACTTCGAGACCGGGTACGCCGTCGGTGGCGAGCAGGGTGAGATCGCCGTAGTCGGTGTGTTCTCCGGCTCCCGCATCGTGGCGCCCGGCTTGAATGGCGGCCGGATAGTGCAGCAGGCGCAGGGTGGCGATCGGCGCGGTCAGGTGGGGCGCGAAAAATTGCTCATCGAGGCCTAGGTCGATGGCGAATCCCCGGTGGATGAGGCGGCCCAGCTCGAGGCAGTGGTCGAAGTAGCCGAGCATCCGTTCGCGCCATCCGGGCAGCGTCGTGGGCCAGAAGTTCAGCCCGCGAAAGGGTATGCCGGCGACGATGTCAGGATCGTTCGCGTCGAGTTCGAGGCCGAGATTGAAGGCCTCCTTCCGGTCGAAACCCGCTCTTGGATCGAGCCGCTCGTCGGCCATCGCCACATAGCCACGGTTATGTGGCGAGCGCTTGATCGATAGCCGCTGCTTGTCTGCCAGTGGCTGAGCGAAGAAAGCCCGGGCGTCGGCGAAAGCGGCATCGATCGTTGCTCTGGGCACGCTGTGCTCGGCGACCAGGAAGAAGCCGACTTCGCGGCTTGCCCGGCCCAGCTTGGCCGCCGCCGCATGGCGCCGGGCGGGGTCGGCGTGGGCCAATTCAGTCACCGCGATCAGCGGAAGGCTTTGCATGTCGTCGCTCCTTTTTTGCTTGGTTGTAAGCGGATCGAGCGGGCAGGTCGAGCCGGATGCGTTGCGCTCGCCTGGATGAAAATATCTACGGTTAAACTGTCGTGGCCGGCTGCTGTCGCTGTCGTTGAAAAGATACGTCGGGCGCCGGGTGGTCACCCTCGAGGCTGGTGAGAGCGTGCTGCTGCACAACCGGCACTCGATTGCCTATGACTACGCCCTCGGGCTCCATACGCGCGCGGCCTGGGTCGAGACCCAGCCGAGCCTCGATGGGCGTACCCTGGAGGCGCTTTGTGCGCCATTTTCCACCCCGCTGCGCGCTTCTCCACGGCTGCTGGCGCTGCTGGAGATGGGGCTCGAGCTGCAAGACTTGGCGCAGCCGCGTTGCAACCAGCTGCGCAACGCCCTCGGCGCTGCTGCGCTCGCCGCCCAGCTGTTCGAGGCCAGCGACGCGCCGGTCGGCGACTCGGTGCCCGCCGTGGCGCGGCTGGCGCTGCGCTATTTGCAAGCGCATTGCATCGAGATGGCGGGGCTTCACGAGCTGGCCGAGCACGTCGGGGTGTCCGAGCAGCATCTGATCACTACCTTCAGGCGCGCCTTCGGGATTACGCCGATCCGCTATCTATGGCGATTGCGGGTGCTCAGGGGCATCGCCCGGCTGCGCGGAGGCGACGAAAGCGTAGCGGTGATCGCCGCTGAATGCGGCTTTCAGAATCCCTACCACTTCTCGCGCCAGGTCAAGGCATTGACCGGCGTGGCGCCGACGGCGCTGCGCCGTCGCGACGACTTCCAGCTCGCCAGCAGCTGCCTGCCAGGCGGCACCGAGATCCACTTCTGAGCGCGGTGAGCGGTCAGCCCTTCAGCGGGTGCGCCTTGACCGGGTAGCCGCGCGACTTGTAGGTCTGCCAGCAGGCGCGCTTGGCGGTAAGCACTTCCTGGTGCTGGTTGATGATCTCGGCGATGCGCTCGAAGCGCGAGAACCATTCGGGGATATCCGGATGCAGGTTGAGCAGCGCCTCGACGCCGGGCGCGGGAGGGCCTTCCCAGCCGATCGTCACCGGTACGTCGTCGCGCTCGTGGATCAGTGCGTGGGGCAGGTAGCTGTCGGGGCGAAAGGTCCACAGTGCGTCGTCGATCCGCCGCGCCGCCGCTTCGTCTTCGACGTGGACGTGCAGGCGGTAGCCTTTGCGCTGGATGGTTTCGGCCAGGCGGCAGGCGAAGTCGAGGCGCGCCTCGAGGGTGGTCTGGGGCAATACGTAGAAATCGATCCGGGTCATGGCGCGACTTGCTCGAAAACGCGCGGGCTGGCCCGCGCGCGAGGGTTTTGAAGGATCAGACCCCGCCGTCGATGTCGAGCACCGCGCCGGTGGTGAACGAGGCTTCGGAGGACGCAAGCCAAAGGATGCCGCCTGCGATCTCCTCGACTTCGCCGGCGCGGCCGAGCGGGATGCCCTTGGCCGACTGCTCGGGTTTGTCGGGGCGCCCGCCGCTGGCGTGGATCTCGGTGCGGATCACGCCTGGGCGCACCACGTTGACGCGGATGCCATCGCTTGCGAGCTCCTTGGCGAGTCCTTCGCTGAAGGTGTCTATCGCGCCCTTGGAGGCGGCATAGTCGACGTATTCGTTGGCGCCGCCGCGATGGGCCGCGGCCGAGGAGACGTTGACGATAGCCCCGCCCTTGCCACCGTGCTGGAGCGCCATCCGCTTGATCGCCTCGCGGGCGCAAATGAACGGACCCGCGACGTTGATCCGCATCATCCGCTCGACGCGCTCGAAGCTCATCGCCTCGACCCGGCAGACCTGGTCGACGATACCTGCATTGTTGACCAGCACATCGAGGCGTCCGAAACGCGCATCCAGCGCGGCGAACATCGCCTCGATCTCGGCTTCGACGCCGATATCGGCCTGGATCGCCCAAGCCACTGCGCCTTTTGATTCGATCTCGGCAACCAGGCGCTCGGCGGCTTCGCGTTCGGCGCGGTAGTTGATCGCCACGGCGTAGCCACGGCTCGCGGCGAGCCGCGCGGTGGCCGCGCCGATACCGCGCGAACCACCGGTGATCAGCATCACCGGGCGGTCGTCGATCATAGCGGTGCTCATCTCATACCTCCTCGAGCGGACCGAGCTCGTCGGCTTCCAGCGCTTCGGCCTCGCGGTCGAACAGATACTGGGTGAGCAGTCCGACCGGGCGTCCGCTGGCGCCTTTCTTGCCGTTCCAGGCAGTGCCGGCGACGTCGAGGTGGGCCCAGGGGTAGGCTTCGGCGAAGCGCGACAGGTAGCAGGCAGCGGTGATCGAGCCGGCCTTGCGTCCGCCTATGTTGCCAAGGTCGGCGAAGTTGGATTCGAGCTGCTTCTGGTAGTCGTCCCAGATCGGCAGCTGCCAAGCGCGATCCCAGGATTCATCGGCGGCTTCGAGCAGGGCCTCGGCGAGCTCGTCGTCGTTCGAGAACAGCCCGCTGGCATGATCCCCCAGGGCGATGATGCAGGCACCGGTGAGGGTGGCGATGTCGACCACGCTGGCCGGCTGGTAGCGCTCGGCGTAGGTCAGCGCATCGCACAGCACCAGGCGGCCCTCGGCGTCGGTGTTGAGGACTTCGACGGTCAATCCCTTGAGGGTCTTGACGATGTCGCCCGGCTTGACCGAGCGGCCGTCCGGCATGTTTTCCGCCGAAGCGACGATTGCCACCACGTTGAGCTTGGGCTTCACCGCGAGCAGCGTTTTCATCGTGCCGAACACGCTCGCCGCGCCGCACATGTCGAATTTCATTTCGTCCATGTCGGCGGCCGGCTTGATCGAGATGCCGCCGGTATCGAAGGTGATGCCCTTGCCCACCAGTACGTGGGGCGGCTGGTCCGCGGCACCGCCGCGATACTCCATCACGATCAGCCGCGGCGGCTCGGCGCTGCCCTTGCCGACCGCCAGCAGAGCACCCGCGCCCATCTCTTCTATCGCTTGTTCGTCGTGGATGGTGACATCCAGCGCGCCGTTGGCGCCGAGCTCGACGGCGCGCTCGGCGAGATAGCGCGGGGTGCAGACATTGCCCGGCAGGTTGCCGAGCTCACGGGCGTAGTTGATCCCTTCGCCGACCGCGGCGCCGAGCGCGAGGCTCTGCTCGGCACGTGTCTGATCGAGGGTGGCGTCGATCACCAGGGTCAGTTCGGCCAGGGTGACCGGCTTGGGCGGTTCGCTCTTGCCGGCGGTGAAGCGGTAGCTGGCCTTGAGCGCGCTTTCGGCGGTGATCCGTGCCTGCCACTCGGGCTCGCGATCATCGAGCAGCGGATCGGCGAAGGCGGCAGCGAGACGCTCGATCTTGAGCTTGCATGCCGCCTCGAGTGCGCTTGCGAAGGCACTGCGCAGCGCCGGCTCGGCGAACTTTTCCGCGTCGCCGAGGCCTACCAGGAGCAGTCGTTCGGCTTCGATGCCGGCCAGCTCCGGAAGCAGCAGCGTCGCGCCGGGGTCGGCGCTGAAATCGCCGCGATCGAGCAAACGCCCGAGCAGGCCGCCCAGCGCGTCGTCTATCTTCTGGAAGGTAGCGGTCTGGCGAGGGGTGCCGGTGCCGGGCTTGAACACTGGCAACAGCAGGCACTGGGTCGAAAGGGTGGCGGCGGGCGTGAGGCTTGCATTGAATTGCATGACGGCTCCATGGCGATGCGCTTCGGCTCGTAGTCTCGCGGGCGGCGCGAGACAAGCGATGAGGGATTCTGGATAATGCCGCTGCTATGCGCTTGGGGACGACCCCAGCTTGGGATGGGCGGCCTCGGTCGTAGGACCGTCGGCAAAGGCGCCGCCGGTCGATGTCATCGGCTTGCCAGTGTACGCGATGGCGCGTCGCGCGCAATCGCCGAGTGCCCCGGGATCCCTTTCGGAACGGGGACGCATCATGCACATACGGGAGCCTGGTTTTGGTCGTATTCCGCTATTTGATTCGCGAGATCCTGATCACCATGGCCGCCGTCACGGCGGTGCTGTTACTGGTCATCATGGGCAGCCGCTTCATTCGCTATTTCGCCGATGCGGCAGCGGGCAGCCTGCCGGTGGGGCTGGTCGGCAGCCTGATGCTGTTCCATATGCCCGGCTTCCTGCAGTTGATCCTGCCGCTGGCATTCTTCCTCGGCATCATGCTGGCCTACGGGCAGCTCTACCTGAACAGTGAAATGACGGTGCTGCAGGCCTGTGGCTTCAGCCCGCTCAAGCTGCTCGGCATCTCGCTGTGGCCGGGGGTATTCACCGGCATACTGGTCGGGCTTTGCAGCCTGTGGTTGACCCCGCTGGGGCTCGCCACCAACGAGCTGACGCTGCAGCAGCAGAGTGCCCAGGCCGATTTCAGCGCGCTGAGCCCGGGACGTTTCCAGGACTTCGGCAGTGGCCGCACGGTCTACGCCGAGCATCTGAGCGAGAACCGCAGCCGGTTGGAGAACGTCTTCATCAGCGAGGGGCAGGACGCCACCGATGACTCCTCTCACGTGGTGACCCGTGCCGAAAGCGGCTATCAGGTCAACGACGAGCAGACCGGCCAGCGCTACCTGGTGCTGTCCAACGGCCATCGCTATACGGTCGAGCCCGGCGGCAACGCCGCCGAGCGGCTCGACTTCGCCACCTATGCGTTCCGGATCGAAAGCGTCGCCAGCGAACGCGACCTCGACGATGTCGAACTGCAGTCGACCGCCCAGCTGTTGACGCGCGATGACAGCGATGCTCGCGCCGAGCTGCAATGGCGCTTGAGCCTGGCGCTGATGATCCCGGTGCTGACCCTGCTGGCGATGTCGCTGTCGCGGGTCGACCCCCGCCAGGGGCGCTTCGCCAAGCTGCTGCCGGCGATCATGCTCCACGTGGTCTACCTGAGCCTCTTGCTCTCCGCCCAGGAGGCGATGAGGGACGGGGTGCTCGCGACCTACATCGGTGTCTGGCCGATCCACCTCGCCTTCCTGCTCTTCGGCCTCTGGCTGCTGAGGCGCACTTTTGGCCAGAGGAGGGGGCGCTGATGTTCGATCGATTCGACCGCTACGTCGCCCGCAATGTGCTGGCGGCGATGCTGATCACCCAGTTCACTTTGCTGTCGCTGGATTTCACCATTTCGTTCATCAACGAACTCGGCGATACCCGCGGCGACTATGGACCTCTGTCGATCCTGGCCTATCTGGCGATACGCATGCCGTGGCGCTTCTACGCCTATGCGCCGGTGGCGGTGCTGCTGGGTGCGCTGCTGGGGCTCGGGGCGATGGCCTCGAGCAACGAGTTGACCGCGATGCGCGCCGCGGGGCGTTCGATCGGTCGACTGATCTGGGGGGTGATGAAACCGCTGGCGCTGGTGGTGATCGTGACCATGGCCGTGGGCGAATGGCTGGTGCCCCAGACCGAGCAGGCTGCCAAAGCCTATCGCACCGAGCGTATCCAGGGACAGGGCGCGATCAACGCGGTCAGCGGTGGTTGGCAGATCGAGGGCCAGGACGTTTATCACTTCGGCGCGATCCGATCCGACAACGTGCTGATCGGCGTGACTCGCTATCACTACGACGAGGGCCGGCTGGTCTCGGCCAGCTACGCCGATCGTGGCGTATGGAACGCCGACGAGCGACGCTGGCGGCTCGAGGGCGTGCGCGAGACCAGCTTCGAGGACAGCGGCACGGTATCCGAGCGCTACGACGTCCTCGACTGGCAAACCAGCTTCGATCCGCAGTTCCTGACCCTGGTGATCATGGCCCCCGACACCCAGTCGATCGGTAGCCTCTGGCGTTTCGCCCACTACCAGGACGCCCAGGGCGTCAACAGCAACACCAGTTGGCTCTACTTCTGGCAGAAGGTGCTGCAGCCGCTGGCGCTGGCGGGGCTTGTGCTGGTCGCCGCCTCTTTCGTGTTCGGCCCATTGCGTTCGGTCGCCGCGGGGACGCGGATCTTCTACGGCGTGATCGTAGGATTGAGCTTCAAGTACCTGCAGGACCTGCTCGCACCTTCGTCGATCCTCTTCGGCTTCTCGCCGATCTGGGCGGTGGTGATACCGATCTTCGCCTGCTTCGCCTTCGGCGCCTTCCTGCTCAGACGCACCGGTTGATCAAGGAGCGGCCCACCGGGCCGCTCCGCCCTCGTCGTTGAATCCTCCTTTGCACTCTTCTTCGCATTGTCCTTTTTGCGCTCGCCGCCGAGTGAGCGCCGCTGATCGATGCGCATGGAAGTGCGGATGCTTTTCTGCATCCAATGTGAATTTGTCTCAGTTGTCATTGAGTTCTTCTGTTAATTAGGTAGATTACGCAATTGGGTCCGAGCCCGCTCCATTCGCGATCGGCCCTATCCAATCGCCGCCGGGGGAATTCATGTACGTCTGTCTTTGCAAGGGAGTGACCGACCGTCAGCTCAGGCAAGCGGTCGAGGAGGGTGCTTCGAGCTGGAAGGAAGTACGTGAAGCCACCGGGTGCGCCAGCCAGTGCTGCAAGTGTGCCAGGGTCGGCAAGGAGATCGTCCGGGACGCGCTGGCCGAGCTGGAGCCGCGCTTCGACCTCGCCTACGCGGTGTGACCGTTACTCGATTCTGATTCAGCCGTCGTTTCAAAGCCCTCGTTTCAAGGCCATCGTTTCAGAGCCCCAGCGGCGCTTCTTGCGCCGCTGGGGCTTTTCTCTTTCTCGGTACTGTTTTTCGTCACTATTCGCGCATCGGTACCGGGTCGCAATCGGACGCTCTATTGAGTGGTAATAGGATTGATTGTCGTCCTCGAACGTCGGGAAAAATGAACGAAAATGTATGGAAAACAGGGGTAAGCTGTCAGATACTGCCGGTCTACGGGCGTTTGGCACCGCCCTACCGTGACGACTAAGACTTGGCAGAGGAACTGCAGATGAAAGGCGACCCGAAGGTAATCGAGCACCTCAACGTCATCCTGGGTAATGAACTGGTGGCGATCAACCAGTACTTTCTCCATGCCCGGATGTACGAGAACTGGGGTATCGATGGGCTGGCGAAGTGGGAGTACGGGGAGTCGATCGAGGAGATGCGCCACGCCGACCGGCTCACTCAGCGGATCCTGTTCCTCGACGGACTGCCCAACCTGCAGGATCTCGGCAAGCTGCACATCGGCGAAGATACCGTCGAGATGCTCAAGGCCGACCTTCAGCTCGAGTACGATGCGCACAAGGCGCTGATCTCCGCGATCCAGTATTGCGAATCGGTGGGCGACTACGTCAGTCGCGATCTGCTCAAGGAGATCCTCGCCGACGAGGAGGAGCATATCGATCATATCGAGACCGAGCTCTCGCTGATCGAGAAGATCGGCCTGCCCAACTATCTGCAGAACCAGCTCAAACCGGTCAACGAACAGCACATCAACGAAGACGCTCACTGACATCGTCGCCGTCGCGCCAGCGGCCGCCCCATTGGGGCGGCCGCTTCGTTTTGCGCTCTGGCTATTCGATGCCTGGTAGCGGCTACAGCCTTTGCAGCGTCTAGCGTCTAGCGTCTAGCCTTGCTCGAAAGCCTTGACCAGAGCGAAGCGGGGCCTGGGCTCACCATCGCGTTCGATGGTTTGATTGAACATGCCGAGCGGTCGGCTCCAGAGATCGTAGTCACCGTAGAGTGCCCGGTAGATCACCAGCTGCTCCTCGGTCTCGCTGTGGCGCGCGACGCCGATCACTTGATAGAGCGCGCCCTTGTAGTGGCGATAGATGCCCGGTCTGGGGATCGGATCGTTGGGAGGCATGCGGGTTCCTGCTGTGATGATGGATGTTCAGTCTTCGAGCCTGCTCGAGAGTCGCTCGACCGCATGGGCGGCGGCGGCGAAGCCGAAGGCGCCGGTGACGAAGCTCGCTGCTCCATAGCCTGAGGCGCAGTCGAGCCGGGTGGATTCGCCAGCGCCCGGCTTGCGCGCGCAGACCTCTCCGTCCGGTGCTGGATAGCGGCGCTGCTCGTCGGAGCAGATGCAGGTGATGCCGAAGCGGCGCTTGGGGTCGCGCGGATAGCCGTGATGGCGCCGCAGATTGCTGCGCAGCTTGGCGAGCAGCGGGTCCTGCTCGGTGCGCGACAGGTCGCGCCGTTCGATCCGGGTCGGGTCGAGCAGCCCTCCGGCTCCACCGGTTACGGTGAGACCGAGCCCTCGGCGCTTGCACCAGTCGACCAACGCGGTCTTGGCGGCAAGAGAGTCGATGGCATCGATCACGTGATCGATGCCGATATCGAGGCGCTGCTCGAGATTGTGTGGGGTGACGAAGGCGCTGACCGGGTCGAGCTCGAGATCCGGGTTGATCAGCCGCATTCGCTCGGCGAGTACCTCGACCTTGGGGCGACCGATCTGGCCATCGAGGGCAGGCAGCTGGCGATTGACGTTGGACACGCAGACGTCGTCCAGGTCGATCAGGGTCAGCCGGCCGATACCGCTGCGCGCCAGCGCTTCGACGGCCCAGCTGCCGACGCCACCGACGCCGATCACGGCGACGTGAGCACGGGCCAGCCGCGTCTGCGCGCGAGCGCCGATCAGCCGGCGGATGCCGCCGAAACGCAGCTCGGCGGCGTCGCGCTCAAGCGATGGGGCGAAGGAAGAATCACTCATCATCGGTCCTATGGATTGGTCTGCTCGTATACGGTGATACGGTCCCGGGAGAGATGCGCCTGCCAGCCGAAGCGCTCCAGCAGGGCGGCGAAGTCGCTCTCGAGTGCCGCTTCGACCTCGATTCGCGCACCGCTGAACGGATGGGCGAAGCCAAGTCGGGTCGCCGCCAGCAGCAGCCGGGCGCTGCCCGGGAATTCGGCGAAGTAGTGCGTCTTGAAATAGCGGTTGTGCACGCCCTTGCCATGCTTGGCATCGCCGATCAGCGGGTGGCCCGCTTGGCTCAGGTGACGGCGGATCTGGTGGCGTCGCCCGCTCGACGGGTTGGCTTCGATCAGTGAGTAGCGGCTGCTCGGGTAGCGGTCGATGGCGACCGGCAGCTCGATCTCGGCGAGCCTGGCTATCTCGGTGCACGCGGGCATGGCGGGATTTTCCGCCTTGGGCCGAAGCCCATCCTCCTCGCGCAGTGGCCAGTCGAGCCTGGCGGCGACCGGCGCATAGCCGCGTACCACGGCGAGGTAGCGTTTATCCACTCGGTGTTCGGTGAACTGTTCGGAGAGCTTCGCCGCGGCTTCTGGGCTGAGAGCGAAGACCATGGCGCCCGAGGTGGGCCGATCGAGCCGATGGACCGGGTAGACCCGCCGCTGAATGGTATCGCGCAGCTCTTGGAGCAGGATGCGGGGCGCATGGCGGTCCAGCGCGCTGCGGTGGACCAGTACGCCCGCAGGCTTGGCGACGACGACGATATCGTCGTCCAAGTGGAGCACGCGAAGAGGTGTCACGAGATTCACGACCAAAGGATGGCGCGATATTCTGGCGCCAAACGTCGGCGATGTACAGATACCGAGGGGTGTCAACACGCCTTGGGGCCGCTTGGGATGGCCCCCTGATCTATATCTGATAGAATCGCCACCCGCTGTCCTGGCGGAAAAGGTCCGGCCAGGCGGGATCAATAGTGAAGGCGCTGGATGCATGGGCGGCGCTGGGCGAGTGCGTCGTTCGACGCTAGGGGGATCTATGCCGCATCTCGTGGTGCTGAGCGGCGCTGGCATCAGTGCCGAGAGTGGTATCGAGACTTTCCGCGCGGCGGAGGGCCTATGGGCCAATCATCCCGTCGAGGCGGTCGCGACACCAGAGGGTTGGCGGCGTGATCCCGAGCGTGTGCTCGAGTTCTACGCCGAGCGGCGCCGACAGATCCGTAGCGCTCGCCCCAATGCGGCTCATCGTGCCCTGGCTGAGCTGGAAGGCGCTGGTTTCCGCGTCACCATTCTGACCCAGAACATCGATGACCTTCACGAACGCGCGGGCTCCAAGGATGTGATGCATCTTCACGGCAACGTGATGAATGCTCGCTCGAGCGTCGATCCCCGCTTGATCTATCCGCTCGCCGAGGGCGAGGAGATCAGCCTCGGCGACCTGTGCGACAAGGGCAGCCAGCTGCGTCCGCACGTGGTCTGGTTCGGCGAGCCGGTGCTGCTTCTCGATGCCGCCCGTGAGCTCACCGCCGATGCTGACCTGCTGCTGGTCGTTGGCACCTCGCTGAACGTCATGCCGGTGGCGGGGTTGATCGATGAGGTGGCATTTCACGTACCGCGCCTGCTGGTCGATCCCAGAGCGCACGAGTTTGCCCCCCAGGGCGTGAAGGCGCTGTCGCGCCGCGCCGCCGAAGGTGTCCCGCTGCTGGTCGATCACTGGCGCCGGACCCGGCGATTCACGCTCCCCGATACGTTCGCCGGCTGAGTCGGCGGGCTTTTCTTCTCGCGGCGGCGCCTTCTACGGTGCCGCCGCTTGGCATTCTCGAGGTTTTCTTTCGTCATGTTCGAATCATTCAACCGGCTGTTCCCAGTGTGGGCGATCCTGGTCGCCGTGTTCGCGGTATGCCTGCCGGCTCCGCTGCTCTCGCTTGCCGGGCTGGTTCAGCCGCTTTTGATGCTGATCATGTTCGTCATGGGAGTGACGCTCTCGCGCGAGGACTTCGCCGGTGTGTTCCGTGATCCCCGAGCGGTGCTGCTCGGTCTGTTGCTCCACTACACGGTGATGCCGCTGGCCGCGTTCGCGATCGGTTGGCTGCTCGGCCTGCCGCCGGAGCTGATGGTCGGGATGATCCTGGTCGGCGCGGTATCCAGCGGCACCGCCTCCAACGTGATGACCTGGATCTCCGGTGGCAACGTGGCGCTGGCGGTCAGCCTGACCATCGTCTCGACCCTGGTCTCGGTGGTGCTCACGCCGCTGCTGGTCTGGCTGCTGGTCGGGCAAAGCGTCAGCGTGCCGGTATGGGCGATGCTCTGGAGCATCGCTCGACTGGTGCTGCTGCCGATCCTGCTCGGGGTGGCGGTGCACCGATTCATCGGCGCGCATATCGAGCGGATCGAGCCGATGCTCGCAAGCGTCGCGGTGGCCGCGATCCTGGTGATCATCGGGGTGGTGGTGGCCGCCAACGTCGGCCAGCTGGCGACGCTCGGGCCCATCGTCGCGGTGGCGGTGCTTCTGCACAACGGCGTAGGCCTTGCGGGAGGATACTGGGGCGGCCGGCTGCTCGGGCTCGATGAGCGCAAGAGCCGCACCTTGGCTTTCGAGGTCGGGATGCAGAATTCGGCGCTGGCGGTTTCGCTTGCGACCCAGTTCTTCACGCCGGCGGCGGCGCTGCCTGGTGCGCTGTTTTCGGTCTGGCACAATATTTCCGGATCGCTGCTTGCTGGCTACTGGAAGCGCCGCCCGACCACCGGCATCAGCACGACCTCCACGGAACCTTCATGAATCGAGACCTTCCTCGCGGTGAGACGAGCGACCATCCTCGCCGGCCGTTCAAGGCGCGCGGCAGTGCGGTCGTGCGTTGCGAAGGCTGTCGTCTGCCGCAGCTCAACTGCCTGTGCCCCTACAAGGTGAAGGTCGAGGCGAGGGCGCGTTTCTGGCTGATCACCCATGCTCTCGAGCGGCACAAACCGACCAACACCGGGCGGCTGATCGCCGATTGCTTGGCCTCGACCGAAGTTTTCGGCTGGTCCCGCACCGAGCCGGACCCGCTGCTGCTCGAACGGCTCGCGGATCCGCGCTTCATGCCGTTTCTGGTCTTCCCCGACGATCAGCCCGACTACGCCGATCGAGTCGTCGCGTATCGCGCTCCGGATGACGAGCGCATACCGGTGTTCGTGATCCTCGATGGCACCTGGCGTCAGGCCCGCAGGATGTTCCGCCAGAGCCCCTATCTGGCCCGGCTTCCGATCGTCGCATTGCGCACCGACCGGCTGACTCGCTATCGGCTGCGCACCCCGGCCTCCGCCCAGCACCTTTGCACCGCGGAGGTCGCAGCCGAACTGCTGCGCGTGGCCGGGGAGCTTGAGGCGGCCGGGGTGCTCGATGATTACTTCGATGTCTTCAACGAGAGTTATGCGGCGAGCAGGGCCTATCGGCGTCTGGAGCGGCCATCGGCGGCGATGCGCCGCCAGCTCGAGCGGCTGGAAGCGCCCCGAGACGGCCTGGGCGTTTCAACCGCTCCTGCGGCGGGTTAGAGTGGGGCAAGACGGCGTTACGCCAGCTTTCAAGCGAGGAGCCAGCATGGGCATTGGAGTGATCACCACGATCGTCGCCAAGCCGGGGTATGAGCAGGAGGTCGAAGAGGCGCTGAGGGAGGTGGTGCCCCCATCGCGGATCGATGACGGCTGCGAGTTCTATGCGCTCAACCGTGACTTCAAGCGCCCCAGCGCTTTCTACATTCTCGAGCAGTGGCGTGACCAGGAAGCGATCTCGCGCCGCGAGGAGCAGAGTCACTTCAAGCGGCTGATCGAAGCGCTCGAGGGCAAGATCGAGTCGATGGAAGCCGCTCGGCTCGAAACGCTGCTTTGATCTGGTACACAAAAAGAGCAGGGGGTGCTGTGAGCAGCGCCCCTTTTTTATTTCACCTCTCTACCTTTGCTTTGCCCGCTCACGCTCAGTGCGGGCTACCGGCGGTCGTTCAGCTGCGTGAGCCGAGAGAGCCGAAGCGCCGTTTGAACTGGGCGGCGCGTCCCTCGCTGCTGATCGCACGCTGCTGGCCGGTATAGAAGGGGTGCGAGGCCGAGGAGACATCGAGCTTGACCAGCGGGTAGGTGTTGCCGTCCTGCCACTCGATGGTGTCATGGGCGTCGATGGTCGAGCCGATCAGGAAATAGGCATCGGCGTTGGTGTCGTGGAACACCACTTTGCGATAGCTGGGATGAATGTTGGCACGCATGGTAGTGCTCCCTATCGAAATGGGTCGGTTATCGGGATACGGCGCTGTTTAGATATACTATAACATATTGATGGTGGGTGCCAAGCCAGTCATGCGGAGGGGGTCCGCTGTCAGCGAATCCGTCCATCGACCTGGAACAGGCGCTCCACTTCGCGCAGCTTTTGCCTGTCGATCACCAGCAAGACGAGATGATCGCCGTCCTGGATGCGCAGCGACCCCTTGCCGAACAGCACCTCTTCGCCGCGTACCACCACACCGATGGCGATGCCCTCTGGAAGTGCGAGTTCCCGGATGGTATGGCCAACCACCCGTGAGTGTCGCTCCTTGCCATGGACCACCAGCTCGATCGCTTCCGCCGCGCCCCGGCGCAGCGAATGGACGCTGACCAGATCGCCCTGGCGCACATGGGAGAGCAGGCCGCTGATGGTCGCTTGTTCCGGCGAGATGGCGATATCGATCTCACCACCCTGGACCAGATCGACGTAGGCGGTGTTGTTGATCAGGGCGAGCACCTTGCGTGCGCCGAGGCGCTTGGCCAGCATCGAGGACATGACGTTGACTTCGTCATCATTGGTCAGCGCGCAATAGATGTCGCACTCGTCGATGTTCTCATCGGTGAGCAGGCGCTGCGAGGTCGCAGAGCCGTGCAGCACCACGGTGTCGTCGAGGCGCTCGGCGAGGGTCTGGCAGCGTTCCAGGTCGCGTTCGATGATCTTGACCCGATGGGAGGGCTCGAGCGACTGCGCCAGCCGTTCGCCAATGTGGCCGCCGCCGGCGATGATGACGTGGCGGACGCTGCGATCGCTGCGCCGCATTCTCGCCATCACCGTGCGGATGTCACGGCGCGCGGCGAAGAAGAAGATCTCGTCGTCGGCTTCGACCACCGTGTGCCCATCGGGAATGAATGGGCGATTGTGCCGGTAGATCGCGCTGACCCAGCTGTTGATCGCGTCAGGGGCCTCGTGCAGCGCCCGCAGCTTCTGCCCGACCAGCGGGCCATCCTGGTAGGCTTTCATCGCCACCAGCTGGATCATCCCATCGCAGAAGTCGAGCACCTGGAGCGCGCCGGGATACTCGATCAGCCGGCGGATCTGGGTGGTCACCACCTGCTCAGGACTGATCAGCACGTCGATCGGGATCGCACCGGGATTGAACAGCTCGCGACGCATCAAGTAGGCACTCGAGCGCACCCGCGCGATCTTGGTGGGCGTCTTGAACAGCGAATAGGCCACCTGGCAGGCGACCATGTTGATCTCGTCATCGTTGGTCACGGCGATCAGCATGTCGGCGCTCTCGCAGCCCGCTTCGGCAAGTACCGCGGGGTGCGAGGCATGGCCATGGAGAATGCTGATTTCGCAGCGGTTGTGCAGCTCGCGCAGGCTTGTCAGGTCGACATCGATCACGGTGATGTCGTTCTCTTCGCGGGCGAGGTGCTCAGCCAACGTGCCGCCCACCTGCCCCGCGCCGAGGATCAGTATCTTCATCCGTCAGAGTTCATCCAGCGTTGCTCATCGAGCGTTTCATTCCAGCTTGAAACCGACCTTGAGGCTGACCTGCCAGTGCGCGACACGACCGCCTTCGATATGGCCGCGGGTGCTGGTGATCTCGAACCACTGCATGTCGCGTACCGTCTCGCTCGCCTTGATCAAGGCGTTGTTCACCGCATCCTCGACGCTGGTGGTAGCTGAACCGGTCAGTTCGATCGACTTGTAGACGTTGTCGCTCATGATTCTACACCTCCTGGTGGGATTGATGGCCGACGACGCTCCATCGTCGTTCCCACAGCATAGTCACTCAATTCGCGCTGTCGATTTCGCCGACCGCGACCCCGCTGGCCGCGAGCAACCGCTTGGTCTCGATGTCGCTCGCCGAGCTGACCGGGCGGCTGAGCGACCACAGCAGATGGGTCTTGAACCCCGCATCCACTGCGTCCTCGGCGCTCCATAGCACGCAGACGTCGCGGGCGAGGCCGCAGAGATAGACATCCGTCACGCCGCGCTCGCGCAGCCAGCCGGCAAGGCCGGTGGTTGGACGGCTGCCGGCGGGGCCGGGGTTATGGCGAAAGGCGCTGTAGGAGTCGACCTGGGGATCGGTGCCTTTGCGGATGATCAAGTCGACCGGTGCCCAGTCGATCATGGGGTGCAGCTGCGCGCCCGGGCTGCCCTGCACGCAGTGATCCGGCCATAGGGTTTGCTCTTCGCCATGCAGCGGGATGCGCTCGAATGGCGCCTTGCCGGGATGCTGGCTCGCGAACGAGACATGTCCGGGCGTGTGCCAGTCCTGCGTCGCGACCACGTGGCCGAAGCGTCGGGCGGCGAGCAGCGCGTCGATGGCGGAGACGATCTGGTCGCCATCTTCGCAGGCCAGCGCGCTGCCAGGCATGAAATCGGGCTGCACATCGACCACGATCAGCGCGCTGTGGGTGAAGTCGGGAGAGAAGCGGGTGGTCATAAGGGCGTCCGTTGGGGTCGGGTTGGTGATCGTCGATCCTGGCGATTGCGTGGTTATGCAAACGCCGCGATGATCGGCGAGGTTTTGCGCATACTTTCCTTTAACGACTGCTTTTGGCCGAGAGATTTCTCCACTGCGAGTTCGATATCTCGACTAGTTCCCAAACTACTTTTCAACCTCGGCCTTTCAACTGCAAAAAGTTGGGTTCGAAGCGTTCAAGCAATGTTCATACGATGTAAAGCTGAGTGATTGAAGGTGAATCCTTGACTACAAAAATATTGACAGGGCCTTTTATTTTTGATCTATGGCGTATGTTAGACTCCGGCCCTATAAATGACCTTGATAGCGCAGGTGCGCCTGTACTGTAGCGTCGGCTTCCGTGCGGTCTCGTCGGTGCGCTCGAGCGTAACGATGATTTTTCTGCCTTTGATCATGGGCGAACCCGTCGGCAGGCATAGCGTCTTTCGTACGTTCGCGAGCGAGCGCCGTCACCACGAAATCCAGCATGTCCGGTGAATTACATGTCCAATAGAAGAAGATTGCCCTTCGTCAGCGACATTCATTATCTGCTCGGTTCGACCCTGCGTGATTCTCGCCAGGATCGGATCGGTCGCGTAGTCGGTCTCGATCAGCACCGAGAGCGGCCGATCATCGATGTGCTTTGGAGTGGCGAACGCCGAGTCGAGCGCGTCGAGATCAGCGCCGAGCAGCTCGAGGCACTGATGCGCGTGGCGCGCGAGCGCGCGGCCAGCCAGGGCGTCGAGGTCGTGGATGAGCCGCGTCGCCAGGCCCAATCAACCGCCGAATCGGAGAGCAAGCTCGAAAAGCCGCGCGATGAAGCCGTCGACGAGCGGGCGCCGCTGCGCCGGCGCGCCTGAGTCTCGTCCCGATGGCGCCGGCGTTCAGCCGGGAAGGGAAAGAATCTGGCGGGCCAGCTCGATCATCTGCGGATCGCCCGTGTTCTTCTCACGGATATCCGAGAGTTTCACCACCGCGAGCCACTGATCGTCTCCCTCCGGGCGGGTTTCCGTCATCTTGACCACGATGTTCATCGGCTTGACCCCGACATCATTGGTGAAATTGGTACCGATGCCGAAGGACATGCCGATCCTGCCGCTGCAAAAACGCACGATTCGATCGACCTTCTCCGGATCGAGCGCGTCGGAGAAGATGATCGTCTTGCTGCGCGGATCGATGCCGAGCTTCTTGTAGTGGTCGATGGTGGTTTCGGCGAAAGCGATCGCATCGCCGCTGTCGTGGCGGAGCCCATCGAAGAGTTTGGCGAGCATTTTGTCGAAGCTGGCGAAGAATACCTCGGTGGTGAAGGTATCGGTCAGCGCGATGCCAAGATCGCCACGATAGACCTTGACCCAGTTGTTCAGCGCTACCGAGTTCGCGACCTTGAAGCCATAGTTGGCGGCATGGAACATGAACCACTCATGGGCATGGGTGCCGAGCGGCTTGACGCCGTGACGGTGCGCCAGATGAACGTTGCTGGTGCCGGTGAATGAGCTCTCGCCATAGCGCTTGAGCGTTGCCACCACCTTGTCATGCAGCGCATAGCTGTAGCGCCGGCGAGTGCCGAATTCGGCGACCTTGAGTCCGAGCCGGCGGTAGTGCTCGATTTTCGCCCTGGTCTTCTCCAGCGCCTGCTCATCGCTCTCTCTCGGCTCGGCCCGCATCTCGAACCATAGCTCGCTGATCAGCGCCATCAGCGGCATTTCCCATAGGATCGTACGGTACCAGAGCCCCTCGACCGTGACTTCGAGATCCTCTCCACGCTGGCGGATGACCACCTCGTTGGGGTCGAAGCGAAAACCCTGGAGGAAGTCGTGATAGGTCGGGTCTAGATAGGGACAGGTCCGTTCGAGGAAGTCGCGTTCGTCCTGGCTCAGCTCGAGTTCGGCCATCCTGTCCACAGCGGCGCGCAGGCGCGTCGAGAAGCCTTCAGGAAAGGCATGCTTGCCGCGATTGATGAATCCATAGCGCGCCCAGGCCCGGGGAAAGAGCTTGATCACCGCGTTCTGCATGGTGAACTTGTAGAAGTCGTTGTCGAGAATCGAAACTAGCATGGGGGCGGCTTGAGACCTCTGGGGCTTGGGCTGGCTGGCGCGACCTGAGCAACTGGCAGGCGGGTCTGGGGCGCCGGGATCGGGCGGTGATGATTCGGCCTAGAATAGCGCACCACATCAAGCGGCTCCACGCCGTGGCCGTAACATTTTCCTCTCCAGGAGGAGCCGATGGATAGAGGTGTCCAGGGGGCACTGGGAAGCTCGTGCGAACTCGAGGTGCGTTCGCTTTCGCTCGGCTCGCTGCCCGCCGAACAGTGGGACGCGCTGGTGAACGATGGCTATCCCTTCGTTCGCCATGCCTTCCTGCATGCGCTGGAGGAGAGCGGGGCGGTGGGGGGCGAGAGCGGTTGGTTGCCTCGTCATCTCGGTATTTGGCGCGGTGAGCGGTTGGTCGCGGCACTGCCATGTTTCGAGAAGCACCACTCGTTCGGTGAGTACGTCTTCGACTGGCAGTGGGCGGATGCCTGGGAGCGCGCCGGCGGAGAGTACTATCCCAAGCTGGTCAGCGCGGTTCCGTTCACGCCGGCGACCGGGCCCAGGCTTTTGCACGCAGTGGGCGAGTCTCGCTTGGCATTGGTCGAAGCGTTGCTTCCCTGGCTCGAAAGCCCGCGTGTTTCCGGCTGGCACCTGCTGTTCCCCAGCGAGGCTGAAAGTCAGCGCTGGCGGGCGGCGTGGCCCGCCCTGGCGCTGCGCTACGGGGTCCAGTACCACTGGCATGATCGCGGCTACCGTGACTTCGAGGGCTTTCTCGCCACCTTTACCGCCAAACGACGCAAGGAAGTCCGGCGCGAGCGACGCAAGGTCGGCGAGCAAGGACTGACGCTGCACCGGCTGTGCGGCGCCGAGATCGATGAAGCGGCACTTGAGCATTTCTATCGCTGCTACCAGATCACCTATCTCGAGCATGGGCAGCGCGGCTACCTGCCGCTGGCGTTCTTCGTCCTCCTGGTCCAGCGGATGCCCGAGGCGTTGATGCTGGTCCAGGTCCGTCATCATGGTGTCCCCGTCGCCTGCTCGTTGTTCTTCCAGGGGGGCGATACGCTCTATGGTCGCTACTGGGGGAGCGAAGTGCACGCGGACTGCCTGCATTTCGAGGCTTGCTACTACCAGGGCATCGACTATTGTCTGACCCAGGGTCTTGAGCACTTCGACCCGGGTACTCAGGGCGAGCACAAGATTCCGCGCGGGTTCGAGCCGCTGCTCACGTACTCGCTGCATTGGCTCGCCGCACCTTCGCTGCGCTATGCGGTTGAGACCTTCCTGACGGATGAGCGCGCGCTGACGATCGCCCGCCGCGATGCCGCCGGGGAACTGCTTCCGTTTCGCCGAGACCAGGCTTAGCGGCCTGCGCGATATGAAACCGCGGGCGGTTAGAATCCGTCGCCGTGATCATGACCAATGGAGACACCGATGCGCCTTACGCTGCCCAAGCCGCTACGCCTCGTGCTGCCCTTGTTGCCGTTCGCCATGCTAGGGGCTCAGCCGGCCGCCGCCGCGGACGTGCTCGAGGTCGCTCGCGAGGATGGCCGTTTTACCCGCTTCATCGAGATGGCCGAGGCTTCCGGGCTGTCCGATAGGCTCGAGGGCAGGGGGCCGTTCACCGTCTTCATCCCTGTCGACGAAGGGTTCGCCGAGCTGGAGCCCGCCCAGGCGCAGCGGTTGGATTCCGCCTCGCGCGCAACGCTCGAGCGTTGGGTCGCCTATCACGCGGTCCCCGCTTTGATCGTCCGTGATGAAGTCGTGCATACCCCTGTGGTGCCGGCGCTGACTCAGCAGCTGCGCCTGGTCGACGATGGCGAGCGTTTCAGCGTCAACGGGCGGGAGGTGATCGAAGCCGACCTCCGCGCCGATAACGGCGTCATCCATGTGATCGATGCCCCGCTGGTACCGCACTTCCCCTACTGAGCCGCTTTTTACCCCCGAGGTTTACCGAGCCCGGCCGCATGACGCGAGCGGGCTTTTTTCAGGCTTAAGTTAACCTAGGTTTATTTTTTTGTGATATTGATTCTATTTTCATCATCGTTTCATTATATGCCTCGTGGTGAAAGCGGGCGGGCTCGCGGCGGCCTCCCGGTTCGATCACCGAAGTCATGAGAGTTTCGGAATTTCGTAGCCAGGTCTTAGGAGGAGTCAGAAAGATGATCGACCGTTTGAGGCGTGCAGTGATGGTCGCAGCACTGGCGGTGGCCGCCATTGCGAGCGTCGCGCCAGCCGCCGCCGAGGAGAAGTTCAAGGCGGTGACCACCTTCACGGTCATTGCCGACATTGCGCAAAATGTCGCCGGCGATGCGGCTATCGTGGAATCGATCACCAGGCCGGATGCTGAGATCCACAATTACCAGCCTACGCCAGGTGACATCATGCGGGCGCAGGGAGCACAGTTGATCCTCTGGAACGGCCTCAACCTGGAGCTATGGTTCGAGCGCTTCTTCCAGAACTTGAGGGACGTGCCGAGTGTGGTGGTCTCCGAAGGAATCGAGCCGATGGGCATCGCCGAGGGGCCCTATACGGGTAAACCGAATCCCCATGCGTGGATGTCCCCTGCGGCGGCATCGATCTACGTCGACAACATCCGCGATGCTTTCATGGAGCATGATCCCGAGAATGCCGAGATCTACGCAGCCAATGCGCAAGCGTACAAAGCGCGGATCAATGCGGCGATAGAGCCGATCAAAGCGCAGCTTGCCAGCATCCCGGAAGAAAAACGCTGGCTGGTGACGAGCGAGGGCGCCTTTTCCTATCTGGCACGCGACTTCGGGCTGAAGGAGCTCTATCTCTGGCCGATCAACGCCGACCAGCAGGGCACCCCGCAGCAGGTGCGCAAGGTGATCGACGCGGTCCGCGAGCATGACATCGGGGTGGTCTTCTCGGAGAGCACCATCTCGCCCGCGCCGGCGCAGCAGGTCGCTCGTGAGACCGGTGCCAGGTATGGCGGCGTGCTCTATGTCGATTCGCTGACCGGGCCGGATGGCGAGGTACCTACTTACATCGACCTGCTCCGCGTCACTTCGGAAACGATCGCCACGGGACTCAGCCAGTGACAGCATCCCCCGCCTCATCTGTTCTTCCCGCCTCTACCGAGGCGGGATCAGGCATTGAAGTCAGCGGCGCCACGGTCACCTACCGCAATGGCCACACCGCGCTTCGCGACGCGAGCTTCCAGATCCCGACCGGTACCATCGCGGCGCTCGTCGGGGTCAACGGCTCCGGCAAGTCGACCCTGTTCAAGTCGATCATGGGGTTTTTGCGTCTCGCCAGGGGAGAGATCCGAGTGCTGGGCATGCCGGTCGAGCAGGCCCTGCGCCAGAACCTGGTGGCCTACGTGCCGCAGGCGGAAGAGGTCGACTGGAACTTTCCGGTACTGGTCGAAGACGTCGTCATGATGGGGCGTTACGGGCACATGGGCATGTTACGCATGCCCAAGGCGGCTGACCGCGAGGCCGTTTCCAATGCGCTCGCCCGCGTCGACATGAGCGATTTTCGCAAGCGCCAGATCGGAGAACTTTCAGGCGGCCAGAGAAAGCGGGTCTTCCTCGCGCGGGCGCTCGCCCAGGACGGCCGGGTCATCCTGCTGGATGAACCCTTCACCGGCGTCGACGTCAAGACCGAGGACCAGATCGTCAAGCTGTTGGGGGAGCTGCGCGATGAGGGCCGCGTCATGCTCGTCTCCACGCACAATCTCGGTAGCGTGCCGGAGTTCTGCGACCGCACCATCCTGATCAAGGGCACCATCCTTGCCTATGGCCCGACGGTCGAGACCTTCACCCAGGAGAATCTCGAAGAGACCTTCGGCGGTGTGCTGCGTCATTTCGTCCTGCAACAGGCGCCCGGCGACGGCGCGCATCCGATCGGCGTCTTCACCGACGATGAACGCCCGCTGGTGTTCCAGGGCGGCAAAGCGACGGCGCGTTCGCCAGCGCGGGACGAGGGGAGGTCGCAATGATGACTGGCCTGCTCGAGCCGTTCACTTACAACTACATGCTCAATGCGATGTGGGTCTCGGCCCTGGTCGGCGGCGTCTGTGCGTTCCTGTCCTGCTACCTGATGCTCAAGGGGTGGTCGCTGATCGGCGACGCGCTTTCGCACTCGATCGTGCCGGGCGTCGCCGGTGCCTACATGCTCGGGCTGCCGTTCTCGATCGGCGCGTTCTTCTCCGGTGGGCTGGCGGCTGCGACCATGCTCTTCCTCAACCAACGCACCAAGCTGAAGGAAGATGCCATCATCGGCCTGATCTTCTCGGCCTTCTTCGGGCTCGGCCTGTTCATGGTTTCACTCTCGCCGACATCGGTGAACATCCAGACCATCGTGCTCGGCAACATCCTTGCGATCACGCCGGGGGATACCCTGCAGCTTGCGGTCATCGGCTTCGTCTCGCTCGCCATCCTGCTCGCCAAATGGAAGGACCTGATGGTGGTGTTCTTCGATGAGAGCCATGCGCGCTCGGTCGGGCTCAACCCCACCGCGCTCAAGATCATGTTCTTCACCCTGCTGTCGGCCTCTACCGTTGCCGCGCTCCAGACGGTGGGTGCGTTTCTCGTCATCTGCATGGTCGTAACGCCTGGCGCGACCGCCTACCTGCTGACGGACCGGTTCCCGCGACTGCTGGTCATCGCTGTCGCGATCGGCACGCTTACCAGCTTCACCGGCGCCTATGCGAGCTATTTCCTCGACGGGGCTACCGGCGGGATCATCGTCGTGCTCCAGACCACGATCTTCCTGATCGCTTTCCTGTTCGCTCCCAAGCATGGAATGCTGGCGGCCCGCAGGCGTGCGTCGCAGGCACTGGAGGCAGGTCGATGAGCCTTATCGACACCTTGCTCATGCCGTTTCAGTTCAGCTTCATGGTCAATGCGCTGATCATCTCCGTGCTGGTCGCGATCCCCATGGCGCTGCTTTCCTGCTTCCTCGTCCTCAAGGGCTGGTCGCTGATGGGCGATGCGATCTCGCACGCGGTCTTTCCCGGGGTCGTCATCGCCTACATCGTCGGCTTCCCTTATGCGATCGGGGCCTTCATCGCCGGCATGTTCTGCGCCGTCGCGACCGGCTTCCTGAAGGACAACAGCCGCATCAAGCAGGACACCGTGATGGGCGTGGTGTTCTCCGGCATGTTCGGTCTGGGCTTGGTTCTCTACGTCAAGATCCAGTCCGACGTGCATCTCGACCATATCCTGTTCGGCGACATGCTCGGCGTCTCCTGGGGCGATATCGCCCAGTCCGCGCTCATTGCGGCGATCACCGCCTGCGTCATCGGCATCAAGTGGAAGGATTTCCTGCTCCACGCCTTCGATCCCACCCAAGCGCGGGCGGTCGGCCTTCGGGTCCACCTGCTCCACTATGGTCTGCTTTGCCTGATCTCGCTGACCATCGTCGGTGCGCTGCAGGCGGTCGGCATCATCATCGCCATCGCCATGCTGATCGCGCCCGGGGCCATCGCCTTCCTGCTCACTCGGCGGTTCAGCACCATGCTGATCCTCTCCGTCGCGATCGCGGTGGTCGGTTCCTTCGCCGGGGTCTATCTTTCGTTCTTCATCGACAGCGCACCGGCACCGACGATCGTGCTTCTGCTCTCGATCTTCTTCGTCGTGGCGTTCATTCATGCCTCGCGCAAGGCAGCTCGGGTCGAGGGGCGCGCAGCGTCCTGAAGCTCGCCTCGTTCAGGCGGTGGCCGTCTCTGGGCCAAGATGGTGCCAATACGGCGCCGTCTGAGCTTGGCTGCTTCGCGAAGAGGCATTCAAGACTAAAGAACGATCTTCCATGCCTGGAACCCCCGTCGGCATGCCTGTGACAGGCATGCCGCACCTTGCTTCCTACCGCTTGCCAGGTCGCCTTGAGTGAATTAATTGATTCAGTTCAAGGAACGCTAGGTAGCGAAGCGTTACAGTTGATGTTCATCCTTTGACTGCCGTCGTCTTTAGCGACTATATGAAGAAGGGGCGAGTCGATCATCGAGCGAAAAGCGGTGGTCGGGGGTGGGCGAACTTCCTTCATGCGTGGTCACCGGAATCAGCATCTCTGCGGGCAACGTTCATCGGCTGTCCGATCACCATCTAATACCAAGGTATTGGATGGTCGTCGAAGATCAATTCACGGTACGGGTTTTGCTGTTCATTGAGTGAGGTGCCCGGTGGGACGCTGAGTTTTGCTTCGCGTTCGTCCTCCGGTTCGCCTTGATCGGTCACCGGTGCGGACACGGGGGGAAATCATGGGCAGCAGCGCGATCACCAATGACTTTCGGGCCCTGGTGGGTGCAGTGCGCGATGGTTCGCACCCCTCCAGCTACGATGAGGAAGAGTCGTCGCAACGGCGCAGGGTGCTTTTCGTCACACCGGAGTCCGCTGATTTCATCAAGGTCGGTGGCCTTGGCGACGTCTCCGCGGCGCTGCCGCGGGCGATGTCGACCGATTTCGACGTGCGCGTGATGATCCCGGGCTATCCCCAGGTGGTCGGCGCCGGGTACCCACTGATCGAGGTCGGCCGCCTGCCTGCCCTGGCGGGAATTCCCGAGTGCGAGCTGGCGCGGATCGACCTGCCCGATGGGCTCATCGTCTACGTGCTGGTCTGTCCTGAGCTGTTCGAGCGCGAGGGGTCGCCCTATCTCGCGCCGGACGGGCGCGACTGGGACGACAACCACATCCGTTTCGGTCGGCTTTCGCTTGCCGCCGCCCAGCTTGCCGCGGGTGTGGGTGATCCCGCCTGGCAGGCCGATCTGCTCCACCTCAACGATTGGCCCACCGCGCTTGCCGCCGGCTATCTCCATTGGTGGAAGCAGCCGGCGCCCTGTGTGTTCACCATCCATAACCTCGCCTATCAAGGGCTCTTCCCGCTGGACTACCACCAAAGCCTGGGTATTCCGCCCGAAGCGTTGGGCACCGATCAACTCGAGTTCTACGGCAATCTCTCTTTCATGAAGGCTGGTCTGGTCCACGCCGAGCAGCTGACCACGGTGAGCGCCACCTATGCGCGCGAGATCACCACCGAGGAGTTTGGTTGTGGTCTCGAGCGCTTGCTGCGCGAACGCGCCGAGCAGGGGCGGCTGTGCGGCATCGCCAACGGTATCGACGATACCTGGGACCCGCAAAGCGACGCCCACTTGCTGCGCGGCTTCGGCACCAGCGACTGGATCGGTAAGCGGATCAACTGCGAGCACCTGCGCCAGATGTTCGGTCTGGCGATCTGCCATGGGCCGCTGTTCGCGGTGGTTTCCCGGCTGGTCCACCAGAAAGGGGTGGACCTGACCATCGCCGCCGCCGAGTCGATCGTGCGCAAAGGAGGGCAGCTGGTGGTGATCGGCCGAGGGGAGCCTTCGATCGAAAGCGCGCTGCGCAATCTCGCCGCGCGCTTCCCAGGGGCGATCGGCGTGCGCGTCGGCTTCAGCGAACGCGAGGCGCGGTGCATCTTCGCCGGGAGCGATTTCCTGCTGATGCCCTCGCGCTTCGAACCCTGTGGCCTGTCGCAGATGTACGCCCAGCGCTTCGGCTCGCTGCCGATCGCCCATCGCACTGGCGGGCTGGTCGATACCATCGAGGACGGAGTGACCGGGTTTTTGTTCGATCGTATGACCGTCGAGAGTTTCAAGGCCGCGATCAACCGCGCCTTCTCGGTCTATCGCACCACCGACCTGTTCTACGCCATGCGCCGTGCGGCGATGGGGATCCACTATCACTGGAGCGTATCGAGCGTGCCCTACGCCCATCTTTATCGAGGTTTGATCGATCGGGCGTTTCCTCCGGTCGTTCGGAAAGACGAATCGAAGACGCTCGTGAACTCCAATTGACGCACGCCTAGCGCTCGGTGGGGATGGAATATCTGGGCTGGGCCAAGGAGACAGCGGCGATCATGGATGAAGTCATGGCCATCGATGCAAGAATGGGACTGGATGCTGGTCAGCGACAAGCGCTGGTCGAAGGGCGCCACGGGGGGGCCTTCGAGTTGCTGGGGCGCTTTCCCATGCGTGATGGTGCCTGGGTGAGGGCGCTGCTTCCCGGAGCGCAGCGGGTCGAGGTGGTCGATCAAGCAGGAGAGTGCGTCGGTGAGCTGACCGATCCGCTGGGTGACGGCCTGTTCTGCGGTCGAATCGAGTCCCAGGTACTCGACCAGCAGCCTGATCGGCACTATCGCCTCAGGGTGGCATGGCCGGGAGACATCGTTCACGAAAGTGAGGACCCCTATGATTTCGGCCCGCTGCTAGGCGAACTGGACCTGCATCTGATCAATGAAGGGCGTCACCATCGGCTTGCCGACGCGCTCGGTGCCAAGCCGATCCATTTCGATGGCGTGCAGGGGACACGCTTTGCCGTATGGGCGCCGAATGCCAAGCGCGTAGCGGTGATTGGCGACTTCAACTCATGGGATAGGCGACGTCATACCATGCGCTCGCGCGGCAACTCCGGTGTCTGGGAGCTGTTCGTGCCGCGCCTCGGGGCGGGTGAGCGCTACAAGTACGCGATCATCGGCGCGGATGGCGAAGCCCTGTTCGACAAGGCTGACCCCGTTGCCCGCCAAACCGAATGCCCGCCGGCCACCGCTTCCGTGGTCGCCGATCCACGCCCCCTGGTCTGGCACGATCAGGACTGGATGCAGCGACGGCGCAGCTTTCGCCCTCACGCTTCACCGATATCGATCTATGAGCTGCACGTCGGCTCCTGGCGTCGCGATGCCGACGGCCAGAGCTATGGCTGGGATCGACTTGCCCGCGAGCTGATCCCCTACGTTGCCGATCTTGGCTTCACCCATATCGAGCTGCTGCCCGTCGGCGAGCATCCCTTCGCCGGCTCCTGGGGCTATCAACCGCTCGGGCTGTTCGCGCCCACCGCGCGCTTCGGGCCTCCGGCGGCCTTCGCCGCCTTCGTCGACGCTTGCCACCGCGCGGGGATGGGAGTGATCGTCGACTGGGTGCCTGCTCACTTCCCCTCCGACGCCCATGGCCTTGCGCGTTTCGACGGCACGGCGCTCTACGAGCATGCCGACCCGCGCGAGGGTTTCCATCGCGATTGGAACACCCTGATCTATAACTTCGGGCGCAACGAAGTCGCGGGTTTTCTGATCAGCAGCGCGCTCGAGTGGATCGAGCATTTCCATATCGACGGGCTGCGGGTCGATGCGGTCGCCTCGATGCTGTATCGCGACTACAGCCGACTCGAGGGCGAATGGCTGCCCAACGTCTATGGCGGGCGCGAGAATCTCGAGGCGGTGAACTTCCTGCGCCATCTCAATCAAGTGATCGGCGAGGAGTACCCCGGGGTGATGATGATCGCCGAGGAGTCCACCGCCTGGCCCGGCGTCAGCGCACCGGTGGCCACTGGCGGGCTGGGGTTCACCTTCAAATGGAACATGGGCTGGATGCACGATAGCCTCACCTACATGTCCCATGACCCGGTCCATCGGCGTTATCACCACAACGAGCTGACCTTTTCGTCGGTCTACGCTTTTTCCGAACATTACGTGCTGCCGCTCTCCCACGACGAAGTGGTGCACGGCAAGGGATCCCTGCTCGCCAAGATGGCGGGCCTGGACGACTGGCAGCGTCGTGCCACGCTGCGCGCGTACTACGCTTTCATGTGGGCGCACCCCGGCAAGAAGCTCATGTTCATGGGCGGCGAGCTGGGGCAATGGCGCGAGTGGGATCACGACCGTGAACTCGACTGGTACCTGCTCGACGACCCCGCCCATGATGGTATCCAGCGTGCGCTCGCGGATCTCAATCGGCTCTACCTGGAAGAGCCTGCGCTGCACCTTCGCGATAGCGATCCGCGAGGCTTCGCCTGGGTGGTGGGTGACGACAGCGAGAACAGCGTGTTCGCATTCCTGCGCTTTGCCGATGCCGGCAGCGCACCGGTGCTGGTGGTGAGCAACTTCACACCGATAGTGCGCCGGGGCTATCGCCTCGGGGTGCCCTCCAGCGGACGCTGGGTCGAGCGCTTCAACAGCGATAGCCGCTTCTATGGCGGTTCGAATGCCGGCAACGACAGTGGCGTCTATGCCGATGACACGCCCAGTCATGGATTCTCCGCCTCGCTCGAACTGACCTTGCCGCCGCTCGCCACGCTCTACCTGCGCCAGGGCGATTGGGTGGTCTGAGGGCTCGGAGCGGGCGGTACCGGAAGTGAAAGGTCCACGTATCCGAGGAGATGTGCGATGTCTACAGAGCATGGAGGACACCATCGCTCCCGCGCGTTCGGAGTCACGGACGAGGACGATGGACTGCGGCGTTTCGCGCTGTGGGCGCCCGATGCCGAGCGCGTATCTTTGGTGCTCGACGCGGACTCCCCGTCGCCGCGCTTGGTCGCCCTCGAGGATCGAGGCGAAGGCCACTTCGAGGTGCGCTGTGCCGCGGCGCACGGCACGCCCTATCGCTTTCGTATCAACGATGATTTCGACGTGCCCGATCCCGCCGCCCGCGCGAGCCTCGACGGGCCGGACAGCCCGGGATTGATCGTCGATACCGACTACCCCTGGCGCCATGGCGACTGGCGCGGTCGTGCCTGGCGCGAGCTGGTGGTCTACGAGCTCCACGTCGGTGTGCTCGGTGGCTTCAACGGCGTACGCGACCGCCTCGAGGCGCTGGCCGAGCTTGGAATCACCGCGATCGAGCTGATGCCGATCAGCGAGTGCCCCGGGCAGCGAAACTGGGGCTATGACGGGGTACTGCCCTATGCGGTGGAGTCCTCCTACGGTACGCCGGCCGAGCTCAAGTCGCTGATCGATGTCGCCCACGGACTCGGCATCTCGGTGCTGCTCGATGTGGTCTACAACCACTTCGGGCCGGACGGCAATCATCTGCCACGCTATGCCAGCGCATTCTTCCGTGACGATGCCACTACCCCTTGGGGGGCGATGATCGACTTCCGTCGCCGGGAGGTGCGCGACTTCTTCATCGACAACGCAGTGCAGTGGATCGAGGAGTATCGCTTCGACGGCCTGCGCTTCGACGCCGTCCATGCGATCAACGATCGCGGTTTCCTGCTCGAGCTCAGCCGCCGGACGCGCCAGGCCGCGGCCGGGCGGCACCTCCACCTGGTGCTCGAGAACGAGTTCAACCAGGCCAGCCTGCTCGATCGCGCCGAGCCCGATCACTTCACCGCTCAATGGGCGGATGACTGGCACAACGCCATTCACGTATTGCTCACCGGCGAGCACGAAGGCTATTACGCCGACTTCGCCGAGCGGCCCACCGAGCGTTTCGCCCGCGCGCTTGCCGAGGGCTTCGTCTATCAGGGTGAACCCACTCGCCATGGCGAGCCGCGTGGCGAATCGAGCGCTGGGCTTCCACCGTGCGCGTTCCAGATATTTCTCCAGAATCACGATCAGATCGGCAATCGCCCCCTCGGTGAACGGCTCCCCCTGCTGTGTCCGGAAGAGCAGCTGCATGCCGCCACGGTGATGCTGCTGCTCTCGCCGCTGATGCCGCTGATCTTCATGGGAGACGAATGGGGGTCCGAGCAGCCTTTCTTGTTCTTCACCGATCACCATGACCAGCTCGCCGACGCGGTGCGCGAGGGAAGGCGCGGTGAGTTCGCTGAATTCTCGGGCTTCACCGAAGCGTCCGCCAGGGCAAGGATTCCCGATCCCAATGCCGAGGCCACCTTCCAGGCATCGATTCCCGACTGGGGAGGACGCGAAAGCGTGCGCGGCCAGCGCTGGCTCGAGCGCTATCGCACCCTGCTGCGGCTGCGCGCCGAGCGGCTGGTGCCACGTTTCGAAGGCTGTTTCTCCCTGGGGGCCGAGGTGCTGGCAGAGGCGGCGGTGATCGGCCGCTGGACCCTCAACGATGGCCAGGTGCTGGCGATCGCCTGCAATCTCGGCGAGCGGGTGATCGATCTCCCGATGGTCGATACCCGTCATGCCGCGCTGCTCTATGAGAGCGCCGATGGTGGCTGGACCGGTCTTTCGAGCAGCACCCTGGGGCCCCACGCGGCGCTGGCCTGGCTCGAGTACGGTACGCCTTCCGATGAGGCGGTCGCCGAAGAGGAAGAGCCGCTGGTTGAGGTGGTCGAGGCGGTTGGCGAGGTGCGGCAATGAGCGATGGCTACGACGATCAGCTCCAGCGGTTCGGTGCAGCGCTCGGTATCGAGCCCGAGTGGCTGGCCGTCACCGGCGAGACCCACCGGCTGGCGCCGCAGGCGCTGCGGCGGCTGATCGAAGCACTCGGCCAGCCGGTCGATGATCGAGCGCTGATCGAGGCGGCGATCGCCGAGCTCGAGGCACGTCGTGCGCCGACCGACCCTGAGCAGTTGCCACCGCTGCTGGTGGCCGAGCTCGGTTCGCCCTTTGCGCTGCCCGTATCGCTTGCACCCAGGCTCGCGGGAGGGAATTTGCGGTTGGTTTCCGAAGAAGACGAGCATATCTGCCTGGCGCAGCATCTCGAGGCCTCGCTTGCGGTGACGCTGCCCGAGCAGCCCGGTTACTACCGGCTCGAGATCGGAGCCGCCGACGGCGGCTGGGTGTCTCGTCGCCTTGCCGTGGCGCCGAAGCGTTGTTTCGGTGCCGACGATCGCGCCCCTCGCTGGGGCGTGGCCGCGCAGCTCTACTCCCTGCGGCGATCGGGAGATGGGGGGACGGGTGACGGTCTCGCGCTGGTTGGCCTGGTCGAAGCGATGGCGGAACTGGGCGCGGACGCAGTAGCGATCAGCCCGGTTCACGCATTGTTCGCCGCGGAGCCCGCGCGGATCAGTCCCTATTCGCCCTCCAGCCGGCAGTGGCGCAATCCGCTCTACATCGCGGTGGATGCAGAAGACGCCGCGCCGGATTCGAGCGAGTTGATCGATTGGCCAGCGCAGGCCGCGCGCAAATGGCCGAAGCTGCGTGCCGCCTGGGAGGCGTTCGAGCGTGACGACGAGCCTCAGGCGCGGGCCGCCTTCGCGGCCTACCGCCAGGAAGGCGGCGAGGCGCTGGAGGACCACTGCCGTTTCGAAGCGCTCTGCAGCCTGGAAGGCTTGCCCGGAGACTGGCGCCGCTGGCCGCCGGGGCTACGCGATCCTCGCGCTCCCGAGGTGGCTGCATGGGCGGCAGCGCATGCGAGCGAGATCACCTTCCACGCCTACGCTCAGTGGCGCATGGCGCTGGAGCTCGACCGGGCGCAGCGCCGCGCGCGTGAGGCGGGCATGGCGATCGGTCTGATCAATGACCTCGCGGTCGGCGCCGACCCCGGCGGCAGCCAGGCCTGGAGCCGACGCGACCAGCTGCTCGACGGCGCCACCATCGGTGCGCCGCCCGATGCGTTCTCGCCCAGGGGGCAGGGCTGGGGCGTCGCTGCCTTTTCTCCGTTCGGGCTCGAAGCGCACGGCTATGGCGCCTTCATCGACATGCTGCGCGCCGCGATGCGCGGTGTCGGTGCGATTCGCATCGACCATGTGATGGGGCTGGCGCGCCTGTGGCTCTTGCCGGAAGGGGGCTCGCCGATGGACGGCGCCTATCTGCGCTATCCATTCGAGACCCTGATGCGCCTGATCGCGCTCGAATCGCACCGCGCCGGAGTGCGGGTGATCGGCGAGGACCTGGGTACCGTGCCGCCCGGTTTTCGCGAGTGGCTCGACCGGTTCGGCGTGCTTGGCATGCAGGTGGTGTGGTTCGAACGCGACGCGTGGATTCAGCTCGACGATGGCGCCTGGGTCGCCGGCTTCGCTCCGGCCGAGCGATATTCCGCCCGCGCGGCCGCGCTGAGCAGTACCCATGACCTGCCGACCGTGGCCGGCTGGTGGCTTGGCCGCGACATCGACTGGCGCGAGCGGCTCGGGCTGATCGACGACGTCGTGGGCGAGCGCCAGGCACGCGCACGCGACCGTGCCGCGCTGGTGCGCATGCTCGGTCTCGAGCTCGAACTCGAGGATCGCTCGGCCGAAGGCGTGGCGCGGCTGATCGATGCGCTGCTGGTACACCTTGCGCGCACGCCTTCGCCGCTGGTACTGGTCCAGATCGAGGACCTGCTCGGCCTCGAGGAACAGGCCAATCTGCCGGGCACCATCGACCAGCATCCCAACTGGCGACGGCGGCTGCCGATCGAGGTCGATGCGCTGCGCCATGATCCCCGGCTGCGCGCCCGCGCGGCACTGCTGGCCCGCCGCCTGGATGCGATGATGCCCGCCCGGGCCGAGGAGGCGCGATGAGCGATCTGCGTGCCACGCAACGATTGCAGCTCCATCGTGGCTTCACCCTCGATCATGCCCGTGAGCTGGTCGACTACTTCGAGACGCTGGGCGTCAGCCATCTCTATCTTTCCCCGCTGCTCGCCGCCACCCCTGGATCGATGCACGGCTACGATGGCGTCGATCCCCGCCGGGTCGATCCCGAGCTCGGCGGCGAAGCGGCATTGGTGCGGCTTGCCGAGGCAGCACGCAAGCGCGGCCTCGGCATCATCGCCGACATCGTCCCCAACCATCTGGCGGTCGGCGGTCGCGACAACCCATGGTGGCAGGACCTGCTGCGCCATGGCCGCCAGAGCCGCTACGCCGGCTACTTCGACGTCGACTGGGAGGTCGACGACCCGCTGCTGCACGGCAAGCTGCTCGCGCCGTTTCTTGGTGCATCCAGGCTCGAGGCGCTGGCCGCGGGCGAGCTGGTCCTGGCCTTCGACGCTGGCGAGTTCCACTTCGACTACTTCGAGCACCGTTTTCCGGTCGACCCGCTGCACTTCGATGCCATCCTTGCCCATGGCGACGGTGACCCACTGCGGGCGCTGGCCGCGTTCGACGGCACCGACGAGAGCGGACGCGAGCGGCTGGAGGCACTGCTCGACCGTCAGCACTACCGGCTGACCCATTGGCGCAGCGCGGTGGACGAGATCAACTGGCGCCGCTTCTTCGACGTCACCTCCCTCGGTGGCCTGCGGGTCGAGCGCGAGGAGGTGTTCGAGGCGGTACACGCCAAGATCTTCGAGCTGATCGAGCGTGGCTTGATCGATGGGCTGAGGGTCGACCACATCGATGGGCTGCGCGATCCCAAAGGCTACTGCCTGCGGCTGCGCCAGCGGCTCGAGCGCCTGCGTCCCGGCGAGCGCCTGCCGATCTACGTCGAGAAGATCCTCGGCCACGGTGAACGGCTGCACCTCGACTGGGACGTCGATGGGACCACCGGCTACGAGTTCATGAACGAGATATCCGCGTTGCAGCACCTGCCCGAGGGCGAGGGGGTGATGACCACTCTGTGGCGCGCTTTCTCCCATCGCCCGGGCTTCGAGCAGGAGCTCGTCGATGCGCGCCGCTTGATCCTCGACTCGCACCTGGCCAGCGAATTCGAGCGCGCAGCGCGCTCGCTGCTCGAGCTGGCCCGCAGCGAGCCCGGGCAGCGCGAGACGCCGCTGGGCAGGATCCGCCGCACGCTGCGCGAGCTGATCGTCGGTTTCGCGGTCTATCGCACCTATGCGGATATCGACGGCCGCCCGCTCGAGGACCAAGTGCACTTCGAGCATGCCCGTGCCTTCGCCGCCGAGCGGCTAGACCCACCCGAGCGGGCGCTGCTCGAGACGTTCGAGCGCTGGCTCGGTGGCGAGGCGCCGGGCGGGTTCGCCGAGCCCAAGCGCGGTCTGCGCCTCGCCGCCATCGCCCGCTTCCAGCAGTTGACCTCGCCGGTGGCGGCCAAGGCGCTGGAAGACACCGCCGGATACCGCTTCGCCGCCGCGCTGGCGCGTAACGACGTCGGCTTCGAGCCTGACGTCTTCTCGCTCGACGTCGATGCCTTCCATGCCGCCCAGCTGCGTCGAGCGCAGCGTTTTCCGCGCTCGATGCTGACCACCGCGACGCACGACCACAAGCGTGGCGAGGATCTCCGCGCCCGGCTCGCCGTGCTCTCCGAGCGGGCCGAGGAGTACGCCGAGTGCGTCTCCCGCTGGGTCGAGCAGAGCGGTTCGATCCGCGATGATCCGAACGTGCCGAACCGTGGCGACGAGTTGGTGCTGTACCAGATCATCGTAGGCGCCTGGCCTCCCGCACTCGGCAACGAGGACGAATCCGGGATGCGCGAGTTCACCGAGAGGATCTGCTCCTGGCATTGCAAGGCGCTGCGCGAGGCCAAGCTTGCGAGCCATTGGCTGTTCCCTGACGAAGCCTACGAGGCGGGATGTCGTCAGTTCATCAACGCGCTGCTGCTCGAGGCGCGTGGCGCCAGCGTGCGAGCCGAGATAGAAGCGCTGGTCGCCGAACTCGCACCTGTCGGTGCGCTCAATTCGCTGGCCCAGACGCTGGTCAAGTACGTAGCACCTGGAGTGCCCGATCTCTATCAAGGCACCGAGTTTTGGGACTTCAGCCTGGTCGATCCGGACAACCGGCGCCCGATCGACTTCGAGCGCCGACGCCAGGCATTGAAGCGTGTCCAGCCGCTCGATCACTACTTGGACCATTGGTTCGGTGGCGAGCTCAAGCAGCAGTTGATCAACGCAGCCCTTGGGCTGCGCCGCGAATCGCCGCGGCTTTTCATCGAGGGCGAGTACGTGCCTCTGGTCGTGGGGGGCGCGCAGTCCGAACGGCTGCTCGCCTTCGCCAGGATCGACGCCGCGCGCGCTGTAGTGGTGGTCGTGCCGCTGCACGTTCAGGCGTTGATCGGTGAACGTCGAATCGATCGTCCTCTGGTACCTGCGCGGTGCTGGGAGGATAGCTGGATTCTCTTGCCCCAGGGCTTCGAGGGCTGGTGCGACGCGCTCAGTGGCACCACCTTCGAGGCCTCGGCGAGACACCAGGAGGAGGGGCGGCTCGCCGTTTCCAGCCTACTGGCGACCTCCCCGGTGGCATTGCTGGTGGGCGATGCTGTAGAGGCGGGGTGATGGCAGGCTCGGTAATCGGGTGTGTCGACAACGGGAGACAGTGACAGGGCGAGGGCCCGAGGGGGAAATGGTGATGGACGAGGAACTCAGGATCAGGCAGCTGGCCTATCGGATCTGGGAAGCGGAGGGGCGTCCGAGCGGCCAGCATGACCTGCATTGGCAGATGGCGTGCAAGCTGGTGGCCGCCGAGCGCGGTGAGTCGGCCCAGCCCGCGCGCAGCGATGCCGCGGCGGGCGAAGAGAGCCTGGGTAGCGTAGGGAAGGCCGCTATCGAGCCCGCGCCCGCAGCGGCCAAACCCAAGCGGGCGTCGACCAAGGCCGCCACCAAGCCGTCGGCCAAGGCAGCGGACAAAACGGTGGAGAAGCCGGCGAAGAAACCGGGACGCGGTAAGGCGCAGACGCCGCCGAAGGAGTGAGCGGGGTCGCGCGATATCGATGGAAAAGACCGTCCGTGGCGGTTGCCACGGACGGTGAGTTCGGCATGGTCAGGTGAGGAAGCCACGATGGATGATCGAGCACCGAAGGAAGACGCTGATATCGAGCGGGCGGAAGACTCACCTGGAGCGCGGTCCGCGAAGGGGGCGAGCGGCGCGGTGGGCATGGCGCCCAACGAACGGGAGGTGATCGAAGGGTTCGATGCGACCCATCGCACTCGCGTACGGGAAGGGCTCCCCTATCCGCTCGGTGCCACCTGGGACGGGCTGGGGGTGAATTTCGCCCTGTTTTCCGCGCATGCCACCAAGGTGGAGCTCTGTCTCTACGATGACAGCGGCAACGAAACCGACCGTGTCGAGCTGCCCGAGTACACCGACGAGGTGTGGCACGGCTATCTGCCGGACGCGCGTCACGGCCAGCTCTATGGCTATCGGGTACACGGCCCGTTCGATCCTGAGAATGGGCACCGTTTCAATCCCAACAAGCTGCTGCTCGATCCCTACGCGATGCAGATCGTCGGCGAGCTCGAATGGGACGATGCGCTGTACGGCTACGTCATCGGGGACGAGGAGGGCGATCTCTCCTTCGACGAACGCGACAGCGCGCCTTTCATGCCCAAGTGCCGGGTGATCGACCCCGCTTTCACCTGGGGCCGCTCCCGCGAGATCCACATACCCTGGGATCAGACGATCTTCTACGAGACCCACGTGCGCGGTTACACCATGCGCCATCCGGCGGTGCCGGAGGCGCTGCGTGGCACCTTCTCGGCGCTGACCGTGCCGCAGGTGGTCGAGTACATCCAGAAGCTGGGCGTCACCTCGGTGGAGCTGATGCCGATCCACGCTTTCGTCGACGATCGCCATCTGCAGGAGAAAGGGCTGCACAACTACTGGGGCTACAACACGCTGGCCTTCTTCGCGCCCCATCCGAAGTACATGGCGACCGAGTCGGTCAACGAGTTCAAGCAGATGGTCGCCTGCCTGCACGCCGCGGGCATCGAAGTGATCCTCGACGTGGTCTACAACCACACCGCCGAGGGCAACGAGATGGGGCCGACGCTCTCATTCAAGGGGATCGACAATGCCACCTATTACCGCCTGCTCCCCGACGACAAGCGCTATTACATCAACGATACCGGCACCGGCAATACGCTGAATCTCAGCCACCAGCGGGTGCTGCAGATGGTCACCGACTCACTGCGCTACTGGGCCACCGAGATGCGGGTCGACGGTTTCCGCTTCGATCTGGCCACCATCCTCGGCCGCGAGGACTACGGGTTCGACGAAGGGGGTGGTTTTCTCGATACCTGCCGGCAGGATCCGGTGCTGGGCCAGTGCAAGCTGATCGCCGAGCCCTGGGACTGTGGTCCGGGCGGCTATCAGGTCGGGCGTTTTCCACCCGGCTGGGCGGAATGGAACGATCGCTACCGCGATACGATGCGCGCCTTCTGGAAGGGCGACGAAGACAAGATATCCGAGTTCGCCACCCGAGCCTCCGGCTCGGCGGACTTCTTCAACCAGCGCGGGCGCAAGCCCCACGCCTCGGTCAATTTCATCACCGCTCACGACGGCTTCACCCTTAACGACCTGGTCTCCTACAACGACAAGCACAACGAGGCCAACGGCGAGGAGAACCGCGACGGCCACAGCGACAATCTCTCCTGGAACCACGGTGTGGAAGGCGAAACCGACGACGAAGAGATCAACCAGCTGCGCCAGCGCCAGATGCGCAACATGATCGCGACGCTGATGTTCTCCCAAGGGACGCCGATGCTGCTCGCCGGTGATGAGTTCGCGCGCACCCAGGGTGGTAACAACAACGCC
The DNA here is from genome assembly GCF_001648175.1 of Halotalea alkalilenta. NCBI lineage: Bacteria > Pseudomonadati > Pseudomonadota > Gammaproteobacteria > Oceanospirillales > Halomonadaceae > Halotalea > Halotalea alkalilenta. The sequence goes on along the minus strand of NZ_CP015243.1, from coordinate 3,912,381 downwards.
TACTGCCAGGACAGCGAAATCGGCTGGGTCGACTGGAACATCCATGACAAGGGACAGGCGCTGGTTCGCTTCACCCAGCGGGTGATCGCGCTGCGCAAGCGCTATCCGACCCTGCGCCGTACGCGCTTCAGCACCGGAGAATACAATCCGGACATCGGGGTCAAGGATGTCACCTGGATCCGCACCGATGGTGAGGAGATGACCTTCGATGACTGGGGGCATGCCCATGCCAAGAGCCTTGGCATGCTGCTCGACGGTCGCGCCCAGCCGACCGGGATTCGTCGCCCTGGCTGGCACAGCACTCTGCTGCTGCTGGTCAATGCGCACTTCGAGGAAGTCGAGTTCACCCTGCCTGACGTGGCGGACGGCACCGGCTGGGTTCGGCTGGTGGATACCTTCCAACCCGAGGCGCCCGAGAGCGCCCCGCAGGGCTTCGAGGATGGCTACGTTTGCCAGCCGCGCAGCCTGGTGCTGTTCGAACTGGTCAAATCGCAGCAGTAGAAACCAGCGCGCCGCGAGGCTGAGCTCGCGGCGCTTTCGCTTTTTTCAACTCGCGGCGAGGGTCAGTCGTTGATCGCTTCGCGGGCCCGGTCGAGCAGGTTGGAGGTGGTCTCCTTGGTGCTTTCCCAAGCGCTCTGCGCACCTTGCTGAGTCTGCTCCCATAGCCGGTTGAGTCCCGCCCGGCTCTGGTTCCACCAGTTGTTGTCGTAGACCGGCAGTGCGCGCACCGCGTCGGCATCGAGATCGAGGGTGACTCGATACTCGAGTCGCTCGATATCGTCGTCGTTGAAGGTCTGGACGGTGAACTGCCCACGTTCGATCACTCTATCCTGGTCGCCGCTGCCCTGCAGACCGTCGACGTCGATCACCAATGCCTGGACGCTCATGTCCTCGCCGAGCAGGATGTCCTCGACTTCGCCGATCGCTTGGTTGGGGTTGTCGCGCAGATAGACGTTGGCATCGTTGAGTTCACTGGCCGAGTAGAGCCCCTGGGGCCCGCTCTGGGTCTGCGCCTGGGCGGTCGCTGCGGCGGCGAGCAGCGCGCACGAGACGGCCAGCGCCAAGGGAAGTCGATGATGGTATGCACGCATGGTCTGACTCCTGGTCGATTGAATCACCCGCCTGTCACGGGAGAGACGGCTTTCCCGCCGTCGTATGGGACTACGTCACCCTCCGAGCATAGGCGATAGGGCGAAAGAGCGCGGCGGCGATGCCCATTCGGCAAGCCTCATGCAAGATGGGTATGCCGGTGCGTTTGCTGTCCTCGCCAACGCCTTCGACGCGTCGCATACTATTCGGCCTGGCCCGCGGACCGTCGAGGCCAGGCTTCGAATCACAATTCCACAGGATGATCGCCATGAGCTGGACTCCGAGCCGCGCAGATTTCGATACCTACATGTTGCCCACCTACGCACCGCAGAATGTGATTCCGGTGCGAGGCGAAGGTAGCCGACTGTGGGATCGAGAGGGCCGAGAGTTCATCGATTTCGCTGGCGGCATCGCGGTCAACGCGCTGGGCCACTGCCATCCCCGGCTGGTCGAGGCGTTGAAGGCTCAGGCCGACAAGGTCTGGCACCTGTCCAACGTCTATACCAACGAGCCCGCGCTGAGGCTCGCGCGCTGGCTGGTGGAGCACACCTTCGCCGACAAGGTGTTCCTCTGCTCCTCCGGGGGCGAGGCCAACGAGGCGGCGTTCAAGCTGGTGCGGCGCTACGCCCACGACATGCATGGCGAGCACAAGCAGAAGATCATCTCGTTTCGCCAGGCGTTCCACGGCCGCACCTTCTTCACCGTAAGCGTCGGCGGCCAGCCCAAGTACTCCCAGGGCTTCGGCCCGGTGCCCGGGGGTATCGAGCACGCCGAGTTCAACGACCTCGACAGCGTACGCGCGCTGATCGACGACCAGACCTGCGCGGTGGTGGTCGAGCCGATCCAGGGCGAAAGCGGCGTCAGGCCGGCCGACCCCGAGTTCCTGCGCGGCCTGCGTGAGCTCTGCGACCAGCACCAGGCGCTGCTGGTGTTCGACGAGGTGCAGTGCGGGGCCGGGCGCACCGGTTCGCTCTATGCCTATATGGAATACGGTGTGGTGCCCGACGTGCTGACCACCGCCAAGGCGATCGGCGGCGGATTCCCGCTCGCCGCGATGCTCACCACCGATGAGATCGGCAAGGTCTTCGTGGTCGGCACGCATGGCTCGACCTATGGCGGGAACGCCTTGGCCAGCGCCGTCGGTCTCGCCGCGATGGAGACCATCGGCTCCAGTGAAGTGCTCGATGGCGTCGCCTCGCGCCACGCTCTGTTCCGCCGCCACCTCGAAGCGCTCGGCGAGCGCTATGGGGTCTTCAGTCAGGTTCGCGGCAAGGGGCTACTGATCGGCGCCGAGCTGGCCGAGCCTTACGCCGAGCGCGGTCGCGACATACTCGAGGCGTCGATCGAAGAGGGGCTGATGCTGCTGGTCGCGGGTCCCGGCGTGCTGCGCTTCACCCCGTCGCTGGTGATCACTCCGGCCGAGATCGAAGAGGGCATGGTGCGTCTCGATCGCGCACTGGCTCGTATCGCTGGCTGACCTGCGCGTTTCCCGCCGCGTCGAGCGTCGTCCCGCGCGGTGTCTCCCGTCGAGTCGGTGGCAGATGCCGCCGGCTCTTCCATTCCCGCATGGCTAGGAGTTCGCGCATGCTGGTCGTTCGTCTAGTCGAGCGTAGGGACATCGATGCGCTGATCGCGCTGGCGGCCCAGGCCGTTCCTCGGCTGACCAATCTGCCCGAATGGCGTGAGGGTCTCGAGGCGCGGATCGAGTCGACCCGTGCCTCGCTCGAGCGCGAGATCGCAACGCCCGGCGATGAGGTCTACATGTTCTCGCTGGAGGACACCGTCGCCGGCCGCTTGGTCGGTACCGCCACGCTTCGGGCGCAGGCCGGCATCGGCCAGGCCTATTACACCTATCGTCGTGAGACGATGATCCATGCCTCCCCAGGGCTCGGCCTGCGCCAGGAGGTCGATGTGCTCTCGTTCTCGCACGAAATATCCACCGCTACCCAGCTTTGCGCCTTGGCCGTCGCGCCGGAGTATCGCGACGACCTCGAGGCGGTGGCGCTGCTGCGCCGAGCGCGGCTCGCCTTCATCAAGCAGCATCCGCAGCGTTTCGCCCACTGGTGCGCGGTGGCCTTCGCCGGCGTCCTCGACGCCCGCGGCCGTTCGCCGTTCTGGGAGAGCGTCGGTCGCCATTTCTTCGATCGCGATTTCGCCGAGATCAACTTCCATGCCGGGCGCCGGGCGAAGAGCTTCGTCGCCGAGATGATGCCGCAGCTGCCGCTCTACGAGGAGCTGCTGACGCCCGAGGCTCGCGAGGTGATCGGTGAGACCCACATCGCCCATCGTCACGCGCGCCAGGCGATGCTCGACGAAGGCTTCAAGCCGGGTCGCCATATCGATATCTTCGATGCCGGCCCGGTGCTCACCGCCCGCGCCCAGCGGCTTCGCACCGTGGCCGAAAGCCGCGGCTGCACCCTGGCACCCCGCGAGCCCGGGCCGGATGCGCCATGCGCGCTGGTGGCGCGCAGCGGGCTCGACGATTTCCGCGTGGTGGCCGCGCCAGCGGTGCTCGATCCCGACGGCGGTGCGCGCCTGGGCGCTTCGGCGCGGCGCGCTCTGGAAATGGAAAGCGGCGAGCGGCTGTTGCTGGTGCCCCCCCGGTCGACGGTGGAGGCGACATGATCGTACGCCCGATCCAGCTCGACGACCTCGATGCGCTACAGCAGATGGCCCGCGAGACCGGAGTCGGTTTCACCTCGCTGCCGGACAATCGCGAGTTCCTGCGCGAGAAGATCGAGCACAGCATGGCTTCGTTTCTCGACCCGCGCGGCGAGGGGGCACAGCTTTACTTCTTCGTCCTCGAAGATGACCAGGCCTCCTCCGCCGAGCGAATCGCCGGTTGCTGCGCGATCGAGGCCCGGGTGGGGCTGAGCTCGCCGTTTTATCACTATCGCCTTGGACGGCTCGCTCACTCCTCTCCTGAACTCGGCCTTCACCGGCTGCTCGAGACCCTGTTTCTCTCCTCCGACCACACCGGCGACGCCGAGGTGTGCTCGCTCTATCTTCGTCCGGCTTGGCGCGGCGGCAGCGGTTTGCGCTCGCGCCTCGGCACGATGATCTCGCGGGTCCGCTGGCTGTTCATCGCCGCCCAGCGCGAGCGCTTTCCCCAGCGGGTGCTGGCGGAGATGCGTGGCCGGGTCGACGACCAGGGCGCGAGTCCGTTCTGGAAGAGTCTCGGCAGCCGCTTCCTGCCAATGGACTTCGGCGACGCCGACAGGCTCATCGGCCTGGGTGAAAAGGGCTTCATCGGTGAACTGATGCCGAAGTACCCGATCTATACTGCTTTCCTGACCCAGGAAGCGCGGCTTTCGATCGGTCAAGTCCACGACCAGACGCGTCCGGCGATTGCGATGCTTGCCCATGAGGGGTTGCGCTGGGAAGGCTACATCGACATCTTCGATGGAGGGCCGACCATGGAAGCCTACATCGATGATGTACGTGGCGTACGCGACAGCCGTCGGCTGGTCGCGCGGGTAGACCCTGACGCCAGCGACCGCGAGGCCCGCGCCAGCGGTTTCCGTCCTCGCTGGCTGGTCGCGCGGGATGGAGCGGCGAAGGACTTTCGAGCCGCCTGGGTGTCGCGTGCGCCCCGCGAAGAGCGCTTGGTGCTGAGCCTCGCCGAGGCGCAGCGCTTGAACGTATCGAACGGCGATTATCTGCGCGTGCTGGAATGCTGAGGAGGGCGATCCAATGTCCGACACACCTAGCCTTGCGCCGTCACGGCGTCAGTTGATCGATGGCCGCTGGGTCGATGGGGAGGGCGCGCGCTTCGACAAGCGCGACCCGGTGGCAGGAACGCCGCTGTGGGAGGGCGCCAGCGCATCGGAGGCCCAGGTACGCCAAGCGGTAGCGGCAGCCCGCGCGGCGTTCCCCGACTGGGCGCGTGCGCCGCTTGAGCGGCGCACGGCGCTGGTCGAGCGCTTTCGGGAGCGCCTGCGCGCGCATCGCCCGACCCTGGCGCGATGTTTCGCCGAGGAGACCGGCAAGCCCTATTGGGAGACGCTCACCGAGGTCGATGCGATGATCAACAAGGTCAACGTATCGATCGAGGCGCAGCTCGAGCGCGCCGGTACCCGGGTAGCCGACAAAGGGGATATGCGTGCGCGGGTCAGCCACCGTCCCCACGGGGTGATGGCGGTATTCGGACCCTACAATTTTCCTGGCCATTTGCCCAATGGCCATATCGTACCGGCGCTGCTGGCGGGCAACTGCGTGGTGTTCAAGCCCAGCGAGCTGACCCCGAAGAGCGCAGACCTGGTGCTCGGCTGCTGGCTCGAGGCCGGCTTGCCCGCGGGAGTGATCAATCTGCTCCAGGGCGGGCGCGAAGTCGGCCAGGCGCTGACCCGCCAGCGTGGCCTCGACGGCGTGCTGTTCACCGGTAGTGCCTCGAGCGGCAAGCAGATCCATGCTCAGTTCGCAGGCCAGGTCGACAAGCTGTTGGCATTGGAGCTCGGTGGCAACAACCCGCTGGTGGTCTGCGACGATTGCGATATCGACGCGGCGGTGGTCAATATCGTCAATTCCGCGTTTCTCTCCGCTGGTCAGCGCTGCAGCTGCGCGCGCAGGCTGCTGGTGCCGGACGGCGACTGGGGCGTGGCACTGACCGAGCGCTTGATCCAGACCATGGCAAGACTTCGGGTCGGCGGTCAGTTCGACGAGCCCGCGCCGTTCTATGGCGGCTTGGTGAGTCCACTGGCCGCCGAGCGAATGCTCGACGCCCAGCGCGAGCTTGAGGAGTGTGGCGCCCAGGTGCTGCTGCGGATGCATTCGCTCGCCGAGGGCACAAGCCTCCTGTCGCCAGGGCTGGTCGATGCCACGGGAGTGGAACTGCCGGACGAGGAGTATTTCGGTCCGCTCTTGACGCTCTATCGCTATCGCGACTGGGACCAGGCGATCGAGCTTGCCAACCGCACCCGCTACGGGCTTGCGGCGAGCCTGCTCGGCGGCGACGCGGCGGCGTGGGAGGATTTCTCGCTACGCGTGCGCGCAGGTGTGGTGAACTGGAACCGGCCGACCTGCGGTGCGGCCAGCGACGCGCCCTTCGGCGGCGTCAAGGAAAGCGGCAATCACCGCCCCAGTGCTTTTTACGCTGCGGACTACTGCGCCTACCCGGTAGCCTCGATGGAGAGCCCGGTGTTGGGCCTGCCCGCCACGCTGCCCCCGGGCCTGCAGCTCTGATGCCCCACCCGGTGGTGGCTCCTGGAGAATAGAAATGAGCGACGTTCGCGAAGTCAATTTCGATGGATTGGTTGGCCCGACCCACAACTACAGTGGCTTGGCGCACGGTAACCTGGCCTCGCAAGACAACGCGGGACTGACCTCGAGCCCGCGTCAGGCAGCGTTGCAGGGCCTGGCCAAGATGAAGGCGTTGAAGGACGCGGGCTACCTGCAGGGGGTGATTCCCCCCGCGCCGCGACCGCTGCTGTCGACGCTCAGTGATCTTGGCTTCCATGGCCCGGGGATGCTCGACGAGGCTGCGCGCGAAGCGCCTGCGCTGCTGCGCGCGGCATTCTCGGCCTCGAGCATGTGGGTGGCCAATGCGGCGACCGTGACGCCCAGCGCCGATAGCCAGGATGGTAAGGTCCACTTCACCGCGGCCAATCTCCAGTCCAGCCTTCATCGCAGCCTGGAGGTATCGTTCACCAGCGCTATGCTGGCGCGGATATTCTCCTCGCCTCGCCACTTCGTCCACCACCCGGCGCTGCCGGCGACACCAGCGCTCAGCGATGAGGGCGCGGCCAACCATACCCGGCTCTGCGCCGCTCATGGGGTGCCTGGCGTCCACCTGTTCGTCTATGGGCGTGATGACGGGGACGATGCGCAGCCGATCGCGCCGCAGCGCTTCCAGGCGCGTCAGAGCCTTGCCGCCTCGCAGGCGGTGGCGCGTCAGCATGGCCTGGGTGATCGCCGTGCGGTGTTCGCTCGCCAGCATCCACGGGCGATCGACGCGGGTGTCTTCCACAACGATGTGATCGCGGTCGGCAATGGCCCGGTGCTGCTCTATCACGAACTCGCTTTCGCCGACGAGGAACGCACCCTGGAGGCGCTGCGCGAACGCATGCTGGCGCTCGACGGCACGTTGCTGCTGCCGGTGCGTGTGCCGATCGAGGCGGTGTCGCTCGAGGATGCGGTATCCAGCTATCTGTTCAACAGCCAGCTGCTCTCCAATGGCGACGGCAGCATGAGCCTGGTGGTGCCCGTTGAGTGCCAGAATAACGAGGCGGTGTGGTTCGCGCTGCAGACCCTGCTGCTCGATGGACCCAATCCGATCAGCGAGCTGCTGGTCCAGGACGTCACCCAGAGCATGAGCAACGGCGGCGGCCCCGCCTGCCTGCGCTTGCGGGTGGCGCTGAGCGGGGTCGAGCGCGAAGCGCTGGGGGGGCGGCTTTTGCTGTGCGATTCGCTCTATGCCGATCTCACCGCCTGGGTCGAGCGGCACTATCGTGATCGTCTCTCGCCCGAGGACCTCACCGACCCGCGGCTGGCTGACGAGACCTTCTGCGCGCTCGAGGAACTGGAGCAGATCCTCGATCTGCCAGGGCTCTACGGGAAGCGTTAGGGCGTTTCTATGCTGGGTAGCAGCATCATCGAGCCCTGGGCATGATCTGCCGAAAAATCAGGCGCTCAGGGCAAGTCCGGCAATCGTCTGCCGGGGTTTCATAGCTCAAACTTAATAAGTTTGTAGCGCCCTCGGCGCCGCTTGTCAGCCTCCTTCCCCCTGGTACGATCCATCTCCCCTGAGTCTCGGACGAAGCGGATGAAAGCCCGCTGCGAACGCGACTTTTCGATCTCCATCAGCGCTTTGCGCTCGCCGTGCCGTCCATCATGCCGTCAATCATGTTTTCTCGCCGCGCGCTGTTCGGGTTGATTGTGCTATGTGCGGCGCTCCTCTCCTTTGAGGCTCGCGCAGCGACCACCCTGCGGCTGGCTTCCCAGCTGCCCGAGGCCCATGCCCTCGGCCAGAACCTGGCGCTGTTCGCCGAGCGGGTCGAAGCGCTCAGCGATGGCGAACTCAGGATCGTGATCTATCCCTCGTCGCAGCTCTACAGCGACAAGATGATCCCCAAGGCGGTCGGGGTCGGGGCGATCGACATGGGCATCGCCTCGCTGACCCAGTTCGCCGGTATCCAGCCAGCGGTCGACCTGTTCTACCTGCCGTTTTTGTTCGAGGACCAGCAGGCCGTACTGCGTGCGATCGATATCGACAGCCCAGTGCGCCAGCGCCTCGATCAAGCGCTGCTCGAGACCGGTACCCGGGTGATGTGGTGGCAACCCTACGGCAGTACCGTGGTGATGAGCCACCATCCGGTGCGTGTGCCGGAGGATCTCGCCGGGCGCAAGGTGCGGGTCTTCGGCAAGACGGTGGGGGATTTCATCGAGGCGATCGGCGCCGCACCAACCTTGCTTTCCGGTGCCGAGCAGTTCCTCGCCTACCAGCGCGGCACGGTGGATGCCGGGCTCTCCGGCATCCTCGCGATCAAGTCGAGGCGGCTCTACGAGCTGATGCCCCATATCACCCTGACCCGCCATGCCGACGTCGAGTTCGTGGTGCTGATCAACGACCAGCGCTGGCGCTCGCTCGACGATCGCCAGCGCGAGGTGCTCGCCACCGCCGCGCGCGAGGCCGAGCTGGAGCTGCGCGACCAGATCCCGCGTCTTGAGCGTGAAGCCGAGGCATTCGTCGCCGAGCGCGCCGAGGTGGTCGAGCTCAGTGACGCCGAGCGCGAGCGCTGGCGCGAGGCCTCGACCCCGGTTCGCGCGGCCTTCCTGGCCCAGAGCGGTGCGCTCGGCGCCGAGCTGCTCGAGGCCGTCGAACAGATCAACCGTCCCAGCGAGGAGCGCCTGCCATGATGCCCGAGCGCAGTCCCATCTCCACCGCTGCCCCTGCCAACCCGATCGACCGGCTCGCCGAGTTCGCCGCACTGCTCGGCGCTTGGCTGTTCGCTGCGGTGGCAGTGGCGATCTGTTACGAGGTGGTGTGGCGCTACCTGCTCAATTCACCCTCGATCTGGGTCGAGGAGCTGACCCTGCTCGCCCAGCTGTGGGCCACCTATCTCGGTGCCGCCTACGTGTTGCGCCATGACGGCTTGATTCGCATCACCGTGATCCGTGAATGGGGGGCGAGCGCGTTCGCCTGGTGAGCGACCTGCTGGCACTCGTCGCGGTGCTCGCCTTCAGCCTGCTGGCCACCTGGTTCGGTGCGATCTCGCTGATCGAGAGCCTGAGCGTGGGGCGCGCCTCGGCGAGCCTTCTGATGCTGCCAGCCTGGACCAGCGAAGCGGCGGTGCCGATCGGCTTCGGCCTGCTCTGCGCCCAGGCGCTGCTCGAGCTCGTCCGTCTGGTATGCGGCCAGCGCCGGCCGGTGCGGGAGGTGCTGCAATGAGCGCCTGGTGGGTGGTGGCCGCGCTGCTCGCACTGCTCGCCGCCGGGGTGCCGGTGGCATTCGCCTTCGCCCTGCTGGCGGCGGTGATGCTTTGGTGGATCGAGATTCCGATGATCAGCATACCGCTAGGGCTGATCGAGGGGATCGACAGCTTCGTGCTGCTCTCGGTGCCGCTGTTCCTGTTGATGTCGAACGTGCTGCTGCGTGGCGGCATGGGGCGTGATCTGTTCGCTGCGGTGCAGAGCTGGGTCGGCCACTGGCCGGGAGGGCTCGGCGTGGCGACGATCCTCTCCTGCGCGCTGTTTTCGGCGATCTGCGGCTCGTCGGTGGCGACCGCGGCAACGATAGGCAACGTGGCGATCGGCGAAATGACCTCGCGCGGCTATCCGAAACGCTTCGTCTATGGACTGCTTGCCGCCGGCGGTACCCTGGGGGTGCTGATCCCACCTTCGATCCCGTTGATCATCTACGGCGCGATCACCGAGGAGTCGATCGTCGAGCTGTTCCTCGCCGGTATCGTCCCGGGCCTGGTGCTGACCGGGCTTTTCATGCTCGCCTGCCTGGTTCACGCCTTTACCCGCCACGGCGCGCCTCGCCTCACCCCGCAGAGCTTGAAACAGCGCTGGCGGGCGAGCCGTGGTGCGCTGCCTGCGCTGGGGCTCGCGGTACTGATCGTCGGCGGCATCTACACCGGCGCATTCACGCCCACCGAGGCGGCGGGCATTGGCGCGGTGGCAGCGGTTCTGCTGGTCGGGCTGCTGGGCAGGCTCAACTGGGCCGACCTGCGCCAGGCGGTGCTCGACAGCTTCCGCACTACCGTGACGCTGTTTTTGATCATCATCGGCGCCAAGCTGTTCGGCCATGCGGTGGCGCTTTACGACATCCCGCAGCAGATCACCGCCCAGATCACCGCGACCTTCACCACTCCGCTCGGTTTCCTGCTGGTGGTGGCGCTGGTGGTGCTGGTCGTAGGACTGTTCCTCGAGTCGGTCTCGCTGCTGCTGCTGATGGTGCCGATCCTGCTGCCCTCGCTGCTCGGCATGGGAATCGACCTCGTGTGGTTCGGCATCCTCTTCGTGATCATGATCGAGTTCGCTCTGATCACGCCGCCGGTGGGGATGAACCTGTTCGTGCTCCAGGCGGTGGCGGGCGCGCGGATGGGTGAGATCGTGCGCGGGGTGGTGCCGTTCTTCGCCCTGATGGTGGTTGCGTTGATTTTGGTCTACCTGTTTCCCGCCCTGGCGCTGTGGCTGGCCAAGGGGTGAGGCGCCGCTCTTTCGTGTCTCACCGGTGCCTTCTTGCTCAGCCGTTTAGCCTAGCCATTTAGTCGCATTCGTATGCCTGTTCGCCCGAAGGCCCCATTCATTGGGGCCTTGCGCTATGCGGGTTCGCCGTTCTTTTCTTCGATCCGGTGAAAGAGAGGATCTCTTTCGTGCACGAGCCTCGCTAGCGAGCGCGCCGGCCAGGGATTAGCTTCCAACTGACGATGACGCCCTCACGCTCGGCGTCGATTTCAGTGCGCGGCCAGGCCATAGGGGAGGTAACCAAGAATGAACGCCAAAGCGCTGGTACTCGAGGAGAAAGGACAGCTCTCGCTGCGTGAGATCGCGCTGGATGACCGGCTGGGCGCGGATGACGTGCGCATCGCGATCCGCACCGTGGGAATCTGTGGCAGCGATATCCACTACTACACCCATGGCAGGATCGGGCCGTTCGTGGTCGAGCAGCCAATGGTGCTGGGCCACGAGGCATCGGGGGAAGTGATCGAGGTCGGCGCCAACGTGCGCCATCTCGAGGTGGGCGATCGCGTGTGCATGGAGCCGGGGATTCCCGATCCACAGTCGCGCGCCTCCCGGCTCGGTATCTACAACGTCGACCCGAGGGTGACGTTCTGGGCCACGCCGCCGATTCACGGCTGCCTCACCCCCGAGGTGGTCCACCCAGCGGCATTCACCTATCGCCTGCCCGACGCGGTCAGCCATGCCGAGGGGGCGATGGTCGAGCCGTTCGCGGTCGGCGTCCAGGCTTCGGTCAAGGCTGGGATCAAACCGGGTGATCTCTGCGTGGTTACCGGCGCCGGTACCATTGGACTGATGGTCGCGCTAGCGGCGCTCGCCTCGGGCGCCGGACAGGTGGTGATTTCGGACGTCGTCGACGAGAAGCTCGAGCTTGCCGCGGGCTATCCCGGCCTGATTCCGGTCAACGTCTCTTGCGAGTCGCTGCGTGACCGGCTCTCCCTGTTGTGCGGTGATGACTGGGGGGCCGATGCGGTATTCGAAGCCAGCGGCAGCCCGAGGGTATACGACGATGCGATCGCCTGCGTACGCCCGGGCGGTGCGCTGGTGCTGGTCGGCATGCCGGTGGAGCCTGTGCGTTTCGACGTGGTCGCGGCGCAGGCCAAGGAGATCCGCATCGAGACGGTGTTCCGCTACGCCAATGTCTATGATCGCGCGATCGCACTGATCGCCTCCGGCAAAGTCGATCTCAAGGCGCTGATCCGCGAGACCTATCCCTTCGATCGCGCGATCGAAGCGTTCGAGCGCGCGGCCGAAGGGCGGCCCGCCGACATCAAGCTGCAGATCGAACTGCCAAGGGCTTGAGCGCCCAGCCGCGCCGACCCGCTCGAGCGGGCCGGCGCGGCGATGCTTCGCGGCTAGCTCATGTCGATGAGCGGCTGGCGATGAACTTGTCGATGATTGCGTCGAATCCGGCATCGGTGTGGAAGCCCAAGGCATCGGCTCGTTGCGTATCGAACGATTCGGGCCAGCTGGAGACGATCGCATCGATCCTGGCGTCGTGTTCGAAACTGACCAGCGACCTCGTCTCCTTGCCCGCTTGCCGCTCCAGCGCACCCAGCATGTCTTCGACACTGACGCTGATACCGGGCAGATTGATCACTCGATCCTCGTCGATCAGCCGCTCCTCGATGGCGAGCGCGTGGATCAGGTTATCGATCACGGTCTCCGGAGAGGAGAGCCACATGCTCAGTGAGGGTGATACCGGGCAGACGCTTGGAACGCCGCTGAGCGGCTCGCGGATGATCCCGCTGGCGAAGGAGGAGGCCGCCGCGTTCGGGCGCCCGGGACGAACGACGATGGTGGGTAGACGACAGACGCGACCGTCGACGAAACCGTGCCTGCTGTAATCGCTGACCAGGAGTTCGCCGATCGCTTTCTGGGTCCCGTACGACGAGCGTGGCTTGACGCAGCTGTGATCCTCCACGCGTCGGCCCACGCCTGCGCCGAACACCGCCAGGGAGCTGGTGAACAGCAGCCGCAGGCGCTTGGAATGCAGCCGACAGGCATCCAGTATCGCCCGCGTGGCATCCAGGTTGACGTGCATGCCCAGTTCGAAATCGCTCTCCGCCTGGGAGCTGACGATGGCCGCGAGGTGAGCGATACCGAACGTATCCTCCCTGATGAGCGAGCGGACCAGGCCGGGGTCTTCGATATCGCCAATCACCGATTCGACGTTAGGATGATCGAGTGGACAGGCCACTCGGTCGAGTGAAGTGATGTGGGTGACGTCGAGCCCGAGACGTTCGTTTTTCGGTGAGAGCAGCGCGGAAATCAAACGGCTGCCGAGAAAGCCTGCCCCGCCGGTGACGATGAGATGCATGTTCGAAACTCCTCGATTGGATGGTGTCGATGGGTGCAATGGGCATCGATGCGCTGGTCAGAGCACCAATGATGCGATGATCAATAGGGGGATGCTGGCCAACCACAGTGTCGTCAGCATACCGGTGTGCATCTTCAGGGCTGCGCTACCGCTCAGGCCGGTGAAGCGGGTCACGACCCAGAAGTAGGAGTCGTTGTAGTAGGGCATCGCCATCGATCCTGCGCAGACCGCGAGCGCGGCCAGCAGCGGATCCAGCCCGCCGCTTTCCACCAGCGGTACGGAGAGCGTGGCGGCGGTGATGATGGCGACGGTACCGGAGCCTTGAGCTACGCGTACTACCGTCGCGATGACGAAGGGCACCATGAACAGCGGCAAGGCCCATTCCGATACCGCGGCGCCGAGCGAACTGCCGACCCCTGAATCGCGCAGTACCTGGCCATAGGCGCCCCCTGCGCCGGTGATGAAGATGATCATCCCGCCGGAGGCCGCGGCGGTTCCCATCCAACCGACGATGGTTTCGCGGGAGGTGCGCTTTGAAGGCAGCGTATAGAGTGCGATGAGCAGACCGATCAGCAAGGCGATGGCCGGTGCGCCGAAGAAGGTGGCGAGCGCGGCGAAGTGCGATCCCGGGACGAGCGCTTGGCTGAACGTGTTGGTGAGGATCAGTACCACCGGCACCAGGATGGGCGCCAGTGCTTTCCATGGCCCGATGTGTGCATTGTTGTGCTGTTCGTCCTGGTTGGTCTCGTCGGCCTGCTCCTCCTCCTCGGAGTCGGCGGTGTAGCCCAAGCGTTGGCTTTCCAGCCTGGGCCCGACGATGCGGGCGTAGATGATCACCACCGGCAGCAGCGCGATGATGAACAGCGCCCCCGCGGCGAACAGCGCCCCCAGATCCAGGCCCAGCAGTGCCGCTGCGGCCAATGGCCCGGGCGTTGGCGGTACCATGTGGTGACTGATCGCAAGGCCCCCCGCCAGCGCGATCGAAAGCGCCACGACCGAGCGTTTGGCATGTCGGGCGAGCGGTTTCACCAGCGGGTGAAGCATGACGAACGCGGTGTCGCAGAAGACCGGCACCGAGACTACGGCGCCAGTGGTGGCCATCGCGATCTCTTCGCGGTTCTTGCCGAACAGGCGGATGAACATCCGCGCCAGTACCGTGGCCGCCCCGGTGACCTCCATCACCTTGCCCAGCATCACCCCCAGGCCGATGACGATACCGATGCTGGCCAGCGTTGCGCCGAAGCCTTGGGTGATCGAGGTTACCAGGGCATCTGGCGAGACTCCCGCAATCAGCCCCGTGACCAGCGCCCCGATCAGCAGCGCGGCGAAGGGGTCGAGTCTTGAGCGCAGAATCAAGGTGATGACCGACACGACGCCCAGCACTAGGGCAGCCAGCATATGCATGTCCATATCGGGTATATCCTTTGTCGTTTGGTGGTGATGGTGTGGCTCTTTCACCCAAAGGATGAATTGAACTCCATTGGCGATATTTGTAATGTTGTCTGACAAATATCGCGGTTGGGAAGATCGCCATTAGTCGGAGATCGTTATCGCGATGAGTGATTTACCTGCACGTTCGCCGCATTTGTCTCACCAAGTGGCGGATTGGTTGCGTGAGGAAATTATCAGTGGCGCGCTCGCCCCAGGTGAGCGGCTGCCTACCGAGGCCGCGCTCTGCGAGCGTTTCGAGATCAGCCGGTCCGTGGTGCGGGAGGCGATTTCCGTGCTTCGTGATGCGGGTTTGGTGGTCTCGCGGCGAGGAAGCGGCAGCTACGTCGCCGAAGTGGCCTCGGCGATGATCAGCCTGCCGCTACCGGGTGACCAGTTGAGCGCGGTAACGGGCGTGCTCGAGTTGAGACGGGCACTCGAAAGCGAGGCGGCGGAGCTGGCGGCGCTGCGTCGTACGCCAGCACAGCTGCGGCGGTTGAAGATGGCGCTGGAGGAACTCGATGAGGCGGTGGCGGCTGGGGGCGATGGTGTCGAGGAGGATGTCGCTTTCCACCGCTTGGTCGCGGAGGCGTCCAACAGTCCTTACCTGCTCAAGGTGGTCAATCTGTGCCACGTACTGCTGCGGCGCACGATAAGGATCACCCGCTCCAACGAAGCCAAGCGCGGTGTCTACATGCGGCAGGTCGAGCGTGAGCATGCGCTGATCGTCGAGCGAATCGAGGCACAGGATGCGCAGGGGGCGTCGGCGGCGATCAGAAGCCACCTAGAGCATGCCGAACTGCGCCTCAGGGCGTGTTGACTCGCCCTAGTCAGGGAGACCTGCGGGGCGTGCGAGGTTGAGGAAATACCATCCTGGATAGGGGGCAACAATGCAGCAAACCCAGAACGTAGCGCTCCCCTCGGTCGGTGTGATCGGCCTGGGATCGATGGGCATGGGGATTGCGCGCTCGCTGCTGCGCGCTGGTTTCGACACCTGGGGCTGCGATCTCAGCGAGTCAGCGCGCTCGAGCTTCGCAGCCGACGGCGGGCATGTGGCGCAAAGCCCCGCGGCGCTCGGCGAACGGGTCGATGTGCTGTTCTGCGTGGTGGTCAATGCTCGCCAGGCCCAGGAAGTGCTGCTCGGCGAGCAGGGG
Source organism: Halotalea alkalilenta (assembly GCF_001648175.1). NCBI lineage: Bacteria > Pseudomonadati > Pseudomonadota > Gammaproteobacteria > Oceanospirillales > Halomonadaceae > Halotalea > Halotalea alkalilenta. The sequence continues at coordinate 3,896,706 of NZ_CP015243.1, read as the reverse complement.
GCCTGTACGCGGATGGCGCCGGGAGGCGTGGTGATCCAGTGCGCCACCTGCGCCCCCGATGCGGTACGCGCGCTTGCGGCGCCGCTCGAGGCGCTTGGCCTCAGCCTGATCGATGCGCCGATCTCCGGCGGTGCGGTCAAGGCCGCTGCGGGTGAACTGACGGTGATGGCCTCCGGCGGGGCCGAGGCGTTCGACAAAGCGGCGGGCGCATTGGATGCGGTGTCGGCGCGGCTTTTTCGTCTCGGCGAGGCGATCGGTGCGGGTTCCCAGGTCAAGCTGGTCAACCAGCTGCTCGCCGGCGTGCACATCGCCGCCGCCGCCGAGGCGATGGCCTACGGCATCAGCGGTGGCTGCGATCCGGATGCGCTGTTCGAGGTGATCACCGCCAGCGCTGGCAACTCCTGGATGTTCGAAAACCGCGTGCCGCATATCCTCCATGCGGACTACTCGCCACGTTCGGCGGTCGACATCTTCGTCAAGGATCTGGGCCTGGTCCACGAAAGCGCCCTGGGGCGCAAGTTCCCGCTGCCGCTCACCGCCCAGGCGCTTTCGATGTTCACCCAGGCCTCCGCGATGGGGCTTGGTGGTGAGGATGACGCCGCAGTGGTGAAAATCTTCCCAGGCGTACAGCTACCCAAAGCAAAGGAGGCTTGAGCATGGCTGACAAACTTCTGCTCGGCTGTATCGCTGACGATTTCACTGGCGCTACCGATCTCGCTAGCCAATTGGTGGCGGCGGGCATGCGAGTGGTGCAGACCATCGGTGTCCCCGGTGCGGCGCTGGATGACGACTGCGACGCGGTGGTGGTCGCGCTCAAATCGCGTACCGTGGCACCAGAGCGCGCGGTCGAGCTCTCGCTTGCGGCGCTCGCTTGGCTGCGTGAGCAGGGCTGTGAGCGTTTCTACTTCAAGTACTGCTCGACGTTCGATTCCACCGCCGAAGGCAACATCGGGCCGGTCACCGACGCGCTGATGGCGGCGCTTGGGGTCGATTTCACTCTTGCGGTGCCGGCGCTACCGGCCAACCGGCGCACGGTCTACAACGGTTACCTGTTCGCCAACGAAGTGCTGCTGAACGAAAGCGGCATGCAGGACCATCCGCTAACGCCGATGACCGACCCTTGCCTGCTGCGCGTACTCGCGCCGCAGACCCGGCATCGGGTCGGGCTGGTCAGCCATCACGATCTCGCCAAGGGTGTCGAGGCGGTGCGTGCGCGGATCGAGGCGCTGCGCGGGGAGGGCGTCGGCATCGCGATCTGCGACACCCTCGACGAGGCGGATCTTCACCTGCTCGCCGCCGCCGCCAGCGATTCGGTGCTGCTCACCGGCGGCTCGGGGCTGGGGCTTTCGATCCCTGCCACCTTGGATGGCTTCACCGCCCGCGCGGACGCGGACCGGCTGCCGCCGATCGAAGGGCGCGCGCTGATCCTGAGCGGTAGCTGTTCCAGAGCGACCCTCGGGCAGCTCGAGCATGCCCGTGGGCGCTATCCGAGCATCGCAGTGGAGGTCGAGTCGCTGGCAGAGGATTTCGACACGCATCTTCAATCGCTGTTCGACTACTGCCTGGCGAGACTCGACCAAGGGCCGGTGGTGGTCCACGCCAGCAGCCCCGCCGAGCGGCTGCGCGAGGTTCAGGCCCGCTTCGGTGTCGAGGCGTCTGGTGCGCTGGTCGAGCGCGCGCTGGCATGTCTTGCACGGCGGCTGGTGGATGAGGCCGGGGTCCGACGAATCCTGGTCGCTGGAGGTGAGAGCTCGGGCGCGGTGGTCGAAGCGCTCGGCGTCGAAGGGCTCAAGATCGGCCCGAGCATCGATACAGGGGTGCCCTGGACCCACAGCGTCGGCCGCGAGCCCGCGCTGGCGCTGGCATTGAAGTCAGGGAACTTCGGCCAGGTCGATTTCATGACCCGTGCATGGGAGGTGCTGCCATGAGCGGGCGCGACGAATCCCAGCTGCGAGATGAGCTGTGCAGGATCGGACGCGAGTTTCGCAGCCTCGGCATGGCGCCGGGCACCTCCGGCAATTTGAGTGCCAAGCTCGACGACGGCTGGCTGATGACGCCGACCAATGTAGCGCTCGGCGAGCTCGAGCCGGAGCGAATCAGCAAGCTCGACTGGGAGGGTCGGCTGCTCGCCGGCGACCCGCCGACCAAGGAGTCGTTTCTCCATCGCGCCTTCTACGAACAGCGCCCCGAGGCCGGCGCGGTGATCCACCTGCACGCGACCTATGCCACTGCGCTTTCGTGCCTCTCCGGGCTCGATACCCGCTCGTGCATACCGCCGATCACGCCCTATTTCGTCATGCGCGTCGGCCGGCTGCCGCTGTTGCCCTATTTCCGCCCTGGGGATCCGGCGATGGGCGAGGCGGTCGCCGAGATGGCGGCGAGCCATACCGCGGTGCTGCTGGCCAATCACGGCCCGGTGGTTTCCGCAGCGACGCTCGCGTCGGCGCGCAGTGCGATGGAAGAGCTCGAGGAGACCGCGCGGCTCTGCCTGCTGCTGCACGGCCGCGACGTGACCACGCTGGACGAGGAGCAGATCGAAGCGCTGCGCCAGTCCTTCGGTGCGCGCTGGTGAATGAAGGAGCCCGCACCGATCGAGTCCGAATCGATGCGCCTATTGATTGAATTCATGAGGAGAGCGGAATGCCGCGTTTTGCCGCCAATCTGAGCATGTTGTTCAACGAGGTACCGTTCATGTCCCGGTTCGAGCGCGCCGCGCGTGCCGGATTCGAGGCGGTCGAGTTCCTCTTTCCCTATGACTTCTCCGCCGAAGAGATCGCCGCTGCTCTGCGAGAGCACCGGCTCGAGCAGGCGCTGTTCAACCTGCCCCCCGGGGATTGGTCGGCTGGAGAACGGGGTATCACCAGCCTGCCTGGGCGCGAGGCCGAGTTCCGTGCCAGCGTCGAGACCGCGCTCGGCTATGCCCGTACGCTGGGCTGCCGACGGCTGCATGCGATGGCCGGCATACTGCCTGCCGGGATGGAGCGTGAGCGAGCGCTCGACATCTACCGCGGTAACCTGCGTTACGCCGCCGAAAAGCTGGCGGGCGAGGGGATGACGCTTCTGATCGAGCCGATCAACCAGCGTGACATGCCCGGCTACCTGCTCAGCCATCAGGCTGAGGCGCACAGTTTGGTGGCCGAGCTGTGTGTTCCCAATCTCAAGGTGCAGATGGACTTCTACCACGCCCAGATCATGGATGGTGACCTGTGGCGCTGCTTCGAGCGCTATCGTGACACCGTCGGCCACCTGCAGATCGCGGGTGTACCCGACCGCCATGAGCCCGACGAGGGCGAGCTCAACTATGGCTGGCTGTTCGCCCAACTCGATGAGGCTGGATACGAGGGCTGGATCGGCTGCGAGTACCATCCGCGTAGTGATACCGAGGCGGGGCTTGGCTGGTTCGAGCCCTATCGGCCTGGTCGCTGAGCCTGCTGAAGCGCAAGCGCCCCGCTATAGCGGGGCGCTTGCGTCGAGGGGAGCCAATCGCCTTCAGTCCGAAGTTTTCTCCACCAAGGCATAGAAGAACCCGTCGGCGCCGTCGACTTCGGGCAGGCGCTGGCGTGCGCCACCGTTGGTCTCGATGCCCCAGGAGGCATCGATCGGGACCAGCCGGGCATCGCCTGCGTGGGCGAGGAAGGTTTCGATCTGCGCCTGGTTCTCCGCCGGCATGATTGAACAGGTGGCATAGAGCAACCGTCCACCGACGCGCAGGGTCGGCCACAGGTTGTCGAGTAGCCGGCGCTGCAGCTCGGCGAGCTGGGCGATGTCGGTGGCGAGACGCAGCTGCTTGATGTCGGGATGGCGGCGAATCACCCCGGTACCGGAGCAAGGCGCGTCGAGCAGGATGGCGTCGAAGCGCTGGCCGTCCCACCAATCGAGCTGGGTGGCATCGGCTTCGATGATGTCCACGGCGACCGACTCCGGCGGCGAGATGCGGGCAATGCCCTGCTCGACCCGTTTCAGCCGCTGGGCGTCGCTGTCCAACGATTTGAGCGACAGCTCGCGCCCGGCGGCGACCGCACGCTCGATCAGCTGCATGCTCTTGCCGCCGGGTGCACTGCAGGCGTCGAGCACCCGAAGCGGTGCCTGGGCGGGTGAGGCCAGCAGTGGGTCGATCAAGAGCGCAGCGGCGAGCTGGGCCGATTCGTCCTGCACGCTGACCAGCCCCTCCTTGAACCCCGGAAGCGTCAACGCATCGACCGCGGCGGCGAGCGTCACGCCATCGTCTGCATCGATGCAAGGGCGGGCCTCGAGACCCTCGGCTTCGAGTCGGGTGAGATATTCGTCGCGCTGGATGCGAGCGCGGTTGACCCTGAGCGTCATCGGTGCCGCGGTGTTATTGGCGGCGATGATCGAGGCGGCCTGGTTGGGCCAGGCATGCTCGATTGCATCGAGCAGCCAGGCCGGGTGGAGCAGCTGGCTCTGGCGCTCGGCGTCAAGGCGCGCCTCGAGGGCTTCACGCTCGCGCTGGCAGCGCCTGAGGCAGGCGTTCAGCACCCTGGTCGCCCAAGGCTTGCCGAGCAGCCGCGCGGCGCCGGCGGTCTCGCCGACCGCGGCATGATTCGGCACCCGCATGTAGAGCAGCTGGTGCAGGCCGATCAGCAGCAGCGCCTGGATGTCTCGATCGCGGGGCTTGAAGCCTTGGGAGAGCAGCATGCCGGCAAGCGCCTCGAGACGCGGCAGGGTACGGCATACACCGAAGCAGAGCGCGCGGAAGAAGCCTTTGTCGCGGCCGCTCAGGGTGCCGTCGTCGAGGCTCGAGAGCGAGGCTCGGCGCTCGATGATCGGCACCAGCGCGCGGGCGGCAGCGGCGCGCGGGTCGGTGGGTTCACGCGGTGAAGCGCTCATGCGCTTGGCTCCAGGGGGGCGAAGCGCTTGCCGGGCAGGAAGCGCCCGGCGCGGCTATTGAGCAGTTCGCGCAGCGCCAGCGGCTTGCCGCCGGGCAGCTGAGCGCGGAGCACCCGCAGCTGTCCGCTCGCACAGGCGATACGCAGCGATTCGCCGTCGCTTTCGAGCAGCGTGCCGGGGGCGGCCTGCGAGGCGTCCTGCGGCTCGGCCTCGGCGGCCCATATCCGCAGCGGTTCTCCATCGAGTTCCGCCCAGGCCACCGGCCAGGGATTGAAGGCGCGCACTTTGGCGGCGAGCCGCTCGGCGGGCTGGTCGAAATCGAGCCGGGCCTGCGCTTTGGAGAGCTTGGCGGCATAGGTCACCCCTTGCGCCGGCTGAGGGCGGGGAGGGAGGCGCGCGGGATCATCGGCGAGCGTATCCAGGGCGCTGACGATGGCTTCCGCGCCAAGCACGGCGAGAGCGTCATGGAGCGCGCCACCGGTAGTTTGCGCATCGATCGCTACCCGGCGTTCGAGCAGCATGTCGCCGGTATCGAGGCCTTCGTCCATCGCCATGATCGTCACCCCGCTTTCAGTATCGCCAGCCTCGATCGCGCGTTGGATCGGCGCCGCGCCGCGCCAGCGCGGCAGTAGCGAGGCATGGACATTGAGCGCGCCGAGGCGCGCGATCTCGAGCACTTCGCGCGGCAGGATCAAGCCGTAGGCGGCGACCACCAGGACGTCGAGACGTGCCTCGACCAGCGCGGCCCGGCTCTCCTCACTCTTGAGCCGCTCGGGCTGGTGAACCGGCAAGCCATGGCGCTCGGCGAGCAGCTTCACCGGGCTTGGCTGCGGTTTGCGTCCCCGTCCGGCGGGGCGGTCGGGTTGGGTATAGACGCACACCACCTGGTGGCGGCTATCGAGCAGCGCCTCGAGGATGGCGGCGGCGAAGTCAGGGGTGCCGGCGAAGCCGACACGCAGGGATACGGGCATGGAAGGACTCGATGGCGATGGTGTGCGACGCAGCGCTCGAGGCTGGCTCAAGCGCTGGCCTTGTGGCGCTTCTGCATCTTCTTCTTGATCCGCTCGCGCTTGAGCGGCGAGAGGTAGTCGACGAACAGCTTGCCGTCGAGGTGATCGCTCTCATGCTGGATGCAGTGGGCGAGCAGGCCATCGGCTTCGAGCTCGAAAGGCTCGCCGTTGCGGTCCAGCGCGCGCGCGCGAATGCGCAGTGCCCGGGGCACCTCGGCGTAGTACTCGGGTACCGACAGGCAGCCTTCCTGCATCGGTGCGCGCTCGTCGTCGAGCGGCTCGTACTCGGGGTTGATCAGCACCATCGGCTGGTTCTGGGTGTCGCTCACGTCCATCACGAACAGACGGATGTGGTGATCCACCTGGGTGGCGGCAAGGCCGATGCCGGGTGCGTCGTACATGGTGTCGAACATGTCGTCGATCAGCTTGTTCAACTCATCGTCGAACTTCTCGACCGGTTTGGCGACGGTGCGCAGGCGTTCGTCGGGGTATTCGAGGATCTGGAGTATGGCCATGGGTAGGGATACCAAAAAAGTAAGGACGCCTCCGCCGCAGATAGCACCAAGTCACCGCTGGCGCGAACCCAGTCGTGGTGGACCGCGGAGATCGATCTAGAAGCACGGGTGATATCCACGGCCGCTTCGCTCGGCGAGCGTCCAGCTGGAGCTAAACCGCAGCGATGGCCTGCCGCTATGTCTCATAGGCGGCGAACGGCGGGAATGCCCCTATTGTAGTGCGCCACGGGCGGCAGATAAACCGCTGAGGGAGGGGAGCATCGATGAGCGAAGCATGGCCTGGAGCGCGGGAGTGGTTGGCGCTGTCGCTGGTGCCGGGGTTGGGGTTTCGTCGCCTTCGGCGGCTGCGGCAGTCGAAGGCGGCCTGGCCGGACGGTTGGCTGGCCGCCTTGAGTGTCGAGCAGCGCAGCTATCTGCGCTATCTGCTGCGTGCCGACGTCGGTCGCGAACTGCTGGATCCGATGCTCGCCTGGCTCGAGCACGGTGAAGCGCGCCACCTGCTTCATCCGGGCCATCCTCGCTGGCCCCCTCTGCTCGACGAGATAGATGACCCGCCCGCGCTGCTTTGGGGGTGGGGGGATCTTGACGCATTGGAGCTGCCTTGCATCGCGGTGGTCGGCAGTCGTCGACCCAGCCGGGATGGGCTGCGTCATGCGATGGATTTTTCTGCACGGCTCGCCGCCGGCGGATTCGCGGTCGTAAGCGGGATGGCCAAGGGCATCGACGGCGCCGCCCACCTGGGAGCGCTCGAGGCAAAGGGGCGCAGCATCGCAGTGCTCGGCTGCGGTGTCGATGTGCTCTATCCGCGCCAGCACGCTCGGCTGCGCGAGCGGCTGCTCGCCGAAGGGGGGCTGTTGCTCTCCGAGCTGCCTCCCGCCACCCCGGCGCATGCCGGGCATTTTCCACGGCGCAACCGGCTGGTCACCGGGTTGAGCCAGGGGGTGCTGGTGATCGAGGCGGCGATGCGAAGCGGCTCTTTGATCAGTGCCCGGCTGGCGCTGGAGCAGAATCGCGAGGTGTTCGCGCTGCCCGGCGCGCTGGACGATCCCCGGGTGCAGGGCTGCCTATGGCTGATCCAGGAAGGGGCCCGGCTGGTGACGCGGGCCGATGAACTGTTCGATGAGTTCTCCGGCCGGCTTTCGCTCGCGCCGGTCGCCGCGGCCGAGCCGGACGCGATGGGGGAAGGGGGCCCGCTGCTTGCGCTGCTCGGAGAGTCACCGGTGCCGCTGGATGCGCTGGTCGAGCGCGCCGCCCTCGATGTCTCGCGCTGTGCGGCGATGCTCCAGGCGCTGGAGATCGAGGGGCGGGTGCTGCGCCGGCCGGGAGGCTGGGTTCGGCGGCATGAGGGATGAGTCGGGCAATCAAAGAGGCTAGAATCGGCGCCACCGTTTACCAGGGAAAGATTGCACCATGACTACCGAGGTGATCGCCGACGCCGCCGTGGTGCTGCGCCGGGGTGGGATCGTCGCCTATCCGACCGAAGCGGTCTGGGGGCTCGGCTGCGATCCCGATGATCCGCTCGCGCTCGAACGGCTGCTCGGGTTGAAGCGGCGCGATGCGGCCAAGGGGTTGATCCTGATCGCTGCATCCATCGAGCAGTTCGAGCCCTGGCTTTCTGGGCTCGACGCCGAGTCTCGCCGACGGCTGGCCGAGCAGTGGCCCGGGCCGCTCACCTGGCTGGTTCCCGACAATGGCCGTGCTCACCCATTGATACGAGGGGCACACGACAAGGTGGCGCTCAGGGTCACCGCCCACCCGCTGGCCTCGGCGCTGTGCGATGCGTTCGGCGGTCCGCTGGTGTCGACCTCGGCGAATTTAGCCGGTTCGCCGTCGGCGCTCAGCGAGGAGGAGGTGCGCCGGGACTTCGGCGATGCGCTCGATGCGGTGGTGTCGGGGGCCCTCGGCGGTCGTGACCGACCCAGCGAGATTCGCGATCTCGCCACTGGAAAGCGCCTTCGAACCTGACCCTGGCCGACCTTTGCCGCGCTTTCAACGCTGATTTCAGGAGTCGTTCATGACCACACCCTCTCCGGCCGCCATGCTATCCAGCGTCGAGCACTATCTGACCGGCCTGCAGGAGCGACTTTGCTTGGAGCTCGCCAATGAAGACGGAGAAGCCGGCTTCATCGAGGAGTGCTGGACCCGCCCCCAGGGCGGCGGTGGGCGCACTCGCGTGATCACTGACGGAGCCGTGTTCGAAAAAGGGGGAGTGAACTTCTCCCATGTCCACGGTGGCGAGCTGCCGCCCTCGGCGAGCGCCTCGCGCCCTTCACTCGCGGGGCGAGGCTTCTCGGCGATGGGGGTCTCCTGGGTGCTGCACCCACGCAACCCCTTCGTGCCCACCAGCCATGGCAACGTGCGCTTCTTTCTGGCCGAGAAGGAGGGAGAGGCCCCGGTATGGTGGTTCGGTGGCGGCATCGACCTCACGCCCTACTATCCTGAGCGCGAAGACGTGCTGCACTGGCATCGCGTCGCCCGCGATGCCTGTGCGCCCTTCGGTGATGACTGCTACCCGCGCTTCAAGGCCTGGTGTGATGATTACTTCATGCTCAGGCATCGTAATGAAACCCGCGGGGTCGGTGGGCTTTTCTTCGACGACTTGAACGAGCCCGGCTTCGACAAGAGCTTCGCTTTCATGCGCTCGGTCGGCGACGCCTTCCTGCCCGCCTACCTGCCGATCGTCCAGCGTCGTCGCACGACGCCGTTCGGCGAGCGCGAGCGTGACTTCCAGGCCCATCGCCGTGGTCGATACGTCGAATTCAACCTGGTCTACGATCGCGGCACGCTGTTCGGGCTGCAAAGCGGAGGGCGCACCGAATCGATCCTGATGTCGATGCCGCCGGTCGCGCAATGGAGCTACGGTTATGCCGCCGAGCCCGGCAGTGCCGAGGCGAGGCTTAACGATTTCCTGAGACCGCGCGACTGGCTGGGAGAAGCGGGCAATGAGGTCGATGGCGCCTACGGTGAGCTGCTGTAGGTGAGAAAGTCGATGCCGGGGTCGGGGTTGCCTAGCGAGGTCAGCGCATAGATCAGCTGGCCGCGCAGTTGGATCGCGTAGCTTATCACCTGGAACAAAAGCTCGACCCGGCTCAGCTCGAGGATGCCGATGCCCCCCTCGAGGCTCAGCCGCTCGGTGGCACTGGTGTCGTCGAGCGTGCTCACCGCTTGGCGCCATTGGCGACACTGCTCGCGCAGCGCCGCGGCGAGAGTGTCGCGACCGCTGATCGACTCGCGGTAGACATCTGTCTCAGTGGCACTGTCGGGAGCGGGCTTGCCGAGATAGCGCGAAAGCCACAGCTCCTCTGTCTGCAGCAGGTGGTTGAGCGTACCGTGGATACCGTGGCAGTGAAGCCCCAGGTCGCGGCGGTAATCTCCTTCGCTTACCTCCATGCAGGCGCCGAGCAGCCGTTGAGTGGCCCACTCGTGATAGTCGATGAGAGTACGGAGATAGTCGGCGATCATGAACGGGGTCGGCGTCCTTGGGGTCGGGGGCGAATGAGCAAGCCGGGTCGAATGAAGTGCTGCGTTGCTGTCTCGACCCAAGCTTGACTCGCAGGTCTGCGAGGGCGGCGTGTTGTTTGGTGCCTGTACCGCCCAGGTTTCGTTTTTACAAGCATTGGAGCTGTCGTGTCAGCCATTTATTGCGTTTTCGGTCACCCTGTCGCCCATTCTCGCTCGCCTGAGATCCACCACGCCTTCGCCGCGCAGTTCGACATGCCGCTGCGATACGAAAGACGCCTGGCACCGCTCGACGGATTCGCCGGGAGCGTGGCGGACTTCATCGCCGCCGGCGGGCGCGGCGCCAACGTTACCGTCCCGTTCAAGCAGGAGGCGCTGGCGCTGGCCGAGGTGGTTGCGCCGCGCGCGCGCCGTGCCGGTGCGGTCAATACGCTGAGTGTCGATGACGAGGGGCGGCTGCATGGCGATACCACCGACGGCGTCGGGCTGGTGCGTGATCTCGAGCGGCTCGGCGCGCGTCTTGAAGGCGCGCGGATTGCGGTGCTCGGCGCGGGCGGCGCGGTGCGCGGGGTGCTCGAGCCACTGCTCGAGCGCCGTCCCCAGGCGCTGTTCGTCGCCAACCGCACCGCCGAGCGCGCGCGCCAGCTGGCTGAGCGATTCGCTGGATTCGGCCCGATCGCAGGAGGCGCCTTCGACCAGCTCGAGGGCCGCTTCGATTTGGTGATCAACGGCACCAGCGCCAGTCTCGGCGCCGAGCTGCCGCCGCTGCCCGAGGGCCTGTTCGCAGGCGATGCGCTTGCCTACGACATGGTCTACGCCGCGCAGCCCACGGTGTTCATGCGCTGGGCCGAGCAGCGGGGGGCGCACAGCCACGATGGGCTCGGCATGCTGGTCGAGCAGGCGGCGGAATCGTTTTTCATCTGGCACAACCTCCAGCCGGACACCGGCGCAGTGCTCGCCGGCATGCGGGGGGACGCGAGCGCGGGCTGATCCGCCGACGCGCCTGGTTCAACCGCAGCTGGGCCGTCGACCCTCACTCTGGGCCGCGCGATAGAGCGGCTCCGCGATGGCGAGGCGGTTCTGGAGTTCGGCGATGCGGCGCTGGCTGTCGGGGTGGGTGGAGGCCCATTCGGGTTGAGTCGCTCCCTGGGTGGCGCGCTCCATGTTGTTCCACAGCGTGATCGCCGCTTGCGGTTCGAAGCCCGCGCGCGCCATCAGATCGAGGCCGAGCACGTCGGCCTCGCTCTCCTGGCGACGGGAGTAGGGCAGCAGCACGCCGTACTGGGCGCCGAGCCCGAGCAGGCTGCCGAGCTGTTCGCCACCCAGGCTCTGGGCCACTCCCAGGCCGTACTGGGTCAGCGCGGTGTTGGAGACCCGCTCGTTGGCGTGATGAGCGAGCACGTGCGCGACCTCGTGGCCGATGACCGCCGCGAGCTGGTTCTGGTCGGCGGCAACGCCGAGCAGGCCGCGATAGACTCCGATGTAGCCGCCGGGCAGTGCGAAGGCATTGACTTCGTCGCTATCGAATAGCCGTACCTGCCACTGGGTGTAGCCGCTCGAGGCCGGCACTTGGGCGGTGATCGCATCGGCGACGCAGCTCACGTAGTTGGCCTGTGCGCCCTGTAGCGTCGGGGTCTGTGCGCTGAGCTCGGCGAAGGCGGCGGCGCCCTGGGCATCGAGCTCCTGGTTGGAGAACAGCGCCAGCTGCGAGCGGCCCTCGGGGCTGGTCACGCAGCCGGCGAGTAGCGCGATGGTGATGGTGAGGGGGGCAAGGCGTGCGCATTTGCGCGTCGGACGATATCGAGGCATGAAGTCTTCCATCGAACAGGGGGCGTCGAGTCGTGGGATGCTGCACTGTGACCCACTCCCCGGTGGGATTGCATTATGTTTGACTTAAAACTTCGAGTCAGCACCAAGCGCCGCTGACCGTGACCAACGATTCGAGACCAACCATTGGAGAGGCGATGAACGAGGAACTGAGCTCGCGCTTGATCGCGCTGCTGGCACGTATCGAGCCGTTGCTGCCCCCTGAGCACGCCGAGATCGACTGGCGACGCGACATCGCGGCGCTTTGGGAGCGCCATCCGCTGGCGGGCGGGCGCTTGGTGGCGGTATCGCCCCGCGATGACGTGAGCCTCGACGATCTGGTCGGCATCGAGCGGCAAAAGCGTGCGCTGCTCGACAACACCCGCGCCTTCATCGCCGGTCGCCCGGCCAACCATGCGCTGCTGTGGGGCGCGCGCGGTACCGGCAAATCCTCGATCATCCGTGCGCTGCTCAATGATCTGAGCGGTGAAGGGCTGCGTTTGATCCAGGTCGACCGCCATGACCTGGTGGGGCTGCCCGGGCTGGTGGCGAGGCTTCGCGACCAGCGCTATCGGTTCATCGTCTACTGCGACGATCTTTCCTTCGAAGCCAGCGATCACGCCTACAAGGCGCTCAAGAGCGTGCTCGACGGCACGCTCACCGGTCCGCCGGAGAACGTGTTGATCTACGCGACCTCCAATCGCCGCCATCTGCTGCCGGAAGCCGCGGTGGACAACACCGACACCCGGATCGTCGACGGCGAACTTCACCATGGTGATGCCGTCGAGGAGAAAATCTCGCTCTCGGATCGATTCGGCCTGTGGCTCGCCTTCCATGCCTTCAATCAGGAGACGTTCCTCGTCGCCTGCGAGTATTGGGTCAAGTATCTCGAGGGAGACTGGCATGCGCAGGCTCGGGAAGAGGCGCTGCGCTACGCCACCCTGCGAGGGGTGCGCAGCGGCCGGGCCGCCTGGCAGTTCGCTTGCCAGTGGGTCGGCGCCGGCGAGTGAAGCGCGGCGCGGGAAGGGCGAATTGGTCCCCGCACGCACCCGTGGGCAGGGCTCAGCGTTTGCTGCGCCGTGCTTCGCGGGTGCGTGCGAGCTGGCGTGCCTTGGCTTTTTCCCGGTCGGTGGCGTCGGGGTTGGCGTCGAAGGGGTTGGCCCCCGAGCGGAACTCGAAGCGGATCGGGGTGCCGCGCACCTTGAGCACTTTGCGGAAGGTATTGATCAGGTAGCGCTTGTAGGCTTCGGGCAGCTGATTGATCTGGTTACCGTGAACCACGATGATCGGCGGGTTGCTGCCGCCCTGGTGAGCCATCTTGAGCTTGATTCGGCGCCCGTTGACCATCGGCGGCTGGTGCTCTTTGACCGCGTCCTGGAGCAGGGTGGTGAGGCGGTTGGTCGTCCAGTGCGCGGTGGCACTCTTGAACGCCCGCTCGATAGAGGGATAGAGATCGCCTACCGCGGTGCCGTGCAGTGCCGAGATGAAGTGCAGATCCGCATAGTCGGCGAAGCCCAGGCGTCGCTTGATCTCGGTGCGCATCTTCTCCTTCGCCTCGCTCTCGAGGCCGTCCCACTTGTTCACCGCCAGCACCAGCGCGCGGCCGGTATTGAGCACGTAGTCGAGCAGGTGGAGATCCTGCTCGACCAGGCCTGTGCGTGCGTCCAGCACCAGTACGGCGACGTTGCATGACTTGATCGCGTCGAGGGTCTTGACGATGGAGAACTTCTCGGCGATCAGGCTTACGTTCTTGCGCCGCCGGATACCCGCGGTATCGACCAGCACATAGGGTTTGCCGCGCCGCTCGAAGGGAATCTCGATCGCATCGCGCGTGGTGCCGGCCTCATCGAACACTACCACGCGCTCTTCGCCCAGCAGCCGATTGACCAGGGTCGACTTGCCGACGTTGGGACGGCCGACCACGCCTATCCGGATGCCTTTGCCATCGAGCTCCGGGTGCGCCTCGGTCTCGCTGGGCTCCGGAAATGGCTCGAGCACGAGCTCGATCAGCTGGGTGACGTTGCGTCCATGGGAGGCGGCGATCGGGTACGGTTCGCCGAGGCCTAGGGCGTGGAACTCGACTGTGGCGGTTTCCTCGGGCAGGCCGTCGGTCTTGTTGACCACCAGCCAGGTCTTCTTCTGGTTGACCCGCAGGTGCTGGGCGATCGCCTCGTCGGTCGGCGTCAGTCCCGCGCGGGCATCGACCAAAAACAGCACGATATCGGCCTCGTCTATCGCAAGCAGCGACTGCTCCGCCATCGCCGCATCGATGCCTTGCTCGTCGCCGCTGATGCCGCCGGTGTCGATCACCGTGAAGGGTTTGTCGCCGAGGCGGCCATTGCCGTACTGGCGGTCGCGGGTCAGGCCGGGAAAGTCGGCGACGATGGCATCGCGCGAGCGGGTCAGGCGATTGAAGAGGGTGGACTTGCCGACGTTGGGACGGCCGACCAGTGCGATCACGGGGTTCATTTCGATGCTCGAGATTGGCGCGGCCAGATCAACTGCGCTCTAGAATGTGGCTTCCCGGCCGAAAGACGAGTCCGATGCGAGCTGCGATCGGTCGGCGGGCGGGGCGATTGGGAGTGAATGGTAGCGAAAAGCGCGGCGGCTATATAGGGGGCTGGGAATAGAGGCCGAAGGCGCCGCCCGGCGGGAGCGGGCGGAGCGGCGTTCGCCGCGCCGCCCGGGGCTTACTGGGCGATGAGCTGGAACGCGACCAGCCTGCCCGAGTTGGACAGCGCATAGATGCGGTTGCCATCGCTCAGCAGCGGCACGCTGATGCCGTCGCCACCGATCCGCGCGCGGCCGTCCATCTCGCCGCTGCCGGCGTTGAGCAGGTGGATGTAGCCTTCGTAGTCACCCAGCGCGATCTGGCCATCGACGAACACCGGCGCGGTCAGCTGGCGGCCTTCGAGGCCATCCTGCTCCCACAGCGGCTCTCCGCTGTTGGCATCGAGCGCGTGGACGTGACTGCGCTCGTCGACGGTGAACAGCGTGTTGCCCACCAGCAGCGGGGAGCGATAGCTCGACTGCTCCCGGCTCCACAGCATCTGGCCGTTCTGTACGTTGACCGCTACCACCTGGCCATTGTAGCTGGTCACGAACAGCCGGCCGTCAGGCGTCAGCACCGGCTGGCCGATCACATCGGTGAGCTGCTGGACCTCGTTGGCCCCCTGGGGAACCGAGATGCGCATGTCCCACATCATCTCGCCGCTGCGGTTGTCGAACAGCCCGACCCGTCCGTTGGCGAAGCCGGCGAAGGTGACCGGATCGATGGTGCGCGGAGTGCCGGTGCCGCGCAGGGTGAGGGTGGGCTGCGAGGCAGCGTAGAGCCAGCGTTGGTCGCCGGTGAGCTTGTCGAGCGCGGTGAGGGTGCCATCGACGCTCTGCACTACGATCAGGCTGTTGTTCGCCTGGGGAGTGGTCAGCACTTCGCTTGCGACCTGAGTGCGCCAGACGATGTTGCCGTCGCCCAGGCTCACCGCCAGCACTTCGCCCTTGCGCGTGCCGATGAACAGCCGCCCGGCGCTGACCGAGACCCCGGTCGAGACCGGCACGTGGAGTTCGCTCTCCCAGCTGATCTCACCGCTCTCGGCGTTGATCGCCCGTAGCCGGCCTTCGGCGTTGACGGTGTAGAGCACTCCCGCGTCGAGCGCGGGCTCGAGCGGATAGCGGGCGCGGCCAAGGTCGCCGATACCGCGCGACCACTGCTGGTCGAGGCGGACCTGCGGTTGGATGTTGCCCAGCTCCTTGGGCGGCGGATCGGGTTTGACGCCGCCGCCGCATCCTGCGAGCAACAGGGTGATACCGAGGGCGCACATCAGGCTGCGCATTGGGGTCCGCGAATTCATGAAGCCTCCTGGGGCGCGAGATCGTCGAGCTTGAGCTGAACGCCGTAGATCGGCAGGTCGTGCTGCTTGGCCAGATCGAGCGCCGTACGATATGCGTCGCGCGCCTCGTCCAAGCGCCCCAGGCCCTGGAACGCGTCGCCGCGCACGTTGGCCTGCTGGGCGAGGAGCCCTTCGGGAAGTTCACCTTCAAGGCCTGCGAGCGCTTCTTCGTACTGCTGGCGGTCGACCTGGATCCGTGCCAGATCGAGGCGCGCCACAGCCTTGACGTAGTCGTGGCTGGCACCGTCGATCACCTGCCTCAGGCTCGCCATCGCGGTGTCCGGGTCGTTGGCATCGACCGCCACCCGGGCCTGGATCAGGCGGGCGAGTTCGGCGTAGAGCGTGCCGCCGTGATCGTCGCTGAGCTGTTCGGCGAGCTGATCGACCTGCGCGCGCTGTCCATCGTCGAGCACGTTGAAGTCGCTGGTCAGCGCGATCAGCTGATCGAAGGCTTGCGAGGCGTCCGCTGTCTGGTTGGCCTGATAGCTCTGCCAAGCGTTCCAACCGAATATCCCGGCGGCGGCCAGCAGGACGCCGGCCACCAGCGAGGTACCGTGACGTTTCCACCAGCTCTTCAGCGCGTCGAGCTGTTCGTCGTCATCTCTTAAGTCTTGCGCCACGCATTGTTCTCCTGTCTGCGTACCGGCCGCGATCGCGGTCCGAGCCGATTCATCCGTGCCGCGCCAGTGCGGCGTCGTTCAGGCGCTAAGTTCCAGCGCCAGCCGCTCGACCAGCGCGGCCTGGGGGATGTTCTCCTGCTCGCGCTCTTCACGCAGGAACTTGATTCCCACCGTGCCGCGCTCGCACTCCTCTTCGCCGAGCAGCAGAGCGATACGCGCCCCGCTGCGGTCGGCCTTCTTGATCTGGCTTTTGAAGCTGCCTCCGCCGCAGTGCAACTGCAGGCGCAGGGAGGGTAACGCATCGCGCAGCCGTTCGGCGAGTGGCAGCGCCCGCTGCTGCGCACGTTCGCCCAGCGCGGTCAGATAGACATCGAGGTGTTCGTGCACCGAGGCGGGCACCAGTTCGAGGGTCTCGAGCAGCAGCACCAGCCGCTCGATGCCAAGGCCGAAGCCGATCGCCGGGGTCGGCTTGCCGCCCAGCTCCTCGACCATACCGTCGTAGCGGCCGCCGCCGCACACCGTGCCCTGGCTGCCCAGCGCGGTAGTGGTCCACTCGAATACGGTGCGCGAATAGTAGTCCAGGCCGCGCACCAGGCGGGGATTGATCACGTAGCGCACGCCGGTCTCGTCGAGGCTCGCCTTGAGCCGCTCGAAGTGGGCCTCGGACTCGGCGTCGAGGTGGTCGAGCATGCGCGGCGCGCCGGCCAGCATCGCGGCCATCTCGGGATTCTTCGAGTCGAGCACGCGCAGGGGATTGGTGGTCAGCCTGCGCAGCGAGTCCTCGTCGAGCACCTCGCGGTGCGCTTTTAGATACTCGACCAGGGTGGCGCGATAGGCGGCGCGGGCTTCCTTGGTACCGAGCGAGTTGAGCTCGAGGGTGACCTGGTCGGAGAGCCCCAGCTCGCGCAGTAGTCGCGCCGAGAGCAGGATCAGTTCGGCATCGATATCGGGCCCTTCGAGATTGAAGATCTCGACGCTGAGCTGATGGAACTGGCGATAGCGCCCCTTCTGCGGACGTTCGTAGCGAAACACTGGGCCGGTGGTCCAGAGCCGCTGGGTCTGGTTATGGGCGAGCCCATGCTCGATCACCGCGCGCACCACGCCGGCGGTGAACTCGGGGCGCAGCGTGACGCTCTCGCCGTTGCGGTCGTCGAAGGTGTACATCTCCTTCTCGACCACGTCGGTCGCCTCGCCGATCGAACGGCGAAACAGTGCGGTCTGCTCGAGCACCGGAGCGCGAACCTCCAGGTACCCGTAGCGCGATAGCAGCCGCTTGAAGGTGTTCTCTACGTACTGCCAGACCGGAGACTGGTCCGGCAGCAGGTCGTTCATACCGCGAATGGCCTGTAACTTACTCAATGTCGACTCCCGAAACGGCCTCGTCTGCGGCCTTGCTTCTGCTCATCCTGCTGCCACGCGTCTCGGTATGGTCGTCGTGGCTTGGATATTGGTTTATTCGCCGAGGGTGAATCTGGCGACGTTGCTGCCGCCGGTGCGCGCGGGCAGGTCCACGGGCTGGCCACGGAAGCTGAGCGAGACGCCGCTGGCATTGCCGATCACCAGGCGCAGTGGTGGTGCGCCTTCCACCGAGCGCTCGCTGCCGGCGGGCTGAAGCCCTGTCAGCACCACCATGTTGTTGGCATCGCGAACCTCGACCCACGACGCCTCGCGGAAGCTCAACGACAGCACGTCTTCTCCGGTCGTGGTCGCCGATGCCTGCTCGTCCTGAGTCGGTGCGCTGCGGCTCTGGTTGCTCAGGGCCGCGGCCTCGCTCGCGGTGAGCTGGGCGCCATTGACGCCTTCGCCGACGTCGATCTGCAGGCCGTTGCCGCCGATTGCCTCGCCGGACTCGACGCCTGCCACCGCCAGTGCGGCGTCGAGATCGATGACCTCGCCGCTCAGCGAGGCGGCCGGTGCGACTGGCGCTGAAGGCGGCGTGGGTGGCTCATCGTCGAGCGCATCGCTTGAAACGTCGCTACTGGGGGTGTTCTCGGCGAAATTGGGCAGTCCGTCGCGGCTTTGCCACCAGAGCGCGGTCAGCCCCAGCAGCACCAGCAGGATGATGACGGTGACCAGGCGGAACACCAGCTTGCCCAGTCGGCTCGGGCGGCGAACCGCCTGGATCGGGGTGGCCCGTAGCGCTTCATGGGTATCGCTCTTGCCGTGAATCGCATCGTGCGCCCTGAGGACTTCGGCCGCGTCTATGCCGACCAGGCGCGCATAGGCGCGCAGATAGCCGCGGCGATAGGCGGGAACCTGCAGCTGGTCGTAGCGTTCGCTTTCGAGATCAGCGATCAGCGAGGGACGCAGGTTGAGCTGAGCGGCGGCCTGTTCTATCCCCAGCCCCTTGCGCTCCCTGGCTTGGCGCAGCATCTCGCCGGCCGGCTGCGTCGGAGTCCTGGGTGCCGCGGAAGATGGCTGTTCGCTCATGCGAGATGTCCTTGTTGGGCGCGGTTACGGTTGATCGATGGCCGACGACGCCGGTTCGAGCGTGTTCGGCGAGGCATCCGCGGTATTTTCCAGGGCCTCGTGGAGCGCTCGCCCTTCGCGAGTAAGTCCCGCGAGGCGTTCATATTGCGTCAGCCGCGCGCGCGATGCACCCATGTCGCGCTCGGCATAGTCGAGATAGGCCAACGCCAGCAGTACCGTGGGCTGGTCGGGCGCGATGCGTTCGGCGAGATTCAGGCTGGCGCGCGCCGCTGCCGTTTCGCCGAGGTGGAGCTGGCATTGGGAAAGGTTGACCAGCACCCGCGCCCGCCCGGCATAGGCGGTATCCCCGGCGGCGCGCTCGAGCTGCTCGCAGGCTTCGGTATAGCGCTGTTCTTCATAGAGTAGCGCTGCGTAGTTGTTGCGCACCGGGGTCTCGCTGGGAATCTCGTCTGCGCTGCGCTGGTCGCGCCTGGGCAGTTCGAGCAGGGTGCGCTGGTAGTAGCGTTCGGCGATCTCATCGTTGCCCGCGCGATGCTCGAGCAGGGCGATGCCGTGCAGTGCGGTAGGGTCGTGCGGGTCCTGGTCCAGCGCGCGCTCGAAGGCCTGCCGCGCGCGATCGCTTTCGCCTTGGCCGAGATAGCCCATGCCCAGTTCGGCGTAGGCCGAAGCGGCCCCCGGGTTTCGCCCATCCCCCGTCGACGCGACGGCGCAGCCGCCGAGCAGGGCGGCTAGGGCGAGGGCGGCCAGGCGGCCAGCTGGGAGACGGGGTGGAATCATCCGGTGGTTACCGTCGGCGAGCTAATGGACGTGGGGCGAGCATCATGGAATCGTCGCATCCCGGTGAAGTCAAGCCACGCAGTCGGCCACTTCAGTCTGCGTCGATCGAAAGGGTCTGGATGTAGCGCGCCTGACGGCGAGTTCGATCCTTCACTCGGCCGACCAGCTGGCCGCAGGCGGCGTCGATGTCGTCGCCTCGGGTCATGCGTACCGGTGCGCTGTAGCCCTTCTCGAACAGCCACTGCTGGAAGCGCATCACCTGGTTGCGCGATGGCTTGGTATAGCCCGACCCAGGGAAGGGATTGAAGGGGATCAGGTTGATCTTGCAGGGAATGTTCCGAAGCAGTTCGGCGAGCTGTTCGGCGTGCTCGCGCTGATCGTTGATCCCGCTCATCAGGGTGTATTCGATGGTGATCATCCTGGTGTCGCCGCACTTTTTGAGATAGCGATGGCAAGCATCGAGGAGTTTCTCGATGTTGTACTTGCGGTTGAGCGGCACCAGGGTATTGCGCAGTTCGTCGGTCGGCGCATGCAGCGAGATCGCCAGGCTCACGTCGAGCACGTCGCCGAGGCGGTCGATCATCGGTACCACGCCTGAGGTCGAGAGCGTGACCCGGCGCTTGGACAGGCCATAGGCGTTGTCGTCGAGCATCAGTTTCATCGCGGCGACGACGGGGTCGAAGTTCATCAGCGGCTCGCCCATGCCCATCATCACCACATTGGTGACCGGCTTGCGGCCGTCGGCGTAGGCGCCGCCGGTATGGGTCGCGATCCACACCTGGCCGATGATCTCGGCGCTGGTGAGGTTGCGTGCGAAACCCTGTTTTCCGGTCGAGCAGAAGCTGCAGTCCAGCGAGCAGCCTACCTGCGAGGAGACGCAGAGGGTGCGGCGATTGCCATTCTCGGCCGGGATCAGCACGGTCTCGATCAGGCTGCCGCCCTCGGTCTCGACCACCCACTTGCGGGTCCCATCCTTCGATTCACCCTGATAGGCGATCGACGGTACGCGTACCTCGGCGACGCGCGCCAGCTTGTCGCGCAGCGCCTTGGAGATGTTGGTCATCGCGGCGAAGTCGATGACTCCTTCCTGATGGATCCATTTCATCACCTGGGCGGCGCGAAAGGCCTTCTCTCCGAGCTCGTCGAAGAACTGCACCATCTCCTCGTGGGAGAGGCCCAGCAGATTGAGCAGAGGAGTATCGGTGGTGGCGGTCGGTTGGGTCATGGTGGCGGGATGGGTCGCAGGGGAGGAGTGAGCGTCCGCCGGATGTCGGCGGACGCAGCGATGTCGATCAGCGCGGGCAGATCTCATCCGAGGAGAAGAAGTAGCTCACTTCGCGCGCGGCGGATTCGACGGCGTCGGAGCCGTGGACGGCGTTGGCGTCGATGGAGCTTGCGAAGTCGGCGCGAATGGTGCCCGGCTCGGCTTTCTTCGGATCGGTGGCGCCCATCAGGTCACGGTTCTTGAGTACCGCGTTCTCGCCTTCGAGCACCTGGATCATCACCGGGCCCGAGGTCATGAACTCGACCAGATCCTTGAAGAAGGGACGCTCTTTGTGTTCGGCGTAGAAGCCTTCGGCTTTCTCGCGGGAGAGGTGGACCATCTTGGCGGCGACGATCTTGAGATCGGCGCGTTCAAAACGAGCGTAGATCTCGCCGATCACGTTCTTGGCAACGGCGTCGGGCTTGATGATCGAGAGAGTGCGTTCGGTCGCCATGAGGGCTCCTTGTCAGGTCTTGGATGATCACCGCCGTTTCAGGGCGGTAAAGAGGTCGTTCGGATGGCCGCTAACCGCCCGTTGGAATGAAACGAGTGGGCTCGTGATCGGGTAAGGCTTGCGACGGGTATACGAAGGCGCAGCATTATAGCCGTTCGCACCCGCCCTTGCATCCAGACGCGACGGGTCAGACGCTGAAGCTCTCGCCACAGCCGCACTCGTCCTTGACGTTGGGGTTTTTGAACTTGAACAGCTGGTTGAGCCCCTCGCTGACGTAGTCGACCTCGGTGCCATCGAGCATTTCCAGCGCCTTCGCGTCGATGACCACTCGTGCGCCGTGATCCTCGAAGGAGCGGTCATCGGGCGCGAGCTCGTCGGCGAAGTCGAGTACGTAGCTGTAGCCCGAACAGCCGCTCGGTTTGACCCCGACGCGCAGTCCCAGTCCCTGGCCGCGCTCGGCGAGGACGCGCTGGATCTGACGTGCGGCGGCCTCGCTGATCGAAATGTGAGCCATGTCGCTCTCCTAGGTTGCTTGGATTGACTATCGACGCGGCGACCGATGCCTTGAGCGAATCGCCGCGAAAATTCCGCTCAGGCCGACTGGACGCGGCTGCCCTTGCGCAGTTTATCCAGCGCCTCGCGGATGTCCGCGATCGCAGTGTCGATCTCGGTCGCAGTGCTGAACCGACCGAGGCTGATCCTGAGTGTCGCCAGGGCGCGGGCGGTGGGCACGCCGAGCTCGGTGAGCACGTAGGAGGGGGCGACGCTCGCCGAGTTGCAGGCCGACCCGGTGGACAGCGCCAGCCGACGCAGCGCCATCACCAGCGCTTGGCCATCGACGCCATCGAACCCGATGCTGAGGATATTGGCCATGCCATGGCCTTCAGCCACGCTGAGTCGGGCGCCCTCGAGCTCGCCCAGCCCTTCGAGCAGGCGGGTGCGCAGCTCGGCGATGCGCTGCATGTCGTCCTCGCGTTCGAGCTCGGCGAGGGCGAACGCCTCCCCCATGCCGACGATCTGGTGGGTGGCGAGCGTTCCCGAGCGCATGCCGCGCTCGTGACCGCCGCCGTGGATCAGTGCCTCGATCCGCGTGTCGCGGCGAACGTACAGCGCGCCTATCCCTTTGGGGCCATAGATCTTGTGCGCCGAGAGCGAGAGCAGGTCGATCGGCAGCCGTTCGAGGTCGAGGGCCAGCTTGCCGGCGGCCTGGGCTGCGTCGACGTGGAAGACGGCGCCGTGGCGGTGGGCGATATTTCCCAGTGCCTCGAGATCGTTCACCGTACCGAGCTCGTTGTTCACCGCCATCAGCGAGACCAGGATGGTATCCGGTCGCATTGCCGCTTCGAGCGCCTCGGGGCAGATGCGCCCGTCCGCCGCCGGCTTGAGCCAGCTGACCTCGAATCCCTCGTTCTCCAGCGCATGCGCTGTATCGATCACCGCCTTGTGCTCGATGGTCGAGGTGACCAGGTGACGACCGCGCGCGCGGTTGGCGCGCATGTAGCCGATCAGTGCGAGGTTGTCGGCTTCCGTCGCTCCAGAGGTCCAGACGATTTCGCGCGGGTCGGCATTGAGCAGGTCGGCGACCTGGCGACGGGCACCTTCGACCGCCTGCTCGGCCAGCCAGCCGAGCATATGGCTGCGCGAGGCGGGGTTGGCGAAGGTGCCGTCGAGGCCCAGATGGCGGGCCATCGCCTGCGCCACCCGTGGATCGACCGGGGTGGTGGCGGCATAGTCGAGATAGATCGGCGCAGATGACATGGGCGTGCTCGTGTTCCTGGTCGGCGGGAGGGAGGTGCCCCCGTCGGCATCGGCTGAAATCCAGTCAGTTTACTTGGTCATGTAGATCAGCGCTTCATCGTCGATGTTCAAGCGCTGGCGCTCGGCGACCTGCTGGACGTCGCGGCGCGCAAGCAGATCGGAGAGGGTGATGCCATCGAGGAAACCGTGGATTGCATCGGACAGGTCGCACCACAGATGATGAGTGAGACAGGTGGTGCCCTGCTGGCAATCGCCGCGCCCCTGGCAGCGGGTCGCGTCGATCGATTCGCTGACCGCGTCGATCACCCGGGCGATCGAGATCGCTGCGGGCTGGTCGCTGAGCCGGTAGCCGCCGCCGGGTCCGCGGACGCTGTTGACCAGGCCGGAGCGGCGCAGGCGCGCGAAAAGCTGCTCGAGGTAGGAGAGCGAGATTTCCTGGCGTTTGGATATTTCAGCGAGGCTGACGGGGCCACTATGGGCGTTGATCGCGAGGTCGAGCATCGCGGTGACTGCGTATCGTCCCTTGGTGGTCAGGCGCATTTTTGTGGTTCCGGCGCAGTGGGAGCTCGAGGGAAAGCGTAATCACCGCGATTTCAGGCTCCAGGAGTGAGTCGGTCTGGCGCCCCACGGCGCCCGCCGACCAGCTCACATGGCTGGTCGGCGGGCGCCGTGGGTGCAGGAAACGTATTCATTATGGACAAACTTGAGTTTTTTGGTCAACTTTTGGCCGGCCGACCCGGCTGCGGCACAATGGCGCACCACCCATGCTCGGGCTCAAGGTTTGGCCAGGCGCTCTACGCTTGTGAGGATGCCGCGAAGGATGTTGGTCTCCATCTGATCGAGCCGCGCACGCAGCAGCAGTCTGCGCAGACGTGGGATCAGCTGGCGGGGCTGGGCCGGGTCGTGGAAGCCGGTGAGTATCAGCGTGCGCTCTAGATGCTCGATCAGCCGTTCGACATCGGCATGGCTGGCCAGAGGATTGTCCCATTCGACGCTTTCCATCGCCGTGCGCAGCGCCTGGTCTGCGTCGAGGTGCTCGCCCAGCGGCGTCGACTCGTCGTCGTCAATCGCCTCGAGCCAGGCTTGGCGCGCCTCGTAGGCCATCAGCTGGACGGCGGCCGCGATGTTGAGCGAGCCGAACTCCGGATTGGTGGGGATGTGCACGTGGGCGTTGCAGTGAGCGAGCTCGTCGTTGGTGAGGCCGGTGTCCTCGCGGCCGAAGAGAATGGCGATTCGTGCCTCTTCGCCCGCGGCGGCGACTTCGTCGGCCAGCCTGGAGGAGAAGCGTCGCGGAGTGATCATGGGCCAGGGCATGGTGCGGGTGCGGGCGCTGCAGCCGACCACCCAGGCCGCGTCGGACAGCGCTTCTTCCAGCCGCTGGTGGCGGGTGGCCGTGTGGATCAGCTCATCCGCGCCAGAGGCGCGGGCGACGGCCTCCGAGGTATGGGGATCGCAACGCGGAGCGACCAATGCCAGTTCGCGAAGTCCCATGGTCTTCATCGCCCTGGCGACCCCGCCGATGTTGCCGGGATGGCTGGTGCCGACCAGCACGATACGCACGCGCTCGAGCCAGGCCGGAGGAGTGGGATGCGGGGCGCAAGGGTGGGGCACGATCTATTCCTCGGTGTTGCAGTCGTTGAGGGTGGGGGCCGCTCTATCCATAGCCAGAGCGCCTTGGTCAGAGCGCTGTAGCCAGCGAGCCATGTCGGCGAAGGCGGGAGTCTAACATGGCCTGGACATCCGGCTTTGGTTGCGCCCGCTCATGTGGTGGATGACCGCAGCGAGGCAGTTCTGTTAGACTACGCGGCCTGTTCGCGCTCGCGAACGAATCCAACTGCCAGTTTAATTCTTTCGCTTGTTCCGCTGCATATCCTGCGGGATGCCCGTGTCCACGGTTGTCTCGAGGTTGCCGGCGGTCGCTCTTTAACAGTTCCCTGGTGAGTTCCGACCGACGCCGAGGCGTACGGAGGCTCGCTTTCTATCGATGGACGACAACGCTATGCAACCGATGGTCGAATTTGCCCTGCGCGCCCTGCGCGGCGCCCAGGAACACTTCTTCCGCATTCGCGACAAGATCGATGTCGCGCGTGAGGACCGTCTGCTCGACAACATGCTCGAGGAGACTGCCCGCTTCGCCGAGCAGCAGATCGTCAAGCAGTTCGCCCGCGGCTATCCGCAGCACGGTATCTCGGGTCGCTTCACCCCGCATCGCGACGGTGAAGGGGATGGGCGCGACTATCATTGGAAGATCGAGCTCCAGCACGGCTACGCCAACCTCGCCGCCGGCTCCCCGGCTTGGGCGATGTCGATGGTCTGCCTCTACCAGGGACGCCCCGAGCACGCGGTGCTGATCGTACCCTTCGCCGAGGAGGAGTACCTGGTCAGCCGCGGTCGCGGGGTACAGTTCAACCAGCGCCGCATGCGCGTGCCGACGGTCTCCTCGGTGACCGGTGCGCGAGTCGCGCTCGGGCTGCCGGAGAGCTGGATGCGCAGCCGCTACCAGCCAACCTACCTGAAGCTCGTCGAAGCGCTCGGCACCCAGATCGATGTGATGCGCGCTAGCGGCTGTTCGCTGCTCGATCTCGCCGAACTCGCCACCGGGCGGGTCGATGCCGCCTTCGCGCTCGGCCTCGACGACCATGATCTCAGTCTCGCCAGCCTGCTGCTCAAGGAGAGCGGTGCACTGATCGGTCAGCCCGACGGCTCGCCCCAGGTCGCCGCCGAGAAGGTGCTGATGGCCTCCGGCCAGCGTCTGTTCAAACCGTTGATCCAGCTGCTCGCCCCGCGTCTTCGCGAGCTCTGATCACGCAACATCCTGAAAGGCCTCGCGAGGGGCCTTTTTGGTTTTCGCTTACCGTCCTGGCTCGCCCCTCATCCAAAGCGAGCCCGGCGCGGAAGGAGAGGCGTGGTCAAACAAAACCCCCGGCCAAATGGCGCGGGGGTCGATGGCGAAGAGCAGGGCGCCCTCTCAGGGCAGCTCCTCCTCCACCTCGGCACGCTTGGTCGGGATCAGGTCCTCGCGCTTGAGGTTCATCAGTACCAGCAGCGCCGCTGAGACATAGATCGAAGAGAAGGTGCCGAGGAAGATGCCGATGATCAGCGCCAGCGAGAAGTTGTGGATCATGTCGCCGCCCATCAGATAGAGAGCGAACAGTACCAGCAGGGTGGTGCCTGAAGTTGCCACCGTCCTCGCCAGGGTCTGGTTGACCGCATCGTTGCATAGGCGCGCGATGTCGTTGCTGCGCGACTTTTGGATATTCTCGCGGATGCGGTCGTAGATCACGATGGTGTCGTTCAGCGAGTAGCCGAGCACCGCCAGCACCGCGGCCATCACGGTGAGGTCGAACTCGAGGCCGAACAGCGAGAAGATCCCCAGCACGATAAGCACGTCGTGGGCGAGCGACACCACCGCGCCGATCGCGAACTTGTACTGAAAGCGCAACGCCAGGTAGATCATGATCCCACCGAGCGCCAGCAGCAGCCCGAGGCCACCCTGGTCGCGCAGCTGCTCGCCGACCTGGGCGCCGACGAACTCGGCGCGCACCAGCTGGACGTCCTCGCCGTGAGTCGATAAGGCCGATACGATCTGCGCGCCTACGTTCTCGCTGTAGTCCTGCTGGAGGCGCACCAGGATGTCGGTCTCGGCGCCGAAGGTCTGCACCGAGGCGTGGGCGTAACCTGCCTGGCCCAAGGCCTCGCGCACATCGTCGAGCTCGGGCGCCTGGGCGTAGTGAACCTCGACCTGGGTGCCACCGGTGAAGTCGAGACCAAGATTGAGCTGCTTGACGGCAAGCGAGCCGATCGCGATCACCGAGAGCAGGATCGAGACGATGTAGGCGATGTGGCGCTTGCCCATGAAGTCTATGAGTTTCATCGCGTCGTCCTCAGATCCAGAGTTTCTTCAACGGGCGACCGCCGAAGGCCAGGTTGGTCAACGCGCGGCTGACCATCACCGCGGTGAAGACCGAGGTGATGATCCCGATCGACAGCGTCACTGCGAAGCCCTGTACCGGTCCGGTGCCGATCGAGAACAGGATCACCCCGACCAGCAGGGTGGTGAGCTGCGAGTCGATGATCGAGGTGAAGGCGCGGTCGTAGCCGGCATGGATCGCTTGCTGGATCGCCATCCCGGTTCTCAGCTCCTCCCTGATTCGCTCGTAGATCAGTACGTTACCGTCCACCGCCATGGCCAGGGTCAGCACGATCCCGGCGATGCCAGGCAGGGTCAGGGTGGCGCCGAGGATCGACATGATCGCCATCAGCAGGATCAGGTTGACCACCAGGGCGAGGGTGGCGACCACGCCGAAGGCCTTGTAGCGAATGATCATGAAGGCCAGCAGCAGCACCAGGGCGAACATGATCGAGGTGATCCCGCGATCGATGTTCTGCTGCCCGAGGCTCGGCCCGATGGTGCGCTCCTCGGCGAAGTAGATCGGCGCGGCGAGCGAGCCCGAGCGCAGCAGCAGCGAGAGCTCCTGGGCTTCGCCCGGTGAATCCAGCCCGGTGATGCGGAACTGGTTGCCGAGCGCGCTCTGGATCGTCGCCAGGCTGATGATGCCGCGTTCGGTACGGGTCTGGCGAGGAGCGTCCTCCTCCTGCCCTGGCGCGATCGGGTCGGCGAGATGCTCGATGAACACCACTGCCATGGCGCGGCCGATGTTGGCGCGGGTGGCGCGGTTCATCAGCGAGCCACCAGGACCATCGAGGTTGATGTTGACCTGCGGACGGCCGTTCTCGTCGAACGAGCGGCTGGCGTTGGAGACCCGGTCGCCAGTGATGATGACGTCGCGCATCACCGCCGCCTGGCGGTTGGGATCGTTGCGGAACGCGATCGATTCCTGGTCGCCCTCCGGCGTGTCCGGCAGCGCCTCGAGGCGGAACTCGAGGTTGGCGGTGGCGCCGACGATGCGCTTGGCGGCGGCGGTGTCCTGCACGCCAGGCAGCTCGACCACGATGCGGCTGGGCCCTTGGCGCTGGACGATCGGCTCCGATACCCCGAGTTCATTGACCCGGTTGCGCAGGGTGGTGAGGTTCTGGTTGACCGCGTAGTCCTGCAGCTCGTTGATCGCCTGCGAGGTCATGGTCATCACCAGAGTCGAGGCGCGGCCCTGGTTCTGGGTCGAGTAGCTGAAGTCCCGATACTGCGGCTGGATCAGCTGGCTTGCCCGGCTCAGCTCTTCGGGGCTGGCGAAGGTCAAGCGAATCTGGTTGCCTTCGACGCGATTGTCGCGATAGCGGATCTGCTCGTCGCGCAGGGTCTGGCGGATGGCGCTGGCGTTGCTGTTGAGGCGCTGTTCGAGCGCGCCTTGCATATCGACTTCGAGCAGGAAGTGCACGCCGCCACGAAGGTCGAGGCCGAGCTTCATCGGCGAGGCGCCGATCGCGCGCAGCCAGGATGGCGTGGCATCGGCGAGGTTGAGTGCGGTGACGTAGCCGGAGCCCAGGGTCTGGGCAATCAGGTCGCGGGCGCGCAGCTGCTGGTTGATGTCATCGAGGCGGATCAGCCCGGTGCCGTCCGGTTCGATTTCGCCGCGCAGCACGCTGATGTTGGCCTGCTCGAGCGCCTCGACCGATCTATCGATGTCGGACTGGGAGATCGCGGCACCTCGGTCGCGGCTGATTTGCACCGCCGGCTCCTCTGGATAGAGGTTGGGCAGCGCATAGACCGCGCCGATGAGGAGCAATAGAAGTATCAGCAGGTACTTCCACAGAGGATAGCGATTCAGCATCGAGGCTTGGTCCTGGTTGCTGATGGAGACGGAGAGGGGATGCCGATCAGGGCGCGAGGATCGCCGTCGTCTCGTGTGCGGCGTGGCGATCGTCGCCGCGTCCCATCGAGGAACGCGGCGCCCGAACGATCAGAGGGACTTCAGGGTGCCCTTCGGCAGAACCGTGGCGACCGCGCTCTTCTGCACGTTGACTTCGGTGCCTTCGGAGATCTCGACGGTGACGAACTCGTCACCGACCTTGGTCAGACGACCGACCAGGCCACCACCGACCACTACTTCGTCACCCTTGGACAGCTGGGACATCAGCTGCCGATGCGCCTTGGCGCGTTTCGACTGCGGACGCCAGAGCAGGAAGTAGAAAATCAGCACGAAACCGACCAGCATGACGATCTGGGCGATCGCCCCGCCGCCGGCCCCGGCTTCCTGGGCGTGCGCCGATGAGATGAAGAAGTCGAGCATGACATATCCTCTGATGATTGCGTTGAGGTGGAGTGGTTGTAGGTGGTTCGCACGGCCTGCGCGGCGCGGCGGACATCGCCGGGCTTGCCTCGATCATGGCTTCGCGGACGACGCACGCGTCCTGATCGGAGGCGTTCGTCGCCCGCGGCGAACCCGCGCGCCGAAGCCGCTTTCGCTCACCGCCCGGCGAGGCCGAAGTCACTCGAGGGCGGGAGTCGAAAGGCCCCGTCGCGCGTAAAAGTCATCGACGAAGGCGGCCAATTTACCCGCTTCGATAGCGCTCCGCAAACCGGCCATCAGGCGCTGGTAATGTCGCAGGTTGTGGATCGTGTTGAGCTGCGCACCGAGCATTTCTCCACAGCGATCGAGATGATGGAGATAGCCGCGAGTGAAGTTACCGCAGGTGTAGCAGTCGCAGCCGGCCTCGAGCGGCTCGGTCGAGTGGCGATGGGCGGCGTTTCTGATCTTGACCACCCCCTCGGCGGTGAACAGGTGGCCGTTGCGCGCATTGCGCGTCGGCATCACGCAGTCGAACATGTCGACCCCGCGGCGCACCCCCTCGACCAGGTCCTCCGGCTTGCCGACGCCCATCAGGTAGCGCGGCTTGTCTTCGGGCATCAGTGTCGGCAGGTAGTCGAGCACCTTGAGCATCTCATCTTTCGGTTCGCCCACCGAGAGGCCGCCGATCGCCAGGCCGTCGAAGCCGATTTCGCCAAGGCCCGCCAGGGAGCGCTCACGTAGTTCGCGATACATGCCGCCCTGGATGATCCCGAACAGCGCCGAGGGCGAATCGCCATGCGCCTCGCGCGAGCGCTTGGCCCAGCGCAGCGACAGCTCCATCGAGCGCTCGGCTTCATCATAAGTGGCCGGGTAGGGCGTGCACTCGTCGAAGATCATCACGATGTCGGAGCCGAGCGCGCGCTGCACCGCCATCGACTCCTCCGGTCCCATGAACACCTTGGCACCATCGACCGGCGAGCGGAAATGCACGCCCTGTTCGGTGATCTTGCGCATCGCGCCGAGGGAGAAGACCTGGAAACCGCCGGAATCGGTGAGGATCGGGCGCTGCCACTGGGCGAAGTCGTGCAGGTCGCCGTGGGCTTCGATCACTTCCACTCCCGGGCGCAGCCAGAGGTGGAAGGTGTTGCCGAGAATGATCTCGGCTCCGATCGCCTCGACGTCCCGGGGAGTCATTCCCTTCACCGTGCCGTAGGTGCCCACCGGCATGAACGCCGGAGTCTCGACCGTGCCGCGTGGGAAGTGCAGCCGACCGCGTCGTGCGCGGCCGTCCGAATGGATGCGCTCGAAGCGCATGAAGCATGGGTCTCTCATCGCTTACTCGGATTGACCGCTGGACGGCGCAGGGGCCGGCCAGGGGTCTGGAAGGGTGCGACGGGTGAGGAACATCGCGTCGCCGTAGCTGAAGAAGGCATAGCCTTGCGCCACCGCCTCGCGATAGGCGCGCATGGTGGTGTCGAAACCGGCGAAGGCGCAGACCAGCATCAAAAGCGTCGACTCGGGCAGGTGGAAATTGGTCACCAGGGCATCGACGCAGCGCCACGCATAGCCCGGGCGGATGAAAATGTCGGTGTCGCCGCGATAGGGGGCGATCTCGCCGCTCGCCGCCGCGGTCTCGAGGCAGCGAACGCTGGTGGTGCCCACCGCGATCACCCGGCGGCCGGCCGCCTTGGCCGCGCGCACCTTGGCGCAGGTGGTTTCGTCGACCTCGAGCCATTCGCTGTGCATGTGGTGTTCGGTGATGTCATTGACCCTCACCGGCTGGAAAGTCCCCGCGCCGACATGGAGGGTGACGAAGGCGGTCTCGACCCCGCGGGCCTCGAGCGCCGCCATCATCGCCTGGTCGAAATGCAGCCCCGCCGTAGGTGCCGCCACTGCGCCCTTGCGACGCGCGTAGACGGTCTGGTATCGCTCGCGATCGCGTTCGTCGTCGGCACGTTCGATATAGGGGGGCAGCGGCATATGGCCATGTCGCTCGAGCAGCTCGAGCAGCGGCGTTTCGCCATGGAAGCGCAGCTCGAACAGCGCATCGCGTCGCCCCTCGACCACCGCTGTGACCCCGCCTTCGAAGTCCAGCTCGCTTCCCGGCTTCGGCGACTTGCTCGAGCGCAGATGCACCAGTGCCCGGTGGGCGTCGAGCGGCCGCTCGAGCAGGATCTCGACCCGCCCACCGCTGCGCTTCTGGCCGTGCAGCCGCGCGGGTACCACTCGAGTATCGTTGAACACCATCAGATCGCCCGGCTGGACGCGCTCCAGCAGGTCTTTGAAGCGGCGATGCTCGAGCGATGCGAGATCGCCGTCCACGCACAGCAGCCGGCAGTCGCTTCGCGACTCGGAGGGATAGCGGGCGATCAGTTCGGTGGGAAGATCGAATTGGAAGTCGGAACGCTGCATCTGGAAAAATTGGCCGATCGGTTCGAGGGCCGCCGCGCGCAGCCCTGGAGAAGGGGCGACATAATAGACAATTCGCTCGAGGAAGTCATTGACGCTCCAGCACTTGGCCGTATAATGGCGTCGCTTCGAAGTGCCAGCGTGGCGAAATCGGTAGACGCAGCGGATTCAAAATCCGCCGGGGTCAAACCCGTGTCGGTTCGAGTCCGACCGCTGGTACCACTTCCTAGCCCCAGCTTCACCCCTCCTGTTTGTTCTCCCGTTCGGCTTTTCCCCCTTCGATAGTGGCCTGCGATCTGGTTGGCGGAAATCCGCGACCGGGCATCGTCGATCCTTTATTCATCCTCCTTCATCGATAGCTCCTTTCATCGATAGCTCCCCTCATCGATAGCCACGCCGCAGCGCGGCAGGCGAACCGGCGCTCTTCTTTCCTCGCGGCTCATACCAAAAGCGGGCAGCCAGCTCGAGGCCTTGATCCTAGACTCGACGGGACGATGCCCTGTGGCGGGCCGGCGGGTGGTCGTCATCCCAGGGTGTGACGGAGGATGCGAGGATGGCCGAGACCAGGCTCTACATGATGCAGACTGGCATGCTCGAGTGCCGTGAGTGCAACATCAAGATGAATCACTCACAGGCGCCCTATGAGATTCCAGTGCCGTGGTACTTGATCACTCACCCCAAGGGCAACGTCGTGATCGACGGCGGCTGTGCGGTGGAGTGCGCGCTCGATCCGGTGGCGCACTGGGGGCCGATCACCGAGGTCTACTGGCCGGTGATGAGCGCGGACGAGGGCTGCGTGGCCGCGCTCGAGGGGATGGGGATCGCGGCGGAGTCGGTGCGCTACGTACTGCAGAGCCATCTGCATCTGGACCATACCGGGGCGACCGGGCGCTTCCCCAATGCCAAGCACATCGTCACCCGGCGCGAGTACGAATACGCCCACAGTCCCGACTGGTTCGCGGCCAACGCCTACATCAACGCCGACATCGATCGCCCCGGTATCGACTGGTTCCTGCTCGAGGATGGGGACGACGGCTACGATGTGTTCGGCGATGGCGTGGTGAGGTTCATTTTCACACCGGGCCACTCCCCCGGCCACGCCAGTTTCCTCATCCAGCTTCCCAGGCAGGGTGCCGTGCTGCTGGCCGTGGATGCCGCCTATACCACTGATCATTGGGACGAGAAGGCGCTGCCGGGTTTCGTCGCCTCGGCGACCGATGCGGTGCGTTCGGTGCGAAAGCTCAAGGCGCTGGCCGAGAAACACTCCGCGCTGGTAGTGACCGGGCACGATCCCGGCGCTTGGCCCAGGTTCAAGCGCTCGCCCAGATACTATGACTGACCCATTGGGGCAGCGAGTCGCGACTGATAAAGGAGATCATCGATGAAGACCCGTGCGGCGGTACTGCGCCACGAAGGGGCCCCACGACCCTATACCATCAGTCAGCCGCTCGTGATCGAGGAACTCGAGCTCGACCCGCCCCGGCGTGGTGAAATCCTGGTCAAGGTTCGCGCCGCTGGTCTTTGCCACTCGGATCTCTCGGTGATCGATGGCAACCGCCCCAGGCCTTTGCCAATGGCGCTGGGTCACGAAGCGGCCGGAGAGGTGGTCGAGCTCGGCGAGGGGGTGAGCGGCTTCGAGGTGGGCGATCACGTGGCGCTCTCCTTCGTGCCCAGCTGCGGTGCCTGCCCTTACTGTCTGGCCGGGCGCGCGGCGCTCTGCTCGCCGGGCGCCCAGGCCAATGGCGAGGGCGTGCTGCTTGGCGGCGGACGACGGCTGCATCGAGCAGGGCACTATCTCAACCATCACCTGGGCGTCTCCGGCTTCTCCGAGTACCTGGTCGCTTCGGAGAAGTCGGCGGTGCGCATCGATCCGAGCCTTGAGTTCCGGATCGCGGCCGTGTTCGGCTGTGCGGTACTCACCGGTGTCGGGGCCTTGCTGCACACGGCGAAGCTGCGTGCGGGGCAGTCGGTACTGGTCGTCGGGCTTGGCGGCGTCGGCCTGTCCGCGGTGCTCGGCGCCCTGGCGAGCGGTGCGCGGCAGGTGATCGCCGCTGACGTCAATCCGGCCAAGCTGGAGCAGGCGAAGGCCTTCGGCGCCACTGCAGTGATCGACAGTAGCGATCCTCAGGCCCTGGCGCGGGTGCGCGATTTGAGCGCAGGCGGTGTCGACGTCGCCGCCGATTTCGCCGGCGCTGCAAAGGCGCTGGAGTTCGCCTTCGCCGCCACCGGCAAGGGTGGGGTCACCGTCACCGCCGGGCTGCCGCATCCGAGCACCCGCTTCGCCTTGAGTCCGGTCCAGCTGGTCGCCGAGGAGCGCCGCCTGCTCGGCTCCTATCTCGGCGGGCATGTGCCGTCGCTCGACATTCCCCAGTACATCGGCATGTACCAGGCGGGTGTACTTCCGGTCGACAAGCTGGTTACCCATACGCTGAAACTCGACGAGATCAATCTCGGCTTCGAGCGCTTGGCCGCGGGTGAGGCGATTCGCCAGATCGTACTGTTCGATTGATCCGAGCAGGGTCGTCGCGCACGGTGGCGTAGCGAATGGGCGCGCTACAGCGTGCTGACCCAGCCGACGTGGGTGGGCTCGTGCTGGGTATGCGTTCTATGGGCGAACTGGGTGCGCAGCTCGCGGCGAATCTCCCTCGGGGGTTCGCCATAGTGCTGAATGCAGTGGTGGCGCAGTACGCTTGGTTCCAGGCCACAGCGTCGTGAGATCGCAGAAAGGCTCAAATGGCGCATGCTCAGATCACGCATCATGCGCTGCGCCATCGCCAGCCGGCGGTTGCGGATGAAGCAGGCGACTCCGCCGAGCGGTTCGAACAGGCGATAGAGGCTCGCGCGCGACAGCGCGAAGCGCTTGCAGAGGATTTCCACCGTCAGCTGGGTGCCGAGGCTGGACTCGATGAACAGGCACACCCTTTCGAGTTTGGTGCTGTGTTCGAAGGGGGAGTCGAGCGCCTTGCCACTGAGCAGCGCCAGCGTTTCGATGATCAGGTTGGAGGCACCCTTGCCGACGCCCTTCACTTCCATCTCGGTCATTTGATCGAACAGCGCGAGCATCGTCGCGAGATGCCCACGCAGCATGCGGTTGAGGGGGCTTGCGGCATGCAGGCAGTGGCCATGGAGCGGTGCGATATCGACCGAAAAGGCCATCGAACTCTTGGGCAGTATGAAGTATTGGTAGGTGCAGGGGCCGGCGCTTCCAGCGCGGACGCTGATCGAAACCGGCTGCGACATGTCCTGGATCAGCATATCGCCTTGTCCCACTTCAAAGCGACGCCCGCGACACTGGCAGTCGAGACCCCCGACCAGGACGATGAATAGCAAAACGTGGTCGGGCACGGCGAACAAGTTGCCCTGTCGCCTTTGAATGTCGTGTTCACTGGCAGTGAGAATGCCACCGATCAATTGGTCGAAATGATAACCGGTGACACACCAATCGAAAGTTGAAAGGCTGCTCTTGGGGAGTATCAGGGATAGGCCCGCCGAGGATAGACCGTCTTCCCATTCGTAATATCGTTCGTCGATGTCGCTGTAACGGCTGGCGGCATCGATGATTTTCCGCTGCGTGGCTGGATTGCTCATGGCGGCTGATCCCCAGGAGGAGAGACAGATGGGATGAGCATGACGACTTGGCCGCTCGATTATTTTTGTACTTTGGTAATGCTTTTATTAAGTTCTAGATCGGGGTTCTGATTTTTTTACCGCTTCTTTTTGCATGTTGTTTTTATATTTGAAGACTTTATGGCAGTCATGACAATGATGATAGTGGCGTAAGCGCATCAGGCGGCCAAAGACGCTGCGGGGCAGCGCTTCCACTCCATAGCTGCCGCAGAAAGGGCATCTTTTCATCGCTTCGTTTCACTTTGAGGTGAGTTGCTTGAGAGAGACGTACACCTTAGGGCGATCTAGGATGTGTCCAGTGCCGTATTGTTGTAAACGGAGTGTAAGTAGGTTGATACAATTTAACCGAAAGTGGGCACGTTTACTCGTCTAGGGCGTCTGCGCCTGGATCGCTCGACGTGAGGTGTGCAAGCGCCCCATACTGTACTGTATGAACGTACATATGGAGCGCTGCCATGGTCGCTGAGAACGCTACGCCGAGAGGGCGGGGTACCGGCCATAATCCGGCCAATCGTTTCCAGTCCGCTCGTATCGAGTTGGTCGACGACGGCTGGTATCAGGAAACGCCGTTGCCGAGACTCACCGAGGTGCGCCTCGAGCGAGCCAAGTCGGTGATCAGCCGCAATGATTCGCCCGATATCCCCTTCGACCGTTCGCTCAACCCCTATCGAGGCTGCGAGCACGGCTGCATCTACTGCTTTGCGCGACCGAGCCACGCCTATTGGGATCTCTCCCCTGGGCTCGACTTCGAGACACGGCTGATCGCCAAGACCAACCTGGCCGAAGTGCTCGAGCGGCAGCTGTCGGCACCGGGCTACCGCTGCCAGCCGATCGCACTGGGCAGCAACACTGACCCCTACCAGCCGATCGAGCGCGAGATGAAGTTGACCCGCGCAGCGCTCGAGGTGCTGCTGCGCTATCGCCACCCGCTCACCTTGGTGACCAAGGGAGCGATGGTGCTGCGCGATCTCGATCTGCTCGCGGAGCTCGCCGAGCATCGCCTGGTACGGGTGATGGTCAGCCTCACTACGCTCGACGACGAACTCAAGCGCCGGATGGAGCCACGCGCCGCCGCGCCGGCCGCGCGGCTCAGGGTGATTCGCAGGCTTAAGGAGGCGGGAGTGCCGGTCGGGGTGCTGTGCGCGCCGATCATTCCAATGCTCAACGATCACGAGCTCGAGCGCCTGTTGGAGGCCGCCGCGGAGGCTGGGGCCGACAGTGCCGGCTACGTACTGCTTCGCCTGCCGCGCGAGGTAGCGGTGCTGTTCGAGGAGTGGCTAAGAGAGCACTATCCGATGCGCGCCGACCATGTGCTGGGGCTGATGCGCCAGAGCCGGGGCGGACAGCTGTATGACGCCGACTTTTCGACCCGAATGAAGGGGGAGGGAGTTTTCGCTGAGTTGATCGCGCAGCGTTTCCGCCTTGCGCGGCGGCGCTATGGGCTCGAGCGCCAACGTGTGGAAGGGCTCGATTGCACAGGTTTCTCGGTGCCGGGGGCTCAGCTGTCGCTGCTTTGATCACGACCCTGCCAGGCAGGGGGGCGTGAGCTCTGGAGCGAAAGGTCGGAGGGTGGAGCATGAGCGAAGAACACTCGCCATGCCCAGGACAGGGCATGGCGAGGAGCATTCAGCGCCGGCCGAGCATGTAGCCGATCGCGAGCCCCAGGGCGGTGCCTGCGGCGATGTAGGGCCAGGGGTTGTCGTGGACGCGATCGTCGATTTCGCGCGCGCTTTCTTCGGTCAGCTCCCAGGCGCGGCGACCGCCGTCCTCGATCCGGTGGCCGACTCGATGGGCACCATCCGAGGCGCTGACCCCCAGTTCGTGCAGTCGGCCACGTCCGTGGCGGGCGGATTCCCGAAGACCGCGACGCAGCTCCTTGGCATATTCCTGGGCATCACGGCGAGATCTGGATGAAAAGAGTCCTAGCATAACGTTCTCCTGAACTGGGACTTCACACGGCCCGGCGAATAACGCGGCGTCCACTGCACGCGTGCCTGGCCGCCGAGAATGGATGAGCGCGGGTCTCTAGCTCACTCATCTAGCAAGATAGACCAGCGCGGTGATTTGTTCACTTTCAAGCGAGCGCCGCAGGGGCTCGCAACCCGCAGCCGCGCGTGTACACTTTCGGGCTTGGAGTTCCGACCCGTCCTGGCGCCGTCGCTGTGCCGGCCGAGCGGGCGCTCGTTTCCATGAGGAGAATGGAGCATGTCCCCAATGCTCGAATGGGTTCAACTGGTCGATGATCGCAATCGCCCTTGTGGCTCGGCCACCAGGGCATTCGTCAGGCGCCTGCGCCTGTGGCACCGGGCGACCTACGTGTTCGTCACCGACGGGGAGGGCCACATCTGTGTTCAGCGCCGTACGCTGACCAAGGACATCTTTCCCGGTGCCTTCGACCTTGCCGCCGGCGGCGTGGTCGAAGCCGGGGAGGCGATGCACGTCGGTGCCGGCCGGGAGCTTGCCGAGGAGCTCGGCATCACCGGGGTCAAGCTGCGTCATTGCTTCGATTTCCGCTATATCGACCAGCGACTGAAAGCGTTCGGTGGGGTCTTCCTGGTCGAATACCGTGGCCCGATGGTGCTGCAGGAAAGTGAAGTCGCCGCGGTGGAGTGGATGACGCCCAAGGACGCGCTGGCTCTTACTCCTGTGACCCCGGACAGTCGCGTCGCGCTGGAGCGGCTGCTTGGCGAGGGCTGGCTGGCGGCATAGCGCGCGTTTCAAGAGCCGCTCGCGTCGCGCGTCGCGCCCTGCACGCCGGGCCATCGGAGCCGCCCTCGGCATGCTTAGTCCATGTACTCGACCACGCCGAGTTCGATCGCGCTGCAGGCGCGTTCGCCCTCGATCCTCCAGGCGCGATACATTCCCCTGCTGTTGAAATCGAGCGAGAGCCTGCCATCGCGATCCACCGCTATCAGACCTCCCGCGCCGCCCGGTATCTTCAGCGGACCTTCGAGCAGTGCGCGGCTTGCGCTCGCGAGGGTTTGCCCGGCAAGGCGCATGCGCGCGGAGATCTCGTGACCGACGCTCTCGCGAATGAAAAGCTCGCCCTTGCCGGTACAGGAGATCGCACAGCTGCGGTCGTCGGCATAGGTGCCCGCGCCGATGATCGGACTGTCGCCGATGCGTCCCCAGCGCTTGTTGGTCACCCCGCCGGTCGAGGTGGCTGCGGCGAGGTGGCCATTGCGATCGCGAGCCACCGCGCCGACGGTACCGAAGCGAAACGGATCGCTCAGCTTGGCGTCGAGCTCCGCGCGCTCGGTGTGCAGTGCCTCCCAGTGCTCGCGCCTGAGCGCGGTGGTGAAGAAGCCGTTGTCGACCATCTCGAGCCCACAGGATCGAGCGAAGCCGTCGGCGCCCGCGCCGCCGAGCAGCACGTGCTCGCTTCGCTCCATCACCGCGCGCGCCGCGCGGATCGGACTGCGCACCTCCCGCACGCCGGCCACCGCGCCGCTGCCGAGATCACGGCCATTCATGATCGCCGCATCCAGCTCGTGGTCTCCCTCCCAGCTCAGGCAGGCGCCGACCCCGGCATTGAAAAACGGGCACTCCTCGAGCGCGACGACCGTCGCTTCCACCGCATCCAGCGCGTCCCCGCCCTCCTCGAGCAGCCGTTCGCCGACGGCCAGCGCTGAGCGCAGCGCGGCATGGATCGTACGCTGCTGCTCGTCGCTGAGCGTCGACTCATCGAGCGTGCCGGCCCCGCCGTGCAGCGCGATCGAGTATCCGGAGACGGGGGCTTGGCTATGAAAAGCGGCGAAGTTCATCGGAGGAGTTCCTGGCGGCGAGGGGCGAGCGAGGCTGCCGGCGAGCAGTGAGGCTCGCCGGTCAGCAGGATGGTCTCACCGGCGGCCTTCGAGGGGAAGTCGCCCGGAAGGCTCGCTCAGCCGTCGTCTAGCGTCCCGGCAGCGAAGCGCAGCGGCCTTGGGTCGGGGTCGTTGGCGAGCCAGGTCGGGCCGTCGAGGTCCACAAGCGTCGCGCGGGCGGCCAGGGGGAGCGCTGCGCGCATCGCGGTGGAGCTGCCGAGCATGCAGCCGACCATCACTTTCAGGTCCAGCGCGCGGGCCTGCGCCAGCATTGCGATGCCCTCGCTCAGCCCACCGCATTTGTCCAGCTTGATGTTGACCATCTCGTAGCGTCGGGCCAGCGCTGGCAGGTCCTCGCGAGTGTGGCAGCTCTCGTCGGCACAGACCGGCAGCGGATGGCGGAACTCGTCGAGCGCGGCGTCCTCTCCGGCGGGCAGGGGCTGTTCGACCATCTCGACACCGAGCTCGGCGAGAAGACGGAGGCACTGCTCGAGCCCTTGCCGGGGGAACGCCTCATTGGCATCGACCACCAGCCGCGCCTGCGGTACCGCTTGGCGGATGGCGCGCATCCGCGCTTCAATCTGCTCGCCGTCGAGCTTGACCTTCAAAAGCCGGGCGCCTTTCTCCCACTCCGCTCGCGCAGCCTCGGCCATCGCTTGCGCAGTGGCGATCCCGATCGTCTGCACGGTGTCTATCGGGCGCTGCGGCAGCGGCGCTTCGCCCAGTGCTTCGGCGATTAGCGTCTCGAGGCCGACGCCTCGC
Source organism: Halotalea alkalilenta (assembly GCF_001648175.1). Classification (NCBI taxonomy): domain Bacteria; kingdom Pseudomonadati; phylum Pseudomonadota; class Gammaproteobacteria; order Oceanospirillales; family Halomonadaceae; genus Halotalea; species Halotalea alkalilenta. Next base: position 3,857,086 of record NZ_CP015243.1, on the reverse strand, counting down.
TTTTGCGCTTCGAGCGACCACAGTGCGCAGTCGATCGCATTGCGGGCCACGCCCGCCGGCAGCAGCCGGGCGAGCTCATCGCGATCGAAGCTCCCGCGCTCGAGTCCTTGGCGTAGCGTTGGCAGTACCCGCTCGAGGTCGGCGACCACCACCTCGGTGGTCTGCTCGTAGCGGGGCGTCGGCGTCGCTTCTCCGATCCCTTGGTGGGCACCGTCGCTGATCGTGACCCTGACCACTTCGATCTCGGTGCGGGTGCCGCGAGAGATGGCGAAGGGGCGGGCCAGGGGCAAGCGATGAGTGGCGTAGTCTGCCTGGATGCTCACGACGTCTCCTTTAGCGGGTCCGCTCGATCAGGTGGTCGATCAGCGGGCCCACGCCGAAGCGCACGGGGTCGGTGGCGGGCACGCCGAACTCGGCCTCGATCTCGGCTAGGTGGGCGCGCGCCTGCGCTTCGTCGACGTTCGATGTGTTGATCGAGAAACCGGCGAGGACGACGTCGGGATTGGTGGTGCGGGCGTTGGCGAGGTTGCGCTCGACGCAGGCGGCGTAGCTCGGCAGCTGGATGTGCGGCAAATGGCGCACATGCGGCCGACCGAGCTCATGGCACATGACCAGGAAGTCGGGCTGGGCGCCATGGAGCAGGCCGAGGCTGACACCGGCGTAGCTCGGGTGGAACAGCGAGCCCTGCCCCTCGACCAGGTCCCAGTGATCGGCATCGTTGGCTGGAGAGATGTACTCGGCGGCGCCTGAGATGAAGTCGGCGACCACCGCGTCGACCGCGATGCCCTCGCCCTGGATCAGGATGCCGCTCTGGCCGGTGGCGCGAAAATCCGCTTTCTCGCCGCGCGACTTGAGCTCGGCCTCGAGTGCCAGTGCGCTGAACATCTTGCCCACCGCGCAGTCGAGCCCGACGCTGAGTACCCGGCGGCCGCTTCGGCGCTTGCCGTTGCCGACCTCGAGCGCGGGCGCGTCGTGGCGGATGTCGAAGAGCTTGACGCCCTGGCGCTTGGCGGCGTCCGCCAGCCGGGGAATGGCGGCGAGGCGCTGGTGCATGCCGCTGGCGACGTTGTAGCCGAGCTCGATCGCCTGCTCGAGGGTATCGACCCAGTGCTCGGGCAGCTTGCCGCCGGCATTGGCGGTGCCGACCACCAGGGTTTGCGCGCCGCGCTCGCGGCCGGCCTCGAGGGGCAGGTCGTCGATACCGAGCGAAGGGGTCTGGTCGTCGAGGCGCAGCTGGCCGACACAGGCCTCGGGGCGCCAGGTGAGGATACCGCGGGCCATCTTGACCGCCAGTGCATCGCGGACATCGCCGAGGAACAGCAGGTAGGGCTTGGGAATCTGCATCTCGATACTCCAGAAGAGCGTGTGCGGACAGCCGGACGGCTGCAATGGCGTCAGTATTCCGGCTCCCCGCAGCGAGGTCGAATGCTGATTCGCGCCACCTCCATAGCCTTGGGTTATGGGTGGAGTCGGCAGGCCGTGGGCCTCATCGGTGAACGCGCAGCGCCGGGCGGCTCAGCCACCCAGCTGGGCGCGCAGCAGCTCGCAGAAGCGCAGAGCTGGCAGCGACAGGCTGCGCCGGCTCGGCGTGACCAGCACGACCTCGGCTTCGATCTCCGGACTCAGCACCGCAGCGCCCAGGCGGTCTCGATAGTGCTCGGCGGTGAAGGCGTCGACCACCCCGATACCCGCGCCCGCGGCGACCATCTCGGCGATCACCGCATAGGTCTTGATCAGCCAGGGGGAGCGCAGCTCTAGCCCGGCTGCATCGATTGCCGCGTGCAGCCGCTCGCCCAGCGGATCCTGGCGTTGCATCAATAGCGGCGCTTCGCCCAGCTGGTCGAGGCCGATTCGCTCGGGCGGGATGATACCGGGCGGGAACAGCGCCATCAGCGCGCGCTTGCCCAGCACTTCGCAGTCGATGCCTTCCGGTGGACGTTGACCGAATGCCAGCGCAAGGTCCATGCGCTGGCGCAGCAGGTCTTCGCAGAGGGTGTCCCAGTGGCTGGTGACCAGTTCGATCGAGAGCTGGGGCAGCCTCCTGTGCGCCTCGATCAGCGTCTGCGGCAGCACGGCCTGGCCGAGCGCATGGGCGGCACCGATACGTAGGTGCTGCGCCTCACCGCACTTGAGCCTGCCGATCAGCGTGTCGATGCCGGCGCGCTGGCGCATCAGCTGCTCGATCTCCGGCATCAGGCGAAGCGCCTCGGGCGTGGGTGACAGCCCCTGGGCATGGCGTTCGAACAGCAGGAAACCGAGCTGCTGTTCGGCATGGGCGAGCACTCGGGTGACGTTGGGCTGGGAGACGTTGAGCGCCCGCGCCGCGGCGCTGATGCTGCCGCTTTGCAGGATGGCGTGGAAGATCTCGATCTGGCGCAGGTTCATCGCAGGATTCCAGCAAGCGCGTGAGAGCGGGAGCTTACCGCGAAGCGTGCACCGCGCTCATCTCATCCGTCGGGTTCGAGCACTGCGCGCAGAAACTCTCGCGTGCGCGCTTCGCGCGGGTCGGTGAATATCTGCTCCGGCGTGCCTTGCTCATGAATCCGCCCCTTGTCGAAGAAGCACACCCGGTCGGAGAAGCGCCGGGCGAAGCTCATCTCGTGGGTGACCATCAGCACGGTGAGATCGTGCTCGTCGGCGAGCGTGCGGATCACATGGAGCACTTCGCCGACAAGCTCGGGGTCCAGCGCCGAGGTCGGTTCGTCGAACAGCATGATCCGCGGGCGCATCATCAAGGCCCGCGCGATGCCGACGCGCTGCTGCTGGCCGCCGGAGAGCTGGCCGGGATACTTGTTAGCGTGATCGGCAAGCCCCACTCGCTCGAGCAGTTCGGTGGCACGGCTCTGCGCTTCCTTGCGGGAGAGTCCGAGCACCTGCCGGGGGGCTTCGGTGAGATTGCGCTGCACGCTCATGTGCGGGAACAGATTGAACTGCTGGAACACCATGCCGAGCTGGCCGCGCATCTTGCGCAGGTGCGCTTCGCTTGCGGGCCTCAGCTGATCAGTGCGGCGCTCGTGCCAGAGCGGTTCGCCGTCGATTTCGATCAGTCCATCGCTCAATGTCTCGAGCGTCATCAAGATCCTCAGCACGGTCGACTTGCCGGAGCCGGAGGGACCGATGATGGTGACCTTTTCTCCAGCGGCGACGTCTAGATCGAGATCATCGAGCACGGTGTGCTCGCCATAGCGCTTGGTCACCTTGGAGAAGCGTACCAGCGGGCGAGCGGAAGTTTGGTCGGGTGATGCAGGAGTCTGGGAGCTCATCCTCGTATATCTCGTCCGAGTGATCGAATCAGCGCAGCGCGATGCCGTGCTTCGGTAGCCGCTGGTCGAGGATACGCACCGCCCAAGCGGCGAGTATGGTCAGGATCAGGTAGAGCGCGCCCACCATGGAGAGCGGTACCAGGTAGTTGAAGGTGCGATCGCCGATGATCCGCGCGACGCCGAACAGCTCGAGCACGGTGACCACCGAGAGTACCGGTACGTCTTTCATGATCGAGACCAGGTAGTTGCCGGAAGCGGGAATGATCCGCGGCACCGCTTGGGGCAGCACGATATGGGTGAAAGTGCGCACAGGCGTCAGGTTGAGCGCTCGAGCGGCTTCACGCTGCCCGCCGCCGACCGCTTCCAGCCCGCCGCGATAGACCTCCGACATATAGGCGCTGTACTGAAGCCCCAGCGCCAGTGCGCCGGTCATGAAGGCGGGCAGCAGCAGCCCGTAGTCGGGCAGCACGTAGTAGAGGAAGAACAGTTGCACCAGCAGCGGCGTATCCCGCAGGAACTCGCTGATCAGCTTGGCGGGCCAGCGCACGATCTTGAGCGGCACGCTCTTCAGTCCCGCGAGCACCAGGCCGAACGCCATCGCGAGCAGAAAGCCCACCACCGTGGCTTGCAGCGTCACCCAAAGACCCTTGAGCAGGATCGGCAGGATCGAGACCGCCAGCGACCAGGAGCTGCTGGCATCCCATGCGATTCCGAACAGCATTCAGCTACCCTCCTGGAGGCGCGGGGCATGGTGGAAAGCGTCGTGGTTCATCGGCTCACCGTCCGCCAGCGGCCGACGCTCATCTCGAGCAGCTTGATCATTCCGGCGAGCACCAGTGCCATACCGAAGTACATCAGCAGTACCAGGGTGTACACGGTGGCGCTGTCCTGGGTGAAGTTGCGCACCTGCTCGGCGCGGAAGGCGAGATCGCCGAGGCTGATCAGCGAGACCAGCGCGGTATCCTTGAGATTCTGCACCGCGAGGTTGCCGAACGCCGGCAGCATTTCGGGAATCGCCTGGGGCAGCGAGATGCGCCAGAGCGTCTGGCGGGGAGTGAAGTTGAGCGCTTGCGCGGCCTCCAGCTGCTGCTGCGAGACCGACTTGAGCCCGCCGCGCACCACCTCGGCACCGTAGGCACCGATGTTGAGACCGAGCGCCAGGACCCCGGCGACGACCGGGTCGAGGCGCAGGTCAATGCCGATCGCATTGCCGGCCAGCGGTAGGGCGAAGTAGAGCCAGAACAGCTGGACCAGCAGCGAGGTTCCGCGGAATACCTCGACGTAGACCGCGCTCAGTATGCGCAGTGGCCAGATCGAGGAGCGCTTGCCGATCCCCGCCGCGAACGATAGCAGTGCGCCTAGTACGGTCGAGTAGAGAGTCAGCTGGATGGTCACCCAGGCGCCTTGCCACAGCGGCCCGAGATAGCTAATCCATTCCATGTGGAGAATCTCCGGCGGGAGGCGAGGTCGTACGGGAGCTGCGCGTCACGCTAAAGGCGTGACGCGCATGGGCTGCTCAATCAGTTCGAGCAGAGCTCTTCGGTGGTGCGCTCGAACGATGCGTCGATGTCTTCCGGCGTGAAGCCATAGCCGGCGATCATCTCGCGCCATTCGTCGCTCTGCTTGTACTCGGCAAGCTGCTGGTTGAAGGCGTCGCGCAGGCTCTCGGAGTCATTGGCGAAGGTGAATGCCCCCCAGCTGCGCACTTCCTCCCCGTCGATCACCGGATCGACGAAGTCCGGTGCGGACTCCACCGCATTGCTGCGTCCCGCCAGCTCGCCGATGGTGGTGCCGGTGGCGGCGTAGGCGTCAGCGCGGCCGGTGCTGATCGTCGAGATCGCATCGGCGTTGTTGTTGATCGTCACCATTTGCGACTCCGGCACACCGAGCTGCTGCAGCATTTCGAGCTGGTTGGCCCCGGCCATGATCGCGACCCTGATGTCGTCGCGCTCAGCGAAATCCTGATAGCCATGGATGCCCTTGGGATTGCCGGCCTGGACCAGCAGGCCCTCACCGTAGGAGGTGTTGGGTTCGGAGTAGATCGCCTGGGCACAGCGGTCAGGCATTACCGCCATTTCCGCGGCGACGACGTCGAAACGGCCGGCCTGAAGGCCGGGAATCAGCGAGCTGAAGCTGGTGGTGACCCATTCGATGTCATCGATGCCGAGCGCTTCGGCGATGTGCTCGACGGTCTTCGGGCCAGCCCCTTCTGCGTCTCCACTCATGTTGGTGAAGCCGTAGGGAATCTCATTGGCGATCGCCACGCGCAGGGTGCCGCGGTCTCGTACCTCTTCAAGGCTCACCGCCCAGGCGGGAAGACTCGCGGTGATGCCGGCCACCATGCCGAGGGCGGCGATGGCGAGGCGGCGTTGGACGTGCGTGCGCTGTAGAGCGGTGCTCTTGTTATTCACGAGCGGTCTCCTAAGACAGGTGATCGTCTATGCGACGATAACGTTACGTTATTCTCATCGAAGGTTTCAATAATCATTTGTCTGGCTTCGACTGCGGGGACGCTTCTTGAGCGTATTCATCCTGTACTATGGTGAGGTTCAGGCCCGTGCGCGGAGTGGCGGTGCACGATGTGATCGATCGGGAGCGATGCAATGGCCATCTACGACCATCCTTGCCGTACCCTCGGCGGCGAACCTTTCAATCTGCATGCGCTACGTGGTCAAGTGCTGCTGGTGGTCAATGTCGCCAGTCGCTGCGGTTTCACCCCCCAGCTGCGCAGCCTCGAGCGGCTCTACTCTGGCTATCGTGACCAGGGCTTCGTCGTGCTTGGCTTCCCGTGCGACCAGTTCGGCCACCAGGCGCCAGAGGAAGGGGAAGCCTTCGCCGAGGCTTGCGCTCGCTTCAATCTGAGCTTTCCGCTGCTGGAAAAGGTCAACGTCAACGGCCGGCACGCCCATCCCCTGTTCGTCGAGTTGCGAAACGCCGCACCGGGGTTGCTGGGCACCCGCGCGCTCAAATGGAACTTCACCAAGTTCCTGGTCGGGCGGGATGGCCGGGTGATCAAACGCTACGCGCCCAGCAGCAAACCGAACCTGCTCAGCCGTGATATCGAGCGTGCCCTCGAAGTCCCTCCTGCATCGCTTTAAGCACGGTTTTTTTGAACCATAGCCGGTTTTTCTCTACTTTGGGCGCCCAGCGGCCCCCGGTGCCTGAGCCGGGGAGCCCGTCTGGCGTCCCTTTGGTCGATGGGAGGGGTCGATGGGGCGGGTTGACGGCGCGGGTAGACAGGACGGTCGATGAAACCAGCAAGGAGCACGCGGTGAGCGGAGCAAGAACGAGTCACGCAAGCGAGGCGGGACGGTCAGCCAACAGGCTGATCGGTGTGGCCTATGTATTGATTTGGATGCTGTTCTTCCTGGCCTCGGGGTCGGTCCAAGCCCAGCAACAGCAGCAGGGATCCGAGCAGTCCCAGGCGTCCTACTCGGCGCTCGCCGATCTGCTCGAAAACCCGCAGACCCGTGACCAGTTGATTCAACAGCTGCGCTCGCTGGCCGCGCCGGAAGGGGGGCAGCAAGGGGCGCAGGAGGAGGCCGCCGACGACCAGACGCCGCTCGATGGGCTCGACGAGTCGCAGTCGGTCGGTGGTCAGATCGCGGATGCCACTCAGCGCTTCGCCCAGGGCCTTGCGGCCGACTTCGGCGAGGCGATACGCACTTTGCGCGAGTTGGGCAGCGGCCAGGGAATCTCCGGCGTCAGCGTCGAACGGTGGATCGAACTGCTGACCGGGCTGGTGGTGGTGGTCGTTGCGATCTTCGCTGCTTTCTTCGTGCTGCGCGGGCTGGCCGCACTGCTCTACCGGCGAATCGATCGATGGATCGCCGACCGTCCCCACGTCACCGTGATCGATGAGAGCCGCGAGGCTGAGACGGGACGAAAGCGCCGGGTGATGAGTGCATCGACCCTGCTCGGCCGGCTGGCCGCGGTGTTCGGTTCGTTAGGGATAGATATCCTGGTGGTAATGCTCGCCGGTGCGGTGGGCTATTCGGTCGGACTGTTCGGGGTCGGGCTGAACGGCGACATCGGGCGGATGGAGTCGCTGTTCATCAATGCCTTCGTGGTGGTCGAGATCAGCAAGGCGCTGGTACGGATGATTTTCGCCACCCGTTATCCGAACCTGCGCCTGTTCCCGATGGACGACCAGGTGGCACGCTACTGGAACCGCTGGATGGCCCGGCTGATCGGGGTCTCCGGCTATGGGCTGCTGGTGGTGGTACCGCTGGCGAGAGCGATCTTCTCCCCGGCGGTGGGACAGACGCTCAACCTGCTGATTATGGTCGGCGTGTTCATCTATGCGGTGGCCGTGATCCTCAAGAATCGCGCGGTGATCGGCGATCGGCTCAAGCAGCACGCCGCTACCGTAAAGCTTGCTCCGGTCGCTACCCTGGAGCGGATGCTGGCGCGCACTTGGCACCTGTTCGCGATCCTCTATTTCGTCGTGCTGCTGGTGATCAGCCAGCTGTCGCCGGCCGAGGCGCTGCCATTCATGGCGCGCGCCACGCTGCAGACGCTGCTCGCGGTCGGGTTGGGACTGCTGGTCTCGGCGCTGCTGACCTCTGCATTGTCCAAGCGGATCCTGCTCTCCGACGAACTGCGCGCCCGCCTGCCCAAGCTCGAGATGCGGCTCAACTCCTACGTGCCGGCCGCGCTCAGGGCGATCCGCATGCTGCTCACGCTGTTCGTGGTGCTGGCGGTGCTGGACGCTTGGCATGTTTTCGATCTTTCCGCATGGCTCGCCTCGCCAGCGGGGGGCGATGCGATCGCAGTGGTCTTGCACGTCGCCCTGATCCTGTTCTTCGCCGCCCTGGTGTGGACGGTGCTCGCAAGCGTCATCGAGCATCGCCTGAGCGGCGTCGGTGGCAAGGCGCCGAGTGCGCGCGAACAGACCCTGTTGGCGCTGTTTCGCAACGCGATGCTGATCGTCATCGTGACCATGACGCTGCTGATCGTGCTGTCGCAGATCGGGATCAACATCGCGCCGCTGATCGCGGGTGCGGGGGTGGTCGGTCTCGCCATCGGCTTCGGTGCGCAGAAGCTGGTCCAGGACATCATCACCGGTGTGTTCATCCAGCTCGAAAACGGCATGAACCAAAACGATGTGGTCGAGGCCGGTGGCGTATTCGGCACGGTGGAGCGACTGACCATCCGTTCGGTGGGGATTCGCACTCTGGATGGCGGCTATCACCTGATTCCGTTCTCCTCGGTGGATACCGTGACCAACCATATGCGCGACTTCTCCTATCATATGGGTGAGTACACCATCTCCCACCGGGAGAGCGTCGACGATGCGATCCGCCATCTCGAGCACGCCTTCGAGGAGCTCCAGCAGGATCCGGTGCTGGCACCTTCGATCCTCGAGGAGATGACCATTCCCGGGGTAGTGGCGATCGATGAGCGAGGGGTGAGAATCAGGATCCTGATCAAGACTTCCCCTGGCATGCAGTGGGCGGTTCAGCGCGGTTTCAACCGGCTGGTCAAGAAGCATTTCAATGCCGCCAACATCGAGATTCCCTATCCCCAGACCGTGGTCCACTTCGGCCAGGACAAGAATGGCAATGCGCCTCCGCTGCGGGTCACCGAGGCCGAGGCCGAGCGCCTCGCCGAAGGCACCGCGCCGGCGCCCGGGCAGACGCCTCGCGCACTCACTCGTGCCAAGGCGGGACAAAGCGAGGACGTGCTCGGCAACGAGCTTGAGGGTGCCGAGGAGGGCGATGACGACGCGCCGCCGCGCTGATCGTCGACACTCGATTTTTCGCCGGTTGCCGGTCCGACCAAAGCGCCAGCCGCTTTTGGTCAGATCGATTTTTCATCGTATCCGCCAGCCGCTAGAATGCCGCGGATACCATTCATCGATGAGGTACTTGAGTTGATCATCCACCCCAAGGTTCGCGGCTTTATCTGCACCACCACGCATCCGGTCGGTTGTGAGCGCAACGTGCTCGAGCAGATCGAGGCGACCACCAAGCGTGGCGTGCAAAGCGATGGGCCGAAGAAAGTGCTGGTGATCGGTGCCTCCAGCGGTTATGGCTTGGCCGCGCGGGTCACCGCGGCGTTCGGTTACGGCGCGGACACCCTTGGTGTGTTCTTCGAAAAACCAGGCAGCGAGAAGAAGCCTGGGACCGCGGGTTGGTACAACGCCGCGGCATTCGACAAGTTCGCCAAGCAAAAGGGGCTCTACAGCAAGTCGATCAATGGCGATGCGTTCTCGAACGAGGCGCGCGACAAGTCCATCGAACTGATCAAAAACGAGATGGGCGGCCAGGTCGACCTGGTGATCTACTCGCTCGCCTCGCCGGTGCGCAAACTCCCGGACAGCGGAGAGCTCAAGCGCTCCGCATTGAAGCCGATCGGTGAGACCTACACCGCGACCGCGATCGACACCAACAAGGACGTCATCATCGAGGCCTCGGTCGAGCCCGCCACCGAGCAGGAGATCGAGGACACCATCACGGTGATGGGCGGCCAGGACTGGGAGCTTTGGATCGACGCGCTCGAGCGGGCCGACGTGCTCGCGCCCGGCGCTCGCACCGTTGCGTTCAGCTACATCGGCACCGAGATCACCTGGCCGATCTACTGGCACGGGGCGCTTGGCAAGGCCAAGGCCGACCTGGACGCCACTGCCCGGCGCCTCGATTCCCGCCTGGCGAAGATCAATGGCGGCGCCAACGTCGCGGTGCTCAAGTCGGTGGTCACCCAGGCGAGCGCAGCGATCCCTGTGATGCCGCTCTACATCTCGATGGTCTACAAGATCATGAAGGAGAAAGGGCTGCACGAGGGCACCATCGACCAGCTCAATCGCCTGTTCCGCGAGCGGCTCTACCGCGAGGACGGAGCCAGACCCGAGACCGACGATGAGCAGCGTCTGCGCCTCGACGACTGGGAGCTGCGCGACGACGTCCAGGACGCCTGCAAGGCGCTGTGGCCGCAGGTGACCAGCGAGAACCTGTTCCAGATCACCGATTATGCAGGTTACAAGCACGAGTTTCTCAAGCTGTTCGGCTTCGAGCGTAGCGACGTCGATTACGATGCCGACGTCGACCCCGATGTCAGGTTCGACTGCGTCGAACTCTGATTCCGATCGATGGAAAGTAGAAGCCCGCCGCCCCGAGAGGGCGGCGGGCTTCTTTCGTTTCAGGCCTCGCCGAGCGGCGGCAGAACGTACTTTGCCTAGGACGGTTGGGATTCATCGCCCGCCACGGAGTCGGCGGCGTAGGCGCCGCGTCGGCCGAGCGGTTTGGCGGGGCCTACCGTGCTGTCCCGGCTGGTCTGGCGCTCCAGCTCGCAGTTGAGCCCGGCACCGAGCAGCACGATGTAGGCCGAGAGCCAGAACCACATCAATACCACGATCACCGCGCCGATCGAGCCGTAGGTCTCGTTGTAGCTGCCGAAGTTGCTGACGTAGATGGAAAAGCCGATCGAGGCGGCGATCCACAGCACGGTGGCGACGATGGTGCCGATGGATAGCCACTCCCAGCGCGCCGCTTTGCGATTCGGCGCGAAGCGGTAGAGCACGGCGATCGCCAGGGTGATCATACCGAGCAGCAGCAGCCAGCGTACGTAGTAGAGCGCGTAGGCGAAGAACCCCGCGAAGGGTAGGAAGCTGAACAGGATCGGCAGGACCGCGACGCAGAACAGGGTGACGATCACCATCAGGATCATCCCCAAAGTGAGGCCCAGGTTGAGCAGCGTGCGTTTGATGATGCTGCGGTCCTCTTTCTCCCCATAGATGATGTTGAGCCCCTCCATGAAGGTCTTCACTCCTTTCGAGGCGCTGTAGAGCGTCAGCAGCAGGCCGAAGATCGCCGTCAGGCTCATCCCCGCGCCTGCGCTGGCGCTGACCGAGCGGGCCTGGGCGGTGATCATGTTGGCGGCGTCCGCGGGAATGAACTCATTGAGCAGCGCGAACTGCTGCTCGACCTGGGCGGGATCCGAAACCAGCCCCCAGATCGAGATCAGCGCAGCGATCGCGGGGAACAGTCCGAGCAGGCTGTAGAACGCGATCCCCGAGGCGACCAGGCTCGTGTGGTTTTCCTCCGAGGTGTAGTAGAGGCGCAGCAGCACCTGCTTCCAGCCGGCTCGGGGAATTTCCAGCGGCGATCGGGCGGTCTGGCCGGTATCGGCGAGAGGGCGTCGGGACTTTTCCATGTCTGGGTGTGCTCCAGGTCGAAGATCGGCGGCTGTCGACGGCTTTCGATGGCAAGTGTAAACAATGCATCGATGCTCTGCAGGCGAGCCCATGCAAAGGCCCTGCATGTGCAGGGCCTTGGGGAAGGGCTCATCGACCGTTGGGTTCAGCGATTGCCGTTTTGAGCCTGGGAGGAGGGACGACGGCGGCGGCGTTCACCATTGCCGCTGTTGCCGCTGTTGCCGTTGCCTCCATTGCGCTGGTCCGTGCCGCTGCGCGCTGACTGCGGCGCGCCACGGCGGCCCTGGCCGCGCGGCTGGCGTGGCGGACGCTCGGGCTCGCGTTCGACCACCACGCTGCTCGGATCGAAGCCTTCCGGCGCGATCACTTCGATCGGTTTGCTGATCAGCCGCTCGATCTGGCGCAGCTGGTCCTGCTCGTCGGGGCTGACCAGCGACACCGCCTGGCCCGATGCGCCGGCCCGGCCGGTGCGGCCGATGCGGTGGACGTAGTCCGCCGGCACGTTGGGCAGTTCGAAGTTGATCACGTTGGGCAGCTGGGAAATATCGATCCCACGGGCTGCCACGTCGGTGGCGACCAGTACCTCTACGGTGCCGGACTTGAATCCGGCAAGCGCATTGGTACGCGCATTCTGGCTCTTGTTACCGTGGATCGCCGCGGCGCTGATGCCGGCCTTCTCGAGCCGCTGGGTGACGCGGTTGGCCATGTGCTTGGTCGCGGTGAAGACCAGTACCTGCTTCCACTCGTGCTGCTTGATCAGGTGGATCAACAGCGCCGACTTGGCCGGTTTCGGCACCTTGTAGACCGCTTGGGCGACACTCTCGGCGGCGGCGTTGCGCGGTGCCACCTCGATGGTCACCGGATCGTTGAGGATGCTCTGGGTCAGCGTACGTATCTCCTTGGAGAAGGTCGCCGAGAACAGCAGATTCTGACGCTTGGCGGGCAGCAGCGCGAGCACGCGCTTGATGTCGCGCAGGAAGCCCATGTCGAGCATCCGGTCCGCTTCGTCGAGCACCAGGGTCTCGACCTGGTCGAGGCGCACCGCGCGCTGGCCGACTAGATCGAGCAGCCTGCCGGGACAGGCGACGAGTACGTCGACGCCATCGCGCAGGCGCTCGATCTGCGGATTGATCTTGACCCCACCAAAGACCACCTCGCTCTTCAGCCGGGGATTGAGATACTGGCCGTACCGCTCGACCGATTCATGGACCTGTGCCGCGAGTTCGCGGGTCGGTGCGAGGATCAGCGCCCGTACCGGACGATTGCGGGTGTAGGCCCGCGCGGACAGACGCTGGAGGATCGGCAGAGTGAAGCCGGCGGTCTTGCCCGTGCCGGTCTGGGCGGCGGCGAGTACGTCGCGTCCCTCGAGGCAGGCGGGAATCGCCTTGGCCTGGATCGGCGACGGTTCGGTGTAGCCCGCGTCATCGACGGCACGCTGCAGCTCAGGGGTAAGGCCGAGAGAAGAGAAAGACATCAAAGAGAATGAACCTCGAATCGCCCCCGCGCGTCCCGCGCGAAGGTATTGGAAAGATTTTGCCTGCGGCGTTGGCGGGACGATTCCCCAGCATTTCGAAGTGACGTCGCCTCGAGGGCGAGTGAGTAAGAGGGAATGCCGTGCCGCGGTCGACCCCAGGGCGAGGACATTGGTCCCCCCGGCTGGCCGAAGCGATGCAGTTTAACACAGTCGTGCAATGGACGCGGCGGTGCCGGCATGGAACGCTGGTACGGAGAATCGCATCGGCATCAATTCCCTACCGCGGCACCTGTCGCCCGAGGACGATATTCCATGAACATCGTGATTCCTGACGATTACGCCAGACTGGTCGAGACGCTCGACGTCTTTTCGCTCCTCGAGGGGCACCAGGTTACGCTCTACCATGACGCGGTCGATGATCGGGACGTACTCGCCGAACGCTTCGCCGAGGCCGATGCCCTGGTGCTGATCCGCGAGCGCACCCGGATCGATGACGCACTGCTGGCTCGACTGCCTCGGCTCAAGTTGATCAGCCAGACCGGCAAGGTCGCAGCGCACCTCGACCTCGAGGCCTGTACGCGTCACGGGGTGGCGGTGGTCGAGGGGCGGGGTTCGCCGATCGCGCCGGCGGAGCTCGCTTGGGCGCTGCTGATCAATGCGCGGCGTCGGTTGGTCGATGCGGTCGTGGCGATGCGCCTGGGGCAGTGGCAGGTCGACATGGGCGAGCGGCTGGCCGGTAGCCGGCTCGGGATATGGGGCTACGGCAAGATCGGTGCCCGGCTTGCGCGTTACGCCCGCGCCTTCGAAATGGTTGTCTGGATATGGGGCAGCGAGGCATCGCGCGCGCGCGCCGAGGCCGATGGTCTCGAGGTAGCGCCCTCGCGCGAGGCGCTGTTCGCCGAATCGGACGTGGTCAGCCTCAACCTGCGCCTGGTAGAGGCGACCCGCCATCTGGTCACTTTCGAGGACCTCAAACGAATGAAGCCGAGCGCGCTGCTGCTCAACATCAGCCGCGCCGAGCTGATCGAGCCCGGGGCGCTGCTCGCCGCGCTCGACGCCGGTCGCCCCGGCAGCGCGGCGCTCGATGTGTTCGAACGGGAGCCGATTCTCGATCCCGACCATCCTTGGCTGTGCCACCCGCGGGTACTCTGCACGCCGCACCTTGGCTACGTCGAACGCCAGAGTTACGAGCTCTACTTCGGCGACGCCTTCACCCACCTCAACGACTTCTTCGCTGGACGCGCGGTGGTGCTCGCAGACCCCCGGGTGGTCGTCGCGCGCTGAGGGTCGCGATTCAGCGCGCGCGCACAGTGGGGTAGAGTGGGGGCCAGCAAGGGCCGCACGTGCGGTCCGCACGCTAGTCGAAGGAGCGAGTGGGTGATCAGGGTTCAGCGCAAGGAAGGCTTCAATCTACGCATCACGCGGGTACTGCGCGAGGCGTCGGGTCACTCGCTGGATCTCTACCTGTTCGTCCCCGGTGAACTGGGACTCACCACCCACCTGGTTTCCGAAGATACCTTCTATCACAACGCGATCCACACCAAGCGCACCTACTACAGCACCGCCTACCAGCTTCCGCTGGTGCACAGCCGGCTCGCCGGTCGCGGTCGCATGCCCGCCGAGCGCTACCGGCTGAGCCTCAGCCTCTATGCCTACCAGTACGCTACGGCGTTGGAGCAGTCGACCCGCGACCTGCTCGACGGCGGCGGGAGCGACGATGACCAGCGATCGGGTCCGGGGCTCACCCGGATCGACGCCCACTTGGAGCTGGTCGAGAGCATCCTGCGCCGACTGCGCCGCAACGCCCCGGACGAAGGGCGGCTGACCAAGTACTTCGTCAATATCGACAACTATCTCTCCTGGTTCACCGAGCAGCAGATGCTGGCGCTGCTCAGCGAGCTTCCCCGTGACGGTGACTATCCGGAAATCGAGCGCCGGCTGCTCGCGCTCTGCGAGCGCGAAGCCGGCTATCGGCTCGAAAAGCGCTACAACTCCGAACGGGCGATGGCGAGCCCGACGAGGATGTCGAACAAGATGCGCCTGCTGCGCCGGCTGATCGAGTTCCCGGTGACGCTCAAGGACCGGCCCAAGGAGCTCGGCGGCGGCGAGCAGCGCGCGGTCAAGGCGCTGGTCACCGGGCTCGTGATGATGGTGATCTCGATCTTGATCCTCGAGATGCGCCATATCTTCGGCGACGTCACCTTCTGGTTCTTCATCGCCCTGGCGGTGCTCTACGCGATGCGCGAAGTGTTCAAGGAGGATCTGCGCAACACCCTGTGGCGCTGGGTGCGCAAGGGGCGGCCGAAGTGGCGGCGTCGCTATCGCGACCCAGAGAGCGGCCAGGTCGTCGGTAGCCAGCGTGAGTGGTTCGACTACAAGCGACCGGCACGACTGAGCGAGGAGATCCGAAACGCCCGGCGCTCGAGCGTCAGCCAGCGCGAGGAGGTGGTGCTGCACTATCGCAGCCGCTCGCGGATGCTGCCGACCCGCTTCCTCAGCGGCTACGAGCAGACCCGTGAAACCCTGATGCTGGATCTCGGCGTGCTGACCAAGCTGATGGAGCCGGGCAACCACCACGTCTACGTACTGAAAGATGGCGAGGTCAGCCGCCAGGCGGTGGAGAAGCGCTACCAGTTCAACCTGATCGCGCGTAGCGTACAGGGCGACCAGGAGGCAGTGATCCAACGCTGGAAGATCGTGCTCAACCGCTCGAAGATCATCGACGTGGAGGAAGTGACCGTCGAGGAGCGAAAATCAGCTACCGCGGGCTCGCCGGAGCCAAGTCGGCATTCGAGCACGGATGACAAGCCCGGTGATGACCAACAATAAAAGGCCCGACGCGTCGATGACTGCCCAATCTCCACCTCGCCACTACAAGCCGCTGGTGCTCTCGATCATCAGTGCGACCTTCCTCTGCTACTTGTGCGTCGGCATGTCGCTCGTGGTGCTGCCGCTCTATGTCAGCCAGGTGCTTGGCCAGGGCGCAGTGATGGTCGGCATCGTGATCAGCCTGCAGTTCCTCGCCACGCTCTGTGCCCGCCCTTTGGCCGGGCGTATCGCTGATCGGGTCGGTGCCAAGCAGAGCGTTGTGGCCGGACTCGTCGGCTGTGCGCTGAGCGGTATGCTGGTGTGGCTTTCGATGCTGCTGGTGGGCCATGCCGCCAGCATCGTGCTGCTGCTGATCGGTCGTGTGGTACTGGGCTTCTCGCAGGGGCTGATCGGTACCGGTACGCTGAGCTGGACCATCGGTATCGCTGGATCACGGCGAATGGGCAAAGTGATCTCATGGAACGGCATCGCCGCCTATGGATCGATGGCGGTCGGTGCGCCGCTCGGCATGTCGCTGGTCGGACTGTTCGGCTACTGGAGCCTGGGTGTGGCGACCACGCTCGCGACTGGGCTCGGCGCACTGTTCGTCTGCCGGCTCAAGGCCGCGCCGCTGGTGCCGGGCAAGCGGCTCTCCTTCCTCAGCGTGTTCGCCCGCATCGCGCCCTACGGCCTGGCGCTGGGGTTGAGCAACATCGGCTTCGGTGTGATCGCCACCTTCATCACGCTCTACTACGCAAGCCAGGGATGGGAACACGCTGCCTGGGGGCTGACTGCCTTTAGCCTGGCCTTCGTCGCCGCCCGGCTGCTGCTGGCGGGGGTGATCGAGCGCTTCGGCGGCTATCGGGTGGCGGTGGCCTGCTGCGCCACCGAGGGTCTGGGCATGGTGCTTCTCTGGCTCGCGCCTTCCGCCGGCTGGGCGCTGGGCGGTGCGTTGCTCGCGGGCTTCGGTGTCTCGCTGATCTATCCCGCGCTCGGCGTGGTCGCGGTCAAGAACGTGCCGGAGAGCAACCGCTCCGCGGCGCTCGGCGCCTACTCGCTATGCCTCGATCTCTCTATTGGCCTGACCGGGCCGCTGGCCGGGGCGGTGGCGGGAGGGTTCGGCTATGCGATCATCTATGGGCTCGCAGCGCTTGCCGCCTATCTCGCCGTAGCGCTGGTGCTGGTGCTGTTCCGGCGCAGCCTGGCACGAGCGGCCGAGGTCGAACAGCGGGCCGGGCGAGCCGACGGTTAGCGCGAATCGACGTTCATTCCCCCAGGAGGAGCGCGTATGCTGGCACTGACGAGTACGCCAAGGAGACAGCGATGTCGCTGCTGAAACGCACGGCCCGCGCGATGCTCGCTCCCTGCGTGCGCCTCTATGATCGCTTGAGAAGGCCCAGCCCCATGCAACGCACCCCCGAACGCCAAGCCGAAGTGGATCTCGCCACCCAGCGGCTCGTGCTCTATCACTTCGAGACTTGCCCTTTCTGTGTCCGGGTCCGTCACAAGATCGCCGAACTCGGTCTCGACATCGAGATGCGCGACACCCTGCTGGATCCGCACCATCGCCAGGCGCTGGCCGAGGGGGGAGGCAAAACGCAGGTGCCATGCCTTTTGATCACCGATGAGCAAGGCAATCAGGAGTGGCTCTACGAGTCCGCCGATATCAATCGCTACCTGGTGTCGCGCTTCGGCTGAGCCGACCCATGACCAATTCATGCAGCCGAGCGTTCGATTCACGACTACGCTCGAAGAGTGCCGGGATCAGCGGCCAATAGAGCGCCTGCGATTACCGGCCGCTCGCCAACCATGGATTGGAGGTATACGCGATGACCAGTTCCAAGACCGATAAGCTCAAGGGTACTGCGGATAAAGCGGCTGGCAAGGTCAAGGAAGCCGCCGGCAAAGCGAGCGGTAACCGCGAGCTGGAAGCCAAAGGCAAGACCCAGCAGGTGAAGGGTGAGGCGAAGAAAGGCAAGGGCAAGCTCAAAGAAGCGCTCGATCCTCACCATAGATAGCACCTGAACAGGCATCGAGAGGCGACGGGCGCGAATGCGCCCGTCGCTTTTTTCGTTATGGACTTGCGTCGAAGGGCTTGCGTCAGCGGTTCAAGCGCTTTTCGACAGCGTGCCCAGTGCGATGAGACAAGGGGTCAATCTTTCCAGCGCCTGTTGGGCCAGCGCCGGGTCGATCGCGAAGCAGATCCGCATGTAGCCTTCGCCGCCGTTACCGAAGGCGCTGCCGGGGGCAATGCCTACCTTGGCTTGCTCGAGGATATGCCGCGCGATCTCGAAGCTTTCCCCGCTCACGCCGTCGAGACGGAAGAACAGATAGAAAGTGCCCTGGGGCGCGAACACCGAGACATGGGGCAAGCGGGAGAGACCCTCGACCAGCACCTGGCGGGAGGCGCGACAGCGCTCGACCTGATAGCGAATGAAGTCGTCGCCCTGATCGAGTGCGGTGACGCAGGCATGCTGGATGAAGGTCGGGATGCTGGTGGTGTTGTACTGCCCCAGGTTCGACAAGAGCCCTCCCAGGCCCTCGGGCACGATCGCCCAGCCGGCGCGCCATCCGGTCATGCACCAGTTCTTCGAAAACGTATTGGTGACGATCAGCCGGTCGTCGGCGGTGCAAATTTCGAGAAACGATGGCGCAACCCCCGCGTCATCGTAGACGAAGTGGGCGTAGACCTCGTCGGCGATGATCCACAGCCTGCGCTCGCGGCAGAAGTCGCGCAGTTGGAACATCTCCTCGCGCGACATCTTCCAGCCGGTCGGGTTGGAAGGGGAGTTGATGAAGATCGCCCGGGTGCGCGGGGTAACCGCACCGAAGAGCCTATCGAGCGGCAGGCTCATGCCGCCACCGGCGTCGAACTCATAGCCCACCGTGACATTGACCCCGCCGAGGATGCGGATCGCTTCCAGCGAGTTGGGCCACGCGGGCGTCGGGGTGATCACCTCGTCGCCGGGCTCGAGGATCATCTGCAGGCTGAGCATCAACGCGTTCATCCCGCCGACGGTGATGCAAAAGCGCGACGGGTCGACCGCTACGTTCCAATGGCGCTGGTGGTAGCGGGCAAGCGCTTCCCGCAGCTGCGGTAGCCCTTGCGAGTAGGTATAGCGTGTTTCGCCATCCTGTAGCGCGCGCTCGGCGGCCTGGTTGATGAAGCCTGGCGTTGGCAGGTCGCCCTCGCCGATCCACAGCTTGATCACTTCGGGGTCGTTGCGGGCAAGGTCCGCGATCCTGGCGATCTGGTTCTCGGGTATTTCGGCGACGCGGCTGGACAGGCCGTAGCTTTCGTAGGCGCTGGACATCTCTAGGTCTCTTGTTCTGCGGTGGCACGAAGGATTTGAGTGAGCGTCGTCCCGAAGGCCTGGGGCGGCGAAAGGTGATGCGTCGTTGCACGCCTTCATCATGCCACGCGGCTCGCGCTTGGTCTCGCGCTGACCGCCGCCGGCGCGATCCATGGACGCTATCGACCAAGCTCTGGCGAGCCTGGATGACGCCGGGGATGTGCGAGTCGACCGTCTTTAATGATAGTAGTTGCCATTTGCACGGCTTGAATGGATCATCGCCAGTCCGCCACAGGCGGGATGCAACCAGGTGACGAACCTCATTCCCACATGCCAACGATGAGCACATGAACCCGAGAGCGGATCACTCAGCCCTGCTGGAGGTTTTCGCCCGCGAGCGCAAGCGCTTGCTCGGTGTGCTCAGGCGCATCGTCGGCAGCACTGCGATCGCCGAAGAGGTCGCTCACGATGCCTTCCTGCGTCTTTGGGAGCGCCAGCGGCAGGGGTGCGTGCCCGAGGGTGACTGCACCGGGTTGCTCTATCGTACCGCGCGTAACCTGGCCCTCGACCGCCTGCGCGGGCTGCGGGTGCGGGAGCGTTACGTCCAGGTCCTGGCGAGCGAAGAGGACGAGGAAGAGAGCCCCTCCAGTGAACGATTGGTGGCTGCGCGCGAGCAGTTGGAGTCGCTGATGTCGGTGCTGGGCCGCGAGCCTGCGCGTACCCGCCAGATATTCCTGCTCAATCGGGTCGATCAATTGAGCTACGCCCAGATCGCCGAGCGGTTGGGCCTCTCGGTGAGCCTGGTGGAGAAGGAAATGATGCGGGCGCTCAAGGTGTGCCGACGCTGGCGGGAGAGTCAGTGACGCGCCATGCGTGGGTAGTGGATGAGCGGTAATGAATGAGGAGTAGCGCAGGCTCGCGCGTATAACAAAGGTAGGGGTGGGTCGAGCAACCGTGATTTGCGCATAGGCGGGTGAATGAACGATAGCGATAACGACAACGATCGCGACGTCGAACAGGCGGCACTGCTCGACCGGGCACTCGAATGGCTGGTGGCGACCAGGGATCCCGACGTCGATCCCGCCCGGCTCGCAGCGCTCCAGGCATGGCTGGCCGCGGCACCGGAGCATCGGCGGGCCTGGCGGCAGGCCGAGGAGATCTCGGCGCTCGGTGATCGAGCGGCGCTGCTGCTGGCGGTCCAGGAGCGCAGCGGCGGTGCTGCCGAAACCGTCTCCATCGCTTCGGCTGGCAGAGACCGCAGTCGCGCCTTGGCGCTTCGCCGCTGGCGGCCAGCGCTTGCGATCGCCGCATGCTTGCCGCTGGTACTGGCGGTGCTGTTGCTGGTCTGGCGCGACCCGGGCTGGACGACCCGCGCGTTCGCCGATCACGCAGTGGCTGCGGGACCGGGACGCGAGGTGACGCTCGTCGATGGCTCGCGCCTGTTTCTCGACGGCGACAGCGCGTTCGATGTCGATTTCTCCGCCAGCGACCGGCGCATCGAGCTTCGGCGCGGACGCGTATGGCTCGACGTCGTCCGCGATGGTCGCCCTTTCCTGGTCGAGGCCAACGGTGTCGAAGTCGCTGTGCTGGGCACCCGCTTCGCCGTCGAGCGCAATGCGCAAAGCGTGGACGTTTCGGTCGAGCAGGGCAGGGTGGGGGTGAGCGCACCGGGCGGTGAGCGCGTCGTGCTCGAAGCCGGGCAGCGGGTCGAGGTCGATGCGGAGCGGCTGGGTAGCGTCACCGGCTTCGAGCCCGCTGTGGGGCTGGCCTGGCGACGTGGCCTGATGATCTTCGATCGTGCCGATATCGACACGGTCGTACGCGAACTCGAACGAACCAGACCGGGGCGAGTGCTGGTATTCGATCGGGATCGGCTCGAACAGCGGCGTTTTTCCGCCACCTTCGCACGCACCGAGCCCTCCGCCGTACTGCAGGCATTGCCCAGTGCGCTTGGGGTGAATGTATTCACTCTGCCGGATGGCAGCGTGGTATTGAGCGAGCGCCGGGGGGAAGGGAATTGACATGATCGTACAACAAGCAGAGGAACCAGGAATGAGCGATGTAAATCAAGGCGTCGATATGGCGCCCGATCGCGTGGAGCAGAGCAGGGCGATGGTATTGAAGCTCGCCACCCGCGAGCTGCACGAACAGATCGACGCCAGGATGATGGCGGCCAAGTTGTTCGATGATCGCGAGCGCTACGGGCGCTTTCTGCGGCTCCAGCATGCCTTCCACTGGCTGACCGAAGCGCTCTATCGCGATGCCGAGCTCAATCGCTGGCTGCCCGGACTCGCCGAGCGCGAGCGCTTCAGCGCGGTCGACCAGGACTGTCGCGATCTCGGCGTCGTCGTGCCGACCCCCGCCGCCGCCAAGCTGGCACCGCCTATGGATGCCTCCGAGCGTGCTCGCGCGCTCGGATGGCTGTACGTCAACGAAGGTTCCAATCTCGGCGCTGCCTTTCTCTACAAATACGCAGCCAGCCTCGGTCTCGACGGCGAGTTCGGCGCTCGTCATCTGGCCCCCCATCCCGAAGGCCGCGGATTGCACTGGCGGCAGTTCGCCGCGCAGATCGACGCCGCACCGATCGAGCCCGAGCACGAGCAGGCTGTGATCCTCGGCGCCCGCGAGGCCTTCGAAACGGTGCTGAAGCTGGGAGAAACGCTGCGCGACGATGCCTGAGCCGGCGCATGCGCAAAAGCCCCACGACCTGAACGTTGTGGGGCTCTTCCATCGATCGAGTGGGTGAACCGCCCGACGGAGCGGGCATTTGCGAGGAGAGGGAAATGAGCGGGAAAGCCAATCAACGGGCGCTTTGCTGTGCCGCGCTGGTACTGCTGGCTGGCTGTGCGTCGCCGAACGCGGTCACCTGGCAGCAGGACGAGGCCTGCCGTCATTACGAGCCCCAGGCAGGGGCCACCTTCGATGTACTCACCTGTCCGTTGCCCGAATATCCCTACGCCGAGGTGGTGCAGGTGTCGCCCCGCGACGGCGGCATGCTGTTCTACCCCGACCTGGCAGTGGTCCTGATCCTCGAACTGCAAGCCGATGGCAGTGTGGAAGTGCTCGGCACCAGCGCCAGCGAACATGTGAGCCATGAATTTCTCACCCGCGTGACCAACGACGTCAAGCGTTGGCGGACCAATCACCGAAGCGAGCCCCAGCGTGTCGAGCAAGCGATCGTCTTCACCGCCCGGCAGCGTCCCTGAACCAGGCGTATTCGCGTACGGTGAGACGATGGGCGGGATCCCGTACCGTTCGTGCCCCTCGGTGCGCTTCTTGCTAGAGATGCTCGGAGGAACGAGCCATCGTCGCACGATCCCTCGACTGGCGCCCCCATTGCCGAGTCGGTACCCGGCCTTAGCGCGTATCGGCGCCGCTCGGGACGAACGGGTTGGAAATTGGCGCGAAGGCCCGGCATCCCCCATATCCGCTCGTGGTCAGCCGGTGATGAACGAGCCGAGTCGAACCATGGCCATACCGCCGCCGCACGATCCCTCGACTGGCGCCCCCATTGCCGAGTCGGTACCCGGCCTTGGCGCGTATCGGCGCCGCTCGGGACGAACGGGTGTATCTGTCCGTTCGTGGTGAGCCGGGCCTTCGTCGACTTGGGCAATCTTGCAAGACACCATGGAGGCCCGTGTCGAACCACGGCCATGCCGCTGCCGCAGGACTTATCGATGGGTATCGCCGACGCGTGCGCTCCGCGCTGCGCACCAGGGTGTGGGAAGCTTCGTTCAAACTTAATTTTTTGAGTTTTTCCCTGAGGAAGCGCCCGGGCTCAAACGTTATCGATAGTGATATGACAATCATTATCATTATTGCAGGGGAACGTTTTAGCGATGAGCGTTAGAGAGATGACGGCTCAGCGGCAGCCATGGGCGCCGAACAAGCTGCGCCTGGCCGTGACCTTGGCGATGGCGCTGGGAGTGGGGCTGGGCGTTGCGCCTGTGCTCGCTCAAACGGCGCCCTCCGCCCAGGAAAGCGCTTTCAGCGCCGAGTACGATTTCGATATTCCCGCGCAGCCGCGCCTCGCCGCGCTTGGCGCTTTCACCGCCACCACCGGGCTCTCGCTGATCCGCCCCAGCGACCAGGCGATCGCTGGTCAGGCGCCGGCGTTGCAAGGGCAGATGAGCGCGGCCCTTGCCCTCGACCGGTTGCTCGAAGGCAGCGGCCTGCGTGCGCTGGTACAGCCGGGAGGTGAGGTGCTGCTGGAGCCGCTGCCGAGCGCAGGCGCCGCGCGACTTGAACAGCTCACTGTCACCGCGAGGCGCGATGATTGGGTCTACCAGACCCCGCGTTCGGTCAGCGTGATCACCCGCGAGCAGATGGACCGGCTGCCGGTGCGCCACGCTGCCGAACTGCTCGAGGAGACCCCGGGGGTGACCAGCGCGGTCAATCGCCTGAATCCGGGGCTTTCGATCAACATCCGCGGGATGCAGGACTTCGGCCGGGTCAACATGATGATCGACGGCATGCGCCAGAACTTCGTCAGCAACGGCCACCAGCAGCGCAACGGCGAGATGTACGTCGACTCCGAACTGCTCTCCGGCGCGACAGTCGAGCGCGGCCCGCGGGCCGACGTGCACGGCGCCGGCGCGATCGCGGGACAGGTCAACTTCTCCACCCTGGACTTCGACGACCTGATCAAGCCCGGTCGCGATTTTGGCGGCCGGCTGCGCGGTAACACCGGGCTCGGCGGCGAGGGCAACGGCGTCGACTTCATCGGCAGCCTCGCCGTCGCCGGGCGTATCGACGACCGGCTCGAACTGCTCGCCGCCCGCTCGCGCCGTTCGATCGGCGACTACGATATCGGCCGGCATGGCGGCAATGGGCTCAACCGCGCCTGGACCGATACCGGCTACGACGGCTACTACGACAGCGTGAAGTTCGCCGACCAGCAGCAGGATTCGCAGCTGTTCAAGGCGAAGTACAAGATTTCGCCCGAGCAGTCGATCCAGTTCAGCTACATCGGCACCGAGATCAGCTACGCCAATACCACCGATGCCGACACCTCGCTGCAGGCAAGTGGCACCCCCTGGCGCAGCCTCGGCAGCTCCAGGGTCGAGTCTGAAAACTTCGGCCTCGACTACAAGTGGAACCCGAGCGACAACGACCTGATCGATCTCAACGTCAAGCTCTACTACGTCGATACCAAAAACCGCAACTACAGCAACCCTACCTATCCGGCGAGCGGCTCCGTACTGGTCGATTACGCCTGGGACTACGGCTACTGCGACCTGGATCCGATTCCGGACTCATGGGCGAGCTCCTGCAGCTACGGTACTGGCCGCAACCAGCGCATCGAGATGGAGACCTATGGACTGCAGATCGACAATACCTCGCGCTGGCAGCTCAATCAGACCACCCAGCTGCGCGCCAACTACGGGCTCGAGTACTTCCAGGATCGCGCTGAGTCGTGGATCACTACCGACCGCGAAGGGCGCCAGGTCAGCGCCGCGGCGGGGGATACGCTGAACCCTATGGGCAGGCGCACCATGGGCAGCCTGTTCACCAACCTGACCCTCGAGGACGACTTCTACACCCTCTCCGCCGGGCTGCGCTACGACCGCTACTGGCTCAAGGGGGATACCCAGGTATGGGGAACCGAGAGCAACTATGTCAGCCGGCTCGACCGTTTCATTAACTACAACTGCAATCGATCCAGTGCATATAGCGTGGCCGCCTGCGAGGCGGCACGCTCAGGCGGCGAGCAGGGGGCCATCGCCTATGCAGGGGACTTGTACTGGACTCGCGGCTACTACGCACCGGGCTGGGAAGACGAGCAGGTGCTCAACGACTACCACGTCGATCGCTCCGAGGATAAGTTCCTGCCCTCGCTGGGGGCGGCGATCCGCCCGGCCAGCTGGCTCGAGCTCTACGCCAATTGGGGCAAGTCGTGGCGTCCGCCGGCGATCAATGAGTCGCTGATGGCCGGCAGCCACCCCGGGGACCCCTTCGCCAGTATGTACCCCAACCCCTACGCCGAGCCGGAGACCACCACCAGCTGGGAGGTCGGGGCGAACACCACCTTCCGCGACCTGTTCACCCAGGGCGATATGCTGTTCGCCAAGCTGAGCTATTTCGATACCAAGGCGGACAACTACCTGTTCACCTCGATCCAGAACCAGGTACCAGGAGAAATCGCCGGCGGCCTGGGTAGGCTGGTGTTCAACAACAACCTGGCCCAGACCCGCTTTCGCGGTATCGAGCTGGAGAGTCGCTACGACGCCGGCTGGATCTATGGCGGCGCCACCTACACCCACTATGTCGGCGGCCCCAATACCTTCTGCCAGAGGCGGTGGTGGCTGGGTAGCGGTATTTCCCAATATGACCAGCCCAACGAAGACGGTTCGATGACCGAGGAACACCAGCAGGCGGTCGCGGATGGCTATGACTCCTACGAGGAGAGCCTCGATAACGAGGTGCGCTGCGGCAACCTGGCCTACAACAGCGTAGTCGCAATGCCGGTCGACAAGGGCACCGCCAACCTCGGCGTGCGGCTGTTCGATCGGCGGCTCGATACCGGGGTGCGTTTCAACTACAGCGGCAGCGGCTGGTACAACCGCTCCACCGGCGGCGGCCAGACCTGGTACACCACTACCACCTGGGACTGGTACGGCAGCTATCTGCTCAACCCCAACGTCAAGCTGATGGCCTCGATCGACAACGTCACCGACCGGATGTACCTGGACGGCTACTCCGACGCGTTGGCGCGCACCTGGGCGCCGGGGCGCACGGTGCAGATGGGCTTCGAGATCCTGTTCTAGGGTCTACGAGGCGATAAGGACATGCGAGGCGATTCGCATGTACGGCGTCCGACCGGCCGCCGTCGAGGGTGTCGAAGACATTCTTCGGCATCGACTATTGAAACTATTGGAGTAATGCGAAATGGCAGCATCCATCTCTTCCTACGATGAAAATTGGTTCCCAGATGGTACTGGTCTGAACGATAGCTTGTACGATGTGCTGATCGCCTTCCAGAACAACGGCCTCGAAGGTTCCCACCCCAACAATACCGGCGGCTTCTATGGCGGCGGTTCGTTCAGCGGCACCAGCTACTCTTACGTCGATGCCAGCCTGGGCTTCGCCTTCCAGGCCACCGGTGACCTGAACTACTACTTCCCGCCGCTCAACGGTAACGTCGGCGATGGACCGACCTCGCACACCCTGTGGGGCTCGATCGATTCGATCACCCTCGGTGGTGGTCTCAATTCGGATGGCTCGGTAGCGGATGCCTTCATCACCTTCACCTTCGATGAGGCGATCACCGGCGACGTCTCCGAAGGGCGCACCAACGATGTCCACGATGTCATCTGGGGCTTGATGAACGGTTCGGTGGTCGGCGCTGACGATAGCATCGGTACCGGCACCAACGGTGGGCTGGTCCAGGCGCTGATCGACAACGGGCTCGACGTCGATGCATCGATCGCCTCGCTGGTCGGCACTGCGTCCGCCACCGATGCCGATCTGGCGCTGGCCGCCTGATCCTAGGCGGATGGTGGTGATCCCTACCGGGTTCGCCTAGTAGGGCAAGGGTCGCACGGGAGGTTCGCCGTGCGACCTTACAATGAGAAGAAGTCTCATTGTATTTTGTCGTATCGGCGCGGATGATCGTCCGCGCCAATCGCGCGTTTCGCGCCAGATTTCGTCTGCAAGTCGACCAGCGAGCACATCGATGAACCCTCCAAGCCATGTCTCCGGCGCCGCCCCGCCCAAGGATGAGATTCGCGCTGCGCTGACCTGCCACCGCGGTGGATTGCGCAGCATCGGCGCGTTCAGCGCAGTGATCAATCTGCTGATGCTGGTGCCGGCGCTCTACATGCTCCAGGTCTACGATCGGGTGCTCGCCTCCGGCAACGAATTCACCCTGTTGATGCTGACGTTGATCGCGATCGGCCTGCTCGCGCTGATGGGGGCGATGGAGTACGTCAGGAGCCTGACGGTGATCCAGATCGGCTCGCGCTTCGATGCACTGCTCGGCGCGCGGGTCCATCAGGCCGCGTTCGAGCGCGGCCTGGCCGGTGGCCAGGCCAGCGCCGGCCAGGCGATCAACGATCTCAACGCACTGCGCCAGTTCCTCACCGGCAATGCGGTGTTCGCCTTTTTCGATGCGCCCTGGTTTCCGCTCTACCTGCTGGTGATGTACCTGTTCCACCCCTGGCTCGGCGTGCTTGCCACCGTCGGTGCGGCGCTGTTGATCGCGTTGGCCTGGCTCAACGAGTGGCTGTCGCGCCGGCCGCTGGCAGAGGCGGGAACGCTTTCGGTGCGGGCCAACGCCAGCGTCGAGGGGCAGCTGCGCAACGTGGATGCGATCGAGTCGATGGGCATGCTCGGGCGGCTGCTGCGGCGCTGGCGGGTGATGCATCGCGGCTATGTCTGGCGCCAGGCGCTGGCCAGCGAACGCACCGCCTTGATCAGCGCGATCTCCAAGAGCCTGCGTATCGCGCTGCAGTCGCTGGTGCTGGGGCTTGGCGCCTGGCTTGCGATCGAGGGGCGAATCAGCCCGGGAATGATGATCGCCGGCTCGATCCTGATGGGCCGGGTGCTGAGTCCGATCGATATGGTGATCACCGCCTGGCGGCAGTGGAGCGGCACACGGCTCGCCTACCAGCGGCTCAAGACGCTGCTCGATGAACATCCGCTGCGCGCTCAGGGTCTGCCGCTGCCGCCCCCCAGCGGCGTATTGCGCTTCGAAGGGGTCACCGCGGTGCCGCCGGTGGCTCAGCTCCCGTCGGTGGTCAATCTGAGCTTCGAGCTGCCAGCGGGAGAGGTGCTCGGAGTGATCGGGCCCTCCGGTTCCGGCAAGTCGACCCTCGCCCGGCTGATGGTCGGGGTCTGGCGGGCCCGGATCGGCAAGGTGCGCCTCGACGGCGGCGATATCCAGCAGTGGGAGCGTGAGCGACTGGGCGGGTACATCGGCTACCTGCCGCAGGATGTCGAGCTGTTCGCTGGCACGGTGGCGGAGAATATCTCGCGCTTCGCCGAACCGAGCGATGAGCCCGATGCGGACGCTGCGCGGGTGGTGGCGGCGGCTCGGCTGGCGGGTGCCCACGAGCTGGTCCTCTCCTTGCCCCAAGGCTACGACACCCCGCTCGGTGTCGGTGGCCTCGGCCTCTCCGGCGGCCAGCGCCAGCGTATCGCACTGGCGCGAGCGCTCTACGGGCCGCCGCGGCTGGTGGTGCTCGACGAGCCCAATGCCAGCCTCGATGAGGCTGGAGAAACCGCTTTGCTCGAAGCGCTCGCGCGGCTGCGCGAGCAGGGCGTCAGCGTGGTGGTGATCACCCACCGGCCCAAGGTGCTGGCCGCGACCACGCGGCTTCTGGTGCTCAAGGCTGGCCAGCTGCAGCTGAGCGGAGCGACCCAGGAGGTGCTGGCGCGGCTGCGCGGCAACGGCGCGGGGAGCCAGCCGAAGGTCACGCCGATGGGGTCGGCGGCAGGGAGCTATCAGATGGCGAGTGTCACCCTCGGTGGACGTACGCCGGGAGCCCAGGAATGAAAGTCGAGCACCCGAGCGATATCGAACGCGGCAGCGAGGCAAAAGCGCTACCGGATTGGCAGGCGCTGGCGGGCGAGCCGGCACGGCTGGAGCAGCGGCATCCTGCGCGGCTGGGCTGGTGGCTGCTGCTGGCGGGATTCGGCGGCTTCCTCGCCTGGGCGGCGCTGGCACCGCTCGATAACGGCATCAACATGCCTGGCACCGTGATGGTGGCCGGCGAGCGGCAGGCGGTCGAAAGCCTCGGCGGCGGCGTGGTCGAGACGCTTTCGGTCGGTGAAGGCGACCGGGTGAGCGCGGGCCAGCCGCTGGTGCACTTCGACCCCACCCGGGCGGTCAGCGCACTCGGCGACATCGATGGCCAGCTCGAGGTGCTGAGAGCGCGTGAGGCGCGGCTCATCGCCGAGCGTGATGGGCTGGATGGCGTGGTCGCGCCACTGGGTCTCTCCATCGAGGGTGACAGCGCCTTCGAGCTCCAGCGCGCTTTGTTCGACAGCCGCCGTGCCGCGCTCGAGGGCGAACTGGCCGGGATCCAGGCCTCGCTCGCCGGCCAGCGCGCGGCGCTGGCCGGGATCGAGTCGTCGCTGACCGCCCGGCGCTCCCAGCGCGCGGTGCTCGAGCAGCAGTGGCGCAATCTCAGCGGTCTGGCCGATGAGGGCTACGTGCCGCGCAACCGGCTGCTCGAGCTCGATCGCCAGCGCAGTCAGCTCGATGGTGAGATCGCAAGCGACCTTGGTGCCCTGGGCCAGACCCGTGAACAGATCAATGAGCTCGAGCTGCGCGCGCGCAGTCGTCGTGACGTCTTCCAGCAGGAAGTGCGTGGTGATCTTGCCGATGTCCGTGGCCAGCTCGACCAGCTGGTCCAGCGCCGCGCTGCGGCCGAATTCGAGCTGGCGCACCAGGTGGTCCGCGCGCCGGTCGACGGCACCGTGGTGGGGCTTTCGCTGCATACCGTTGGCGGCGTGGTGCAGCCCGGCGCCCGGCTGATGGAGATCGTACCGCTGGAGCGGCCGCTCACCGTCGAAGGCCAGCTCGCGGTCGAGAGCATCGACAAGGTGGTGGCGGGCCTGCCGGTGGAGCTTGCCTTCACCGCCTTCGATCGCAGCAGCACTCCGCGTCTCGAGGGCGAGGTGACGCTGGTCTCTGCTGATCGCCTCGAGGATGAGCGCAGTGGCATGCCGTTCTATCGCGTCCGGGTCGAGGTAGGACCCGAACAGCTGGCGCGGCTAGATGGGCGGATGCTGCGCGCGGGTATGCCGGTCGAAGTGTTCGTCCGCACCGGCGAGCGCTCGTTGCTCAACTACCTGTTCAAGCCGCTGCTCGATCGCGCCCGCACCGCTTGGGGCGATGCATGAACGGCTGTCGTTCGGGATGGTTCGGCCCACTGCCGCTGCTGCTCGCGCTGATCGCCTTCGCCCTGCTCCAGCGGGTGCCCAACGCCATGGCGGTGGAGCCTGAGAGTGTCGATTTCGCCATGGCCTACCGGATGGCGCTGGTGATGGACCCCACCTGGCTTGCCGCCCGCGAGCGAAGCCGTGCCGATGTCGAGGAGCGCGCGCTTGGACGCGCCGGGCTCTTGCCCAACCTGAGCTATCGCTACTCGCGGGCAAGGAACTGGTCGGAGGTTCGCCAGGACACCGCGGCGGGAGAGATCACCAGCGATCTCGACTACTCGAGCTATTCCTCCGCTTTCACTCTGACCCAGCCGCTGTTCGATGCGGCGGCCTATGCCCAGTACCGTGAAGGCCAGGCCAGGGCGCAAGCCGCCGGGCTGACCCTGGAACGGGCGCGGCAGGCCCTGGCGGTGAGGGTGCTCGAAGCCTATACCGCGGTGCTCTACGCCGAGGACCAATTGGCGCTCGCCGAGACCCAGCGCCGCTCGCTGGAGGAGGATACGCTCCGGGCGGCGGCCTTCGTCGCCGGTGGGGAGGGCACCCGCACCGACCAACTCGAGATCGAGGCCCGGCTGCGAGTGGTCGAGGCCGAGGAGATCCAGGCCCACGACGCACTGCTCGATGCCCGCAACGCACTGCGCGTGCTGACCGGTGCGGTGCTGCTCGACGCACCGCTTGCCAGGTTGAATCAATCCGCATCGCTTGCGCTCGATGCCGAGCGCCCGCTCGATCAGTGGCAGCAGCTCGCGCTCAAGCGCAACCCAGAGCTCGCCGCCGGCCGCCGCCTGCTCGAGGCGTCCAGGCAGCAGGTCAAGGCCGCGCGCGCCGGCCACTTGCCGAGCATGCGAGTCTATGCGCGGCGCCAGCTCAACGATTCGAGCGCCGAGAACCAGGTCGGCCAGCGCTACGACACCGACAGCCTCGGGGTCGAGGTCAACCTGCCGATCTATGCCGGCGGTCGGGTCTCCGCTGCCAGTGACCAGGCCCAGGCGGAGCTGGAGGAAGCCATCCATCGGCTCGATGGTACGACGCGCGAATTGCTCAACGATCTCGAGCGGCAGTACCGCACCCTGCTCAGCAGCCAACGAAGAAGCGATGCCTATGCCCAAGCGGTGAGCGCCGCGAGCCAGCGGCTCGAGGCCACCCGGCGCAGCATCCTTGGCGGCGAGCGTACCAACCTCGATGCGCTGGACGCCGAACGCCAGCGTTTCGAGTCGATGCGCGACTTCCAGCGCGCGCGCTACGACCAGCTGCTCGCCTGGCTGTCGCTGCGCTGGCAGGCGGGCGTGCTCGAGCAGGGCGATATCGACAAGGTCAGCGCGCTGTTCGCATCCGCTGGTTAGTGCATGGCTCGAGGCGCTTTCGAGTCAAAGGGTTCGCGCGCTTTTGAACCAGGCCATCGGCCTGAATACAACCGTACAAGAAAGAGGAGGTTGCCGATGGGGGCTAGCGCATCCTGTCCCATCCGTTCACGGGTGCCCGGCACGCGAGCCAGCGGCCACCCCTCGCGGATCGTCGACGGGGAGAACGATCGGTGAAAACAGCCCTAAAGTCACTCGGCTGGTCGGCCGATAGGAGCTGGGTCGGTGGCCATGCGCGATTCCCTGCTCCTGAACCGACGCTCGTTGACGCGACACAGCGTTGCTCATTTCCGGCTGCATCCGTTCGAGTGCTGGGGAGTATGGCGTGATGGCCTGTACGACAGTCTTACTGGTCGGCTGGACTCTCATGGTCGTGTTCGTCTGTATCTTCACCCATTGCTCGATGCGTAGCCGTGGAGATGCCGACGACGGCTGAGGGCGCAAGGTGGATGATCCACCAGCTCCCCCACTGAGCCCTTGCTCGCACGACGCCGGGATTCCGAGCCCTGTCGGCTGGTCCACTCAACGCAGGCGCCTAGGCGCGGGCCGCATAGCGCCCGGCGAATGGCCGCCGAGCGCTATGCGAGAACGCAATCATGACGATGGTTTGTCTGTCGGTAGCTGCGCTCGCCTGGCTGGGAACGATCTGGGCGATCTTCGCTTTCGTTCGCGGCAGCAGGGATGATCCGCCCCATGATCGACGCTAGTCGTGCGGCGCTTTCCGCCCCGCTCGACGCCTTCGTGCTCAGCACCTAGAATGGGCGCCCCGCCTGGTCGAGAGAGGCTCTGAGCCCGATGAGTGAAAAACCCGAGCTGCCGGTACGCCGCTATGGCATCAAAGAGTTCATCGCCGCCGCGGTGTTCATGGCGCTGTGGTGTTTCATGCTCGAAGGACTGGTCGCCTGGTGGCTCAGCTACTCCTTCTCTTTCGTCCGTCTGCTGCTGGTCTTCGCCGGCTGCATGGCGTTCAGCCTGTTCCAGGGCTGGCGGCGCAATCGGCGGCTCGACGCCGAGCAGCAGCGCTGATCACTCAGCCTCCCGCCGCTCTGCCTTGTCGATAGTCTCTGTGATAGTTTCTTTTGATATCCCCTTTCGATAGTCCCTTTCGATAGTCACTGCAGGCGCCCCCTTCGCCCCCGGGAGCGCACTGCGACGGCACGGGTGGAATCACACCTCGCGGTAGAGCTCGCCTCCTTCTTCGCGAAAGCGCTCTGCCTGGCCACGCATGCCCTCCACCGCTTCCTCGGGTAGCGCCTCGATACCGGATCCGTCGCCGAATCGATCGCGGACCTCCTGGGTGATCTTCATCGAACAGAACTTCGGCCCGCACATCGAGCAGAAGTGCGCCACCTTGGCCGAGTCCTTGGGCAGGGTCTCGTCATGGAAGGCGCGTGCGGTGTCGGGATCGAGCCCCAGGTTGAACTGATCCTCCCAGCGGAACTCGAAGCGGGCCTTGGACAGGGCGTTGTCGCGGCGCTGCGCGCCGGGATGCCCCTTGGCAAGATCGGCGGCGTGAGCGGCGATCTTGTAGGTGATGATCCCGGTCTTGACGTCGTCCTTGTCGGGCAGGCCGAGGTGCTCCTTCGGTGTCACGTAGCAGAGCATCGCGCAGCCGTACCAGCCGATCTGCGCCGCGCCGATGCCTGAAGTGATGTGGTCGTAGCCGGGAGCGATGTCGGTGACCAGCGGCCCCAGGGTATAGAAGGGGGCCTCGTCGCAGCACTCGAGCTGCTTGTCCATGTTCTCCTTGATCAACTGCATCGGCACGTGGCCGGGGCCTTCGATCATCACCTGTACGTCGTGCTTCCAGGCGATCCGGGTCAGCTCGCCAAGGGTCTCGAGTTCAGCGAACTGGGCCTCGTCGTTGGCATCGCGGATCGACCCCGGGCGCAGGCCGTCACCGAGCGAGAACGAGACATCGTAGGCCTTCATGATCTCGCAGATCTCGTCGAAGTGGGTATAGAGGAAGTTTTCGCGATGATGGGCGAGGCACCACTTCGCCATGATCGAGCCGCCGCGCGATACGATGCCAGTGGTGCGCTTCGCGGTGAGCGGCACATAGCGCAGCAGCACGCCGGCATGGAGCGTGAAGTAGTCGACACCCTGTTCGGCCTGCTCGATCAGCGTGTCGCGGAACAGCTCCCAAGTGAGGTTCTCCGCTACCCCTGCGACCTTTTCCAGCGCCTGGTAGATCGGCACCGTGCCGATCGGCACCGGCGAGTTGCGAATGATCCACTCGCGTGTCTCATGGATATTCTTGCCGGTGGAAAGATCCATGATCGTGTCGGCGCCCCAGCGGATTCCCCAGGTCATCTTGTCGACCTCCTCCTCGATCGAGGAGGAGAGCGCCGAGTTGCCGAGATTGCCGTTGATCTTCACCAGGAAGTTGCGGCCGATGATCATCGGCTCGAGTTCTGGGTGATTGACGTTGGCCGGGATGATCGCCCGACCGCGGGCGACTTCGGCACGGACGAACTCAGGGGTGATGTCCTCGAGGATGCTTGCGCCGAAGGATTCACCGGGGTGCTGATGGGCCAGCTCCTCCTCGGAGACCTTGCTGCGGATCGCCAGGCGGCGCTGATTCTCGCGCAGCGCGATGAACTCCATCTCCGGCGTGATGATGCCCTGGCGGGCGTAGTGCAGCTGGGTGACGTTGCGCCCGGGCTTGGCACGCCGCGGAGTGCGCTTGAGCTCGAAGCGCAGCGGTGCCAACTGCGGGTCGTTGGCGCGGCGCCGGCCGTACTCCGAGCTCAGGTCGTCGAGCCATTCGCAATCATCGCGCTGGTCGATCCAGCGCCGGCGCAGTTCAGGCAGTCCGCGGCGGATGTCGATCGATGCCTCGGGATCGGTGTAGGGGCCGGAGGTATCGTAGACCAGCAGCGGTGGATTCTCCTCCAGCCCTGCGCTGGTGGTGGTGGGCGATTGGCTGATCTCGCGCATCGGTACTCGGATGTCGGGACGCGAACCCTCGATGTAGACCTTGCGCGAGGCGGGCAGGGGGGCGATCGCCGCCTGGTCGACCTCGGCCTTTTCGGCGAGGAAGTGCTGGGTACGTGACTTACCCTTGGGGTGGGCGCTTTCGGTGCTCATTGGTCATCTCCCTGGGGTCTGCGTGGTCGTGGACTCAAGCGTGGCGCTCGAGTCCCATTTGCCAGAAGTCGATCTCGAGCCGGGTCGCGTCCCGGAACACGACCTCGAGCTCGGCGATTCGCTTGGCTGGTTGTTCGGCCAGCGCCTGGTCGAGCCAGGCTTCCTCCTCGCTCGCCGCGCTGAGGTAGGCGTCGTCGGTGTACATCTCGATCCAGGCCGCGTACGGGTTGCCCTCCAGGCGGGTCTCGGCGCGTGACGCCAGCCACTTGCCGATCCGCGCATAGCCGACCAGGCAGGGCGCTAGCGCCACGCGCAGTTCGAGGAGATCGCCCCGAGCGCCGGCGTCGAGCACGTAGCGGGTATAGGCGAGGGTGGCGCGGGTTTCGGGGAGCGCATCGAGGGTGGCGACGTCGATGCCCCATTG
This sequence comes from Halotalea alkalilenta, assembly GCF_001648175.1. Lineage (NCBI taxonomy): Bacteria > Pseudomonadati > Pseudomonadota > Gammaproteobacteria > Oceanospirillales > Halomonadaceae > Halotalea > Halotalea alkalilenta. Next base: position 3,822,331 of record NZ_CP015243.1, on the reverse strand, counting down.
AGCGCAGTAGTCGAGGTGCAGGCCGAGTTCCAGGTCGACGATCGTCTTCAGTCGATCGAAGGCGCCGCGCAGCTCGTCGAAATCGCGGCTTTTGTACAGCGCCAGCGCCCAAGCGCGGGCGAAGTGGCCGAGGAACAGATAGTCCTGTTCGAGATAGTGGCGAAAGCTGGCTTCGGGCAGGCTGCCATCGCCGAGTCGGCGGACGAACTCATGCTCGATGTAGGCGCGCCAGTCGTGATGGCAGGCCTCGATGAGGCGGTCGAAAGGGTTTGGCACGATCACTCCCGTGGCGGTCGAGGATCCGGGAGCGAAGGGAGTGGGGGCGCGAAGAGCGATGGGGCGGGGGCGCCGCTTGATCCCTACGCCGGTACAGGCCATGACGTGATCACACGTTCAGGCTTCACCCGGATCAGGTTCGGCGGGACCCGCGCTGGGGCCTGTGGCCCTGGCGCGATCTCAGCCGGCATCCACCGGCACCCCGTCAAGCGTTACGCTTCGCCTCGATGCGGCGAAGTCTCGACAGTGTCGTCGCTGGCCGGCTGGGCGGTCAAGCGTCAATATGGTCAGAAGAGCGGGGGCGCACTACGCTCAGCTGGCGAGGCGGCGACTGGGCGTGAATCCTCGCCAAGCCGACCCGGACGGGCGGGATGCCCGTTTCCCAACATGGCCGCAGCGAGGCGCACGGATGGACCGTCTGAAGTCGATGGAGGTGTTCGGGCGCGTGGTGGAGCGGCGCAGTTTCTCCGCCGCTGCGCGCGAGCTTGGAATTCCGCGCTCGACGGTGACGCGCACCGTGCGCCATCTGGAGGAACGCCTCGGCCTCAAGCTGCTCGAGCGCACTACCCGATGGGTCGAGCCCACCGAGGAGGGGCGTCGCTACCACCTGCGCTGCCGAGAGCTGCTTGCGCTTCACGGTCAGATCGAAGCGGAGTTCGAGCCGGGTCTTGCTCGCGGCAGCCTGAGCATAGCGGCGCCGGGCCATCTGGCCCGTCATCGGCTTGCGCCCGCGCTGCCCGGATTCATCGCCGCCCAGCCCGGTATCGAACTGAGACTGCTGATCCGCGAGCGCTGGGAAGATCTGCTCGAGCCGGATATCGACTGCGCACTGTGGGCCGGAGTGGCTCGCGACAGCACGCTCGAGCAGCGTGCGCTCGGCGAGCTTGAGATGGTCACCTGCGCCGCGCCCGGGGTGATCGCCGCCGGGCCAGGCGGTGGGATCGAAGGGCTCGCCGAGCTGCCGACGGTGGCTGTGATCGACAGCCGGGATGCGGCACCGTTGCCGCTTTCGTTCATCATCGCCGGTGAGATACGGCGCTTGGCATCCTCTCCGGGAGTGCGGGTCGAGGGCTTCGATATCGCACTTGAAGCGGCGATCGCTGGCACCGGCGTCGTTCAGCTGCCGCGCGACTGCGCCGAACCGGCGCTCGTCGAGGGCAAATTGGTCGAGTGCAGCGGTGCGATGGCTGCGCCGCTGCCGCTGTGGCTGCTGCATGCGCCGAGGCTCGAGCGCGACCCAAGGGTCGCCGCCGGGCTCGAATGGTTGGTTTCGCTGTTCGATGGGGCCGAGCGTCGATACCCCCTTAGCAAAGCTGAAAAGGAGTGAACAATGAAAATCGCATTCTTGGGACTGGGCAGGATGGGGAGGGCGATTGCCAAGGTACTGCTCGAGGCGGGCTTCGAGCTTACGCTCTGGAATCGCTCCCCGGCGTCGCTCGAGGCCCTCGTCGATGCCGGCGGCAAGCTCGCCAAGAGCCCGGCCGAGGCGGTCAAGCGCGCTGATGTGGTGGTCAGTATGCTCGCCGACGATCGCGCGCTGCGCGAGGTGATGCTCGAAGGCGGCGCATTGGAGGCGATGCGCCGCGATGCCATCCACGTCAATATGGCGACGGTCTCGGTGCCGTTCGCAGCGACCCTGGCCAAGCTGCATGCCAAGCTCGGCCAAGGCTACGTCGCCGCGCCCGTGCTGGGTCGCCCGGAGGTGGCCGAGCGCGGGGAGCTGAACCTGCTGGTGGCGGGGCCGCCCGTCCAGGTCGAGGCGGTCTGGCCGCTGCTCAAGGCGGCGAGCGTCAGGATCTGGCCGATCGGCGATGTCCCTGAGCAGGCCAACGTGGTCAAGATCGGGGCCAACTTCATGCTCGGCGTCGCGATCGAATCACTCGCCGAAGCGACCAGCCTGGCCGAGGCCCACGGCATCGAAGCCGCGGAGTTCATCGAGGTGGTCACCCAGACGCTGTTCGCCGCGCCCGCCTACCAAGGCTACGGCGCCCTGATCAAGGCGCGCGCGTTCGAACCAGCGGGCTTTTCGCTGCGTCTCGGCCACAAGGACATCGGTCTGGCGCTGAGCGCTGCCGACCAGGCCCGGGTGCCGCTACCGCTGGCCGCGGCGGTCAACGCGCGGATGCTCGACGGGCTGGCCAACGGCGATGGCGACAAGGATTGGTCGAGCCTGTACGAAGTCGCCGCCCGCCAGGCCCATCTGGACCGCCGCGGATCCTGATTCGTTCATGGTCAGCCGGCGCTGGCATTCACCGCTGACGGTACTGCCACGCTGACCCTTGGGTCGAGCGCGGCGAGCGCCTGATCGAGGTCGGCCAGTAAATCGCAGGCCTGCTCGAGACCGGCATGGAAGCGAACCAGATAACCTTCCCCATTGGCCTGAGCGCGGCTGCGCAATGGCGTGCCCACCGGTAGCGCGAGGCTTTCGAACCCTCCCCAAGAGAGCCCGATGCCGAACAGCTCGAGGCGATCGAAGAAGCGCTCGATGGCGTCGCGCTCGGTGGTCTTCAGCCGCACACCGAATAGCCCGCTGGCACCGTCGAAGTCGCGCTGCCAAAGCGCATAGCCTGGGTCTCGCGGCGATGCGGGGTAATGGACCGAGGCGATCATCGGATGGTCAGCCAACTGGTCGACCAAGCAGCGGGCGTTGGCGGCGTGGCGTTCGAGCCGCACGCCCAGGGTCCGCAGGCCGCGCAGCGCGAGGTAGAGATCGTCGGGGCCTGCGGTCTCGCCGAAGTCCTGGGCGCCGTCGCGCAGTCGCTCCCAGGCATCAGTCGTGGCGGTGGCGACGCCGAGCAGCGCATCCGAGTGGCCGACGATGTACTTGGTCGCCGCATGCAGCGACACATCGACGCCGAGTTCGAAGGGTCTGCAGCCCAGCGGTGTCGCCCAGGTGTTGTCCATCACCACGATGGCCGAGGCGCTGTGAGCGATGGCGCAGACGCGGGGCAGATCGATCATCTCAAACGTCAGCGAGCCGGGGGCCTCGACGAATACCAGGCGAGTGCTGTCGCGCAGCTGCCGGGCCAGGTCTTCGGGGTCGCATGGATCGAAATAGTCGACGGCGACGCCAAGGCGTTTGAGTACCCGCTCGGCGAACACCCGTGTCGGGCCATAGACGCTGTCGCTGAAAAGCGCATGGTCGCCACTGGAAAGGAAGGCGAGCAGGGCGTGGGTGCAGGCCGAGAGCCCGGAGGGAAACACCCGTGACCCATGGCCGCCTTCCAGTTCATTGATCGCGCGCTCGAACGCATGGGTGGTGGCAGTGCCGAAGCGGCCATAGTGGGCGTAGGGGTTGCCGCCCTGGCGGGCGCGCTCCCAGACATCGAAGCTTTCGGCGAGCAGGGTCGAGCCACGGCAGACGGGCACGTTGACCAATCCATCGAAGCGCTGCGAATCGCGCCCGCAGTGGAGCAGGGTGGTGTTGGGGTGGCGGCGCGGGGAGTTCATCGAACGCATCCATCTAGGCGGCTGGGAATGCGTTCCAGCTTATCGCCATCGGTTGAGAATTTTTTTGACAATCTGGTCGAGGAACTGCTTCGTATGTGAAATATTTTTCTTCATTGATCGTTATGTGGAGATTTTTTTCGTGGATCGATTGGATATAAGGATTCTTGATTCACTTCAACAGGATGCCACCCTGCCCGTCAGCGCGATTGCCGAAAGGGTGGGGCTCGGCACCACCGCGTGCTGGCGGCGGATACAGAAGCTGGAGGCGGAGGGAGTGGTGCGCCGGCGGGTGGTGCTGCTCGATGGTGAGAAGATCAACGCAGCCGTCAGCGTAATGGTGTCGATCCGGACCAGGAGTCACAGCGCCCAATGGCTGGTCGAGTTCCAGCGGGCGATCGAGGCGATCGACGAGGTGGTCGAGGCCTATCGAATGTCGGGAGACATAGACTACTGGCTGCGCGTCGTGGTGCCTGATATCGCCGCCTATGACGCGGTGTACAAGCGCCTGATCCAGATCGAGGGGCTGACCGACGTGAGCTCGAGCTTCGCGATGGAGCAGCTCAAATACACTACCGCACTGCCGTTGGGTTACTTGAAGTGAGCGGCCAGGGTCGAGCCGCCGGGGGGGAGACCTGACTCGAGCGCTCGCCAGCCGCGCAGGCACTGGACCAGCCACCAGCAGAGCAGGGCGACAGAAGAGGTGGCGCCGAGCGCCACCATCGAGAGCGAGAACAGCAGGTCGCTGCTCTCGATGCGCACGTCGAACAGCACGATGAGCGTGCGCCAGGCACCGCAGACGAGCAGTGCCAGGGAGAGCAGGCCAAGCGGGAAACCGACCCAGAACAGCTCGAGCTGACGGCGCCGATGGGCGCGTTCGAGCGGGTGCGAGGCGCGGGCGAGGTGGGCGATGACGATGCCCACCAGCGCGGTGAACCCGGTCACCGGCTGGAGCAGGTAGAGCACGTAGACCAAGCGTGCGTGGTCCCGGCGGGGCGGCTTCGTCGCGAATGCAGATGTCATCGTGCCACTCAGTAGAGCCAGATGTCCGGCTGGCCGGGCGCGCTGCGGTTTTCCAGGTCACGCCAGCCGCGCGCGCAGCGGATGATGATCCACAGGTAGACCAAGGGGAACAGCAGCAGGCCTACGCCGATTAGCGAAAGCAGCGTCGCGATGATGAAGTAGCCGAGGCCGATCCAGAAGGTGCGAATCTGGAATCGATAGTGGGCGGTGATCCATGGCGAAGCGCGCCCGCCATAGACGTAGGCCATCACCAGACCGACCAGCGCGGTGATCCCGGTGGCGAGGCTGACCAGGTAGAGGATGTAGATGATGCGCGCCATCGCTGGATTGTCGTCATCAAGGGTGGTGGCGATCGGTTCGGTGGTGGTCATGGCGGCTCCAGGTACGGAAAGTGGGCTCATTCTAGGCTTTTGCGAAAGCCGGAGCGAGCCGGGCGCGCGGCAGCGAGGAACCGGCGCGATGAGTTAGAATCCGAGCCGTACCGGCTCCTTTCGCAGCGAGGCAGTGGAAGGGGCGAGCCAGACCATCAACGAGGGAGTTTCCATGCCGTCATTCGACATCGTCTCGGAGTTCGACAAGCACGAGGCGACCAATGCGGTCGATCAGGCCAATCGCGAAGTCGAGACTCGTTTCGACTTCAAGGGTGTCGATGCCAGCTTCGAGATCGAAGGCGATACCGTGCGCCTCGAGGCGGACGCCGACTTCCAGCTCAAGCAGATGCTCGATGTGCTGCGCGCCAAGCTGATCAAGCGCGGTATCGATGCGCGCTGCATGGATGAGCAGGAGCCCCAGCTTTCCGGGGTCAAGGCACGCCAGGAGGTCAAGCTCAAGCAAGGGCTCGAGCAGGCCGACGCCAAGGCGATCGTCAAGCTGATCAAGGATGCCAAGCTCAAGGTGCAGGCCCAGATCCAGGGCGACAAGGTGCGCGTCACCGGTAAGAAGCGTGACGATCTGCAGACCGTGATCGCACTGCTCAAAGGCGAGCAGGGACCGGACCTGGCGCTGCAGTACAACAATTTTCGCGACTGAACCCAGGCCGGCTTCGAAGTCAGCTACGCTCTTTCCCTGTCTGTAGCGCGCCGTTCCCGGCCGCCATCCCGGCGGATGACGAGCCCGGTATCGCTCAGCTCAGCGGCGAAGGGCTGATCCCGGCCGGAATCGGACAGCGATAGGGGCGCTCTTCGAGTGCCTCGTCGAGTTCGGCGCGGGCGCGTCGGCGCAGCGCTTCATCGGTGAATGCCTCCACCGCGGTGGCGGCGAGCACCTTGGCGGCCTGGAGCATGCCCTTGTGGCCGAGCGAGGAGCGTCCCTGGGAGACCACCTGCCAGGTGTGCAGCGGGGTGCCGAGGGCCAGGCAGGTGACGAAGCACTGCGCGGTGGGCACCTTCCAGCTGACGTCGCCGACATCGGTCGAGCCGAACATCAGCCCGGTGCCGACGGCATAGGGCAGCACCTCCTCGGCCAGCGGTCGGCCCTCGAGGCGCTTGAGGTAGGCACGCCCCTCCGGGCCGGCGAGGCGGCGGATCTCGGCGAGGTTGGCCGCGCGCTGATCCGCCCCCAGGGTGGCATGGATGCGCGCGGCGAATTCACGATCCCGATCGTCGAAGTCCGGTGCGCCGAAGCGTTGGAGCTGAGCGTACAGCCGGTCTTCGAGGGTGCGGTTGGGCAGGTAGTTCGAGCATGCCTTGTCGAAACGCATCTCGACCTGGGTACCGGTCATCAGCGCGGCCCCCTGGGCGATCTGCTCGAGCCGCTCGAAGATCTCCTGGGTTTCTTCCATCTCCGGGGCGCGAACCAGATAGAGCACTTCGGCATCGGCCTGGACCACGTTGGGCGAGGCGCCTCCGGTCTGGGTCAGCGAGTAGTGCAGCCGTGCCTCGGGCAAGATGTGTTCGCGCAGGTAGTTGGCGCCGACGTTCATCAGCTCGACGGCATCCAATGCGCTGCGGCCCAGGTGGGGCGAGGCGGCGGCATGGGCCGAGCGGCCCTTGAAGCGGAAGTAGGCCTGGATGTTGGCCAGGGTCGGCTGCGAGAACACGCAGGTCATGGTATTGGGGTGCCAGGTGAGGGCGAGATCGACATCGTCGAACAGCCCCTCGCGGACCATGAAGGTCTTGCCCGAACCGCCTTCCTCGCCGGGGCAGCCGTAAAAGCGCAGGGTGCCCGAGCGCCCCGCGCCGATCAGGCCCTGCTCGAGCAGCCAGTCCCGGGCGGCGACGGCGCCGGCGAGCGCGGCGACGCCGAGCAGGTTATGGCCGCAGCCGTGGCCGTTGCCGTTCGGTGTGAGCGCCCTTGGCGCACTCTCCGCGCCGGCCTGGCTGAGTCCGGCGAGCGCATCGTATTCGCCGAGCAGGGCGATGACCGGCTCTCCCTGGCCGAAGCTCGCGATGAAGGCGGTGTCGATGCCGCCGACGCCTCGCTCGAGTTGGAACCCCTCGGCTTCGAGCAGCTCGCACAGGGTCTGCTGCGAGCGATGCTCCTCGAAGCGCGTCTCGGCGCTTTCCCAGACCCGGTCGGCGGCGTCGATGAAGCGCTCGCGCTTGGCTTCGACCAGGTTTTCTAGATGGCGGGCGGTAGGATCGATGTCGAATGGCTGGTTCATGCCGGGTTCCTGTCGGTTGGGGCGGTAGCGAAGGGATGCGCGGTGAGCTGCTGGCTGAGCAGCAACAGCGTGCGTACCGCCAGCGGCAGCACTTGCTCGTCGAAGTCGAAACGCTGGTGATGGTGCCCGGCGGCGAGCTCGGTGCCGAAGATCATGTAGGTCGCCTGGCCGCCGCGCGCCTGGACCCGCGCCATCAGGCAGGTGGCATCCTCCGAGCCGCTCGGCGAGGGGTCGGTGGTGACCAGACGGTCGATGCCGGGCGCTCCTTCGAGCAGGGTGCGGATTCGCTCGACCAGCGCCGGGCTCGCCTTGCAGGTATCGGCGCCGCCGGCGACGCTGACGCTGGCCTCGACGCCGTGAATGATGGCGGCGCCATCGATCACCTCACGAGCGCGGGCTTCGACATAGGCGTTGATCTCGCTCGACTCGCCGCGGGTTTCGATCTTCATTCGCGCCACGGCGGCGATGACGTTGCGGCCGCTGCCGGCCTCCAGTACGCCTACGTTGACCCGTGAGGCGCCCAGGCTGTGCGGGGCGATGGCGTGCAGGCCCAGTGCCGCCTGGGCGGCGGCGAGCAGGGCATTGCGTCCGGCCTCGGGGCGCCCGCCGGCGTGGGCGGGCACGCCCTTGAACTCGACGTCGAGCTTGGTGGTGGCGAGAAAACCATCGGCGGCGCAGACCACCTCGCCGAGCGGGCGGTCGAGACCGATGTGGCTTGCGATCAACAGGTCGACATCGTCGACGACGCCTGCTTCGACCATCGAACGGGCACCGCGCACGCCTTCTTCGGCGGGCTGGAAGATCAGCTTGATCCGGCCGTGGAGTTCGGCTTCGAAGCGCTTGAGCAGCCGCGCCAGGCCGAGGCCGATGGCGGTGTGGCCATCGTGGCCACAGGCATGCATCGCGCCGCGGTTGAGCGAGGCGAAGCCTTCGGCGCGCGGGCGATGATCGGCTGCGCCGGACTCCTCCAGGTCGAGTGCGTCGAGATCGACGCGAATCGCAAGCGTAGGCCCCGGGCGGCCGCTGTCCAGCGTCGCCACCACCCCGGTGAAGCCGCCGCTGAGAGCGGGCAGCCAGCGCGCCACCGCGCCCTGCTCGAGCGCACGGTGCTCCGCAAGGGCCAGGGTCTGCTCATCCGGCAGGCCCATGCGGGCTTGCGATGCCACCACATCGCGGCCGACGGCGAGCTCGAAGCCAAGGCGGTCGAGCTCCTCGGCGACGATCGATGCGGTGCGAAGCTCCAGCCAGCCAGGCTCGGCGTGGCGGTGGAAGTCGCGCCGCCAGTCGCGCAGCTGTGGCGCAAGTGCTGCGAGTTCCTGCTCCAGGCTCGTCAACATAGGGATGTTCCTCGTGATCGTAGTGGATGGAAGCATTCGTGGACGAAGCACTAGAGCATGGGGAAGATGCCGGGGCCGAACGGCAGGTCGAGCAGTACGAAGGCGCTCAGCATCAGCATCCAGACGATCAAAAACGAGATCGCATAGGGCAGCATCAGCGAAATCAGCGTGCCGAGCCCCGCGTCGGGGTCATAGCGGCGCATGAAGCCAAGCACCACCATCACGTAGGGGTTGAGCGGCGAGATGATGTTGGTCGACGAGTCGCCGACGCGGTAGGCCATCTGGATGAAGCCCGGGTGGTAGCCGAGCTGCATCAGCATCGGGATCGAGACCGGCGCCATCAGCGCCCACATCGCCGAGCCGCTGGTGATCAGCAGGTTGAGCATCGAGGTGAGCAGGATGAAGCTCAGGATCACCGGCAGACCGGTGAAGCCGATCTCGGTCAGCACCTCGGCACCGTGGATCGCGACCCAGGTGCCGATATGGCTCCAGGAGAAGTAGGCGATGAACTGGGCGGCGGCGAAGATCAGCACGATATAGCCGGCCAGATCCCGAATCGCCTCGGTCATCTTCACCACTACGTCGTGGGCACTTTTGATCTGCCCGGTGGTTTTTCCGTAGGCGACGCTTGTGGCGATGAAAAACAGCAGGATGAAGGGAATGATCGAGGAGAGGAACGGCGACGGTAAAAGGCCCCCTTCCTCGTTGCGCATCGGCGATCCGGGCCATGCGACCAGAGTCACCAGCGCTGCGATGTAGCAAACCGCGGTGATCCCTGCGTTGCGCAGCGCGCGGCCGGCGTGGGGCGGCTCCTGGTAGTCGACCTGGGTGGCTTCGCCGCGGTACTCACCGAGGCGGGGTTCGATCAAGCGGTCGTTGATCTGCGCCGCAACGATGGTCAGCACCACCACCGAGAGGCTGTTGAAGTACCAGTTGTCGACCGGGGTGACGATGAAGCCCGGCTCGATGATCTGGGCGGCGGCGGTGGAGATGCCGGACAGCAGCGCATCGGTGCCGACGATCAGGAAGTTGGCGGTGAAACCGGCGCCGGCGGTGCCGAAGCCCAGGGTCAGTCCGGCGATCGGGTGGCGGCCAATGGCATGGAAGACCATCGCCGCAAGCGGTGGCAGCAGTACCATGGCGGCATCGGAGGCGAGATTGCCGAGCATCGCGGTCAAGGCGATCACGTAGGTCACGATGGCGCGCGGGGCGTTGAGTACCGTACGGCGCATCAGCACTTCGAGCATGCCGAGCTTTTCGGCGAGCCCGATGCCGAGCATCATCGCCAGCACCAGGCCGAGCGGAGCGAAGCCTGTGAAGTTGGTCAGCATCGAGCCGAAGATGAAGCGCAGGCCTTCGCCCGAGAGCAGGCTCCTGATTTCCAGGGTGTCGCCGCTGCTGGGATGGACCACACTGGCATCGAACGCCGACATCAGTACCGAGGTGAGAATCACCACCAGGCCGAGATAGACGAAGATCATGAACGGATCGGGCAGGCGGTTGCCGAGCCGTTCGATGCCGTTGAGCATGCGGTTGAGCAGACGCGCGGATGGCGCCGCCTTGGTCGCGGGAGAGGACATGGTTAGACTCCAGTTTTTTTCTTGTACCGCTCACCATCTAACGGCATCCAGGGCGGCAGGCAAAGATCGCACTACCTTCTTGGTGATAGCCGCAGCTTATGCACCCGTCGGGGAAGGCCGTGGGGTGGTAGAGTCGAGGACTTGAGTTGAATCTGAAGTTGAACCAGCTGCGCGCCTTCGCCGCCGTCGCGAGCCTAGGCAGCATTCGCGGCGCGGCACGTGAACTCGGCATCTCGCAGCCGAGTCTGACTCGCGCGGTGCGCGAGTTGGAAGAGAGCCTTGGCGAGGCGCTGGTGGTGCGCCATCACAGCGGCGCGAGCCTGACGCCGGCCGGCCAGGCACTGGCCGAGCACGCGCGGTTGATCCTCTCCCAGCTGGAACGTGCGCAGGAGAGCGTGCGCCAGTGTTCGGGCTCTCGGCGAGGCAGGGTGGGGATCGGGCTGTCGGCCACCGTGGCTCGGCTGCTACTGCCTGAAGTGATCGCGCGCTTTCGCGCCGACTATCCCAGCATCGCGCTTTCGATCAACGAAGGGCAGCTGTCGGTGATGGGGCCGCTTTTGCGCGGCGGCGAGATCGATTTCGCGATCAATACGGTATTCAAGGCGTCGCTCGATCAGGATCTTACCGCCCAGTGGCTGTTCGATCGCCGATTCCGGCTGGTCGTGCGCAAGGGGCATCCGCTGGCGGGGTCCGACCGGCTCGACGACTTCGCCCGCTGCGACTGGGTGGTGCCGCACAGTCGCAGCGGTTACTACCGGGAGTTGGAAGAGCTTTTGACCTCGCGCGGGATCCTGCGTGAAACCAACCGAATCACCTCCGACTCGTTCAATACCGGTCTCAACGTGATCGCCCAGAGCGATATCGTGGGGGTATTCGCAGAAGGCATGGCGCTGGCCCACGGGCTCGCTGGTGTAGTCGAGGTAGCGCTCGACGAAGCGCTACCGATCGCCCGTTTCTATGCGGTAAGGCTGCGCGATGCGCCAATCACGCCGGCGGCGGCGGCGTTGCTCAGGCTGTTCGAGCGCACCTGCCTGGGCCGAAACCTGGAGTGGCGCCGCTGAGCGAGTGGGACGACAGGGCACCGCTTGGGCTCAGCGTTTTTTCATTCGATAGAAACGGCGCTGTTTCCAGCCCGGTTCCTCTTCGAGCTGCCCTGGGGTGCGCTTGTAGCGCTTGTATTCCCACTGGTACTGGGTAGGGGCCAATGCGATGGCGCGCTCTACGCTTTTGTTGACTCCGAGGGCTGCGACGGCTTCGTCGGCATCGTAGACCCGAGGATCGGCCTCGATGAAGTGCAGGGTGAAGCCGCCCTGGTTGCAGCGCCGCAGCGCCGTGCCGACCACCACGCGCGCATTGGTGCGCGCAACCAGCTTGGGTAGCAAAGTCGCGGTATAGGCGGGGTGGCCGAAGAAGTCGGCGAACTTTCCACTGCCCCAATCGGGTACCTGGTCGGGCAGGATACCGATCGCCTCGGCACGGTTCAGCGCCTTGAGCAGACTGGCGACGCCGCGCGCGTTGGTCGGCACCAATGTCGCGCCCATCCGCTCGCGGCCATGGCGGATCACGCCGTCGAGGGCGGCAATGCGGGGTGGGTCGTACATCGCGGTGAAGGTCATCCTGCTCGACAGCCAGAAGTTGACCATTTCCCAGTTGCCGATGTGGGGCGCGAGTACGATCACTCCGCGTCCCGCGCGCTGTGCTTCCTCGAACAGCTCGAAACCCTCGACCCGCTTGACCGCATCGGCGACGCTCTGCGGATCGCCGCGCCAGACGAATCCGACTTCGAAGGCCAGTGCCACGCTGTGGAGAATGCTGGTTGCGGCCATCTCCCGTCGTACCGACTCGTCGAGGTGGGGGTAGGCCTGGCGCAGGTTCTGGCGGGTCACTCGTCGTTCACGGGTGGCGAACAGGGCATACAGCGGCGCGACGATTTTCGCCAAACGCCATAGACGGGCGGGCGTCCAGCGGGAAAAGCGTTTCCACAGCGCGCGAATCGCTCCCGCATTGAGTTTTTCTTTCAAAGGCATTGATTGGTCGAAGCTTAACGAAACATGGGCGGGCAGTATACTCGCTCATTGTGCTTTACAGAGCCGCCCTAATGCACGATTCCTAATTATCTTCATCGTCAATGAAGGCCGCGGGGGAGATTGGCAAGAGCATCGTCTCGGCGTATAGTCCGCGCGAATTTTCCCTTCCCCGCGCACTGCTACTCACCGCTTTGAAGTCCCGTCGCGGACGGTCGGCCGATGCCATCGGCGATCTCCAGCGCTGGGCGTCCATGCCATCGCACGAGGTCGTTCATGGCTCGCCAGCTGTTCGCTCTGACCTTTCCCCCTTTGCTCGGGCTCTTCATCCTCGCCCTTGGCAACGGCTTTCTCTCCACCCTGGTCACGATCAGGCTGTCCGCCTCCGGCGCGTCGGTCGAGGCGATCGGGTTGGTGTCCGCTGCCTACTACATTGGTCTGGGTCTCGGTGCCGTGCTCAACGACCGGCTGCTGCTGCGGATCGGGCACATTCGTGCCTATGCTTGTTTCGCCGCGATCGTCGCCGCCAGCTCCCTGGCCCAGGCGCTGTGGCTCGATGCCGGCTGGTGGTTCGTGCTGCGGCTCTTCGGCGGCTGGGCCACGGTGGGGGTGTACCTGGTGATCGAGAGCTGGCTCTTGACCGGCGGCGATCGCGCGATGCGTGGTCGAATCCTCGCTTTCTACATGATCTCCCTGTATGCCGCGCTGGCGCTCGGGCAGCTGCTGATCGGGTTGTTCGACGAATCTCCCGAGGCGCCGGGTGCCGCGCTGCCCTACGTGCTGATCGGCATCCTCGCCACCCTGTCGCTGCTGCCGATGGCGATCATCCCGCGGGTCTCTCCGCTGATCGAGCATGCCGAGCCGCTATCGCCCTGGCGATTGGCCAAGATCACGCCGACCGGGGTGGTGGGGAGCTTCGGCTCGGGGCTGGTGGTCGCGGCGCTCTACAGCCTGCTGCCGCTCTACCTCCAGAGTCGAGGCTACCAGCTCAGCGAGATCGGTACGCTGATGGCGACGGTGATCGTCGGAGGCATGGCCTTGCAGTATCCGATCGGGCGCTGGTCGGATCGTCACGACCGCCAGCGGGTCTTGATCATCATCACCGCGGCCCTCGTCGGGCTCGCACTCCTGGTGCCGTTCGCCGCCTATGGCTACTGGCCGCTCTCGGTCGCGCTGTTTCTCTATGGCGGCGGCGCCTTTTCGCTCTATCCGGTAGCGGTCGGCCACTCCGCCGACCGTGCGCCACCCAGCGCGCTGGTCGGTATGAGCCAGGGGATGCTGCTGATCAACGCGCTCGGCTGCACGATTTCGGCACCTCTGCTCACGCTGCTGATGGCGCACGTCGGCAACGATGGATTGTTCTTCGGCTTCGGCGCGGTAGCGCTTTCGCTTGCGCTGTTCTTCTCCTGGCGCCGTTCGCGCCGACCGGCGCCACAGCCGCTGGCGCCGTTCGCACCGCAGCCGGCCCAATCGGTGGTTGGTGCCGAACTGCTGGTCACCGATGAGCTGATGGCGGGCGCGGAGCAGGCCGAGACCGAGACCGAGGCCCATGAGGAGAATGCCGAGCGCGAGCACGCCGAGCGCCAGGCGCTCGAGATCGAAGGTGACCTGGCAGAGCAAGGGGTACCGGCCTCCAATCTGCGCCTGCTCGATCCGCAGGGGCCTGAACCGATGACCGGTGTTCATGAACAGCCGGAGACGAACCGCTCCTGAAAAGCCCGTTCATGGTCGGGAGCGAGAGCTCTTCGACATCCGCTCAAAGTGAGCCCGCGAGGAACGAGCGTCTCGAACCACGGCCTCATCGCCACCGCGCGATCCCTCGACAGGCTCGGGATCGGGATGCGCACGAGTTCTAAAACCACCCATCACCCGCAATGTCGGGTCCTGCAGGGAGTGCTAGAGCGCGGGATCGACCATGCCGTTGAGCGATGCGTTGCGGCGGAACCATCCCGCGATGCTGGCGCGCGGCAGGCGGGTCGGCAGCACCTCGTGCGGCATGGTCTCGGAGAGAAAGCAGACCAGCGTGCCGAGCATCGGGCGTACCAGTACCAGAGGCTCGCCGGGTGCATCGGTGAACTCCGGCTGGGATGGATAGATCACCATCTCGCCACCGGCATCCCGCGGCCATTCGGGGTTGAGATAGAGCACGCTCGAGATCACTCGATTGCTGCGTCCGCGGAAGCTGTCGAGATGGGGTTTGTAGAAGCTGCCCGGCGGGTAGTGGGCGAAGTGCGCCTCGAGTTCGAACAGGCCGAGGAACAGCGCTCGGTTGATCGCCTCGCGCAGGTGTTCCATCAGCGCGAAATAATCGCGCTGCGCCTGGGTCGAGCGGTCGAGCCAGTGGATCGAATCACTGCGGATGTCCCGGCGTAGCACGTGCTCGCTGCCACGCCCGATGCCGGCGGCGTGGAGTGCTTGTTGCCTGCGCAGGGTGGCGAGCTCCTCGGCCAGTGCCAGGCAGAGCGAGGCGGGCACTTGGTGCTCGAGCAGCGCATAGCCTTGGCCTGCGAGCTGGTCGATCAGCGCATCGAGACAGGCGTCGTCGAGCCAGTCCGGTGCCGTGGGGGAGTGGGGCGCGCTCATTGCCAGTAGTCCGTCGGATAGGGGGATTGCCGCCGCCTCATCGAGCGGCGCAGCGGCGCCCCGGGAGGCGCGCGATCGAGACCGATGTCGACACCCAGGCCGGCGTCGAGCAGCTCGACCACCATCATCGCCGAAAGCCCCCAAAGGGTATAGCCATCGAAAGCATAGCTGGGAACGAACAGGGTCAGGCCATCTTCCAGCTCGATGGCATCGGTGTGCTGGCGGGGGTCTTCCGCCAGCGCCGATAGCGGCACTTCGAAGACTGACGCCACCTCATAGGGATTGGCGATGAAACTCGGCGGTTCGCGTACCAGTCCGACGAAGGGGGTGACCGCGATGCCGTGAAGCGAGATCACCTCGCTGAGCTGGCCGATCAGTTCCACCCGTGTGGGTTCAAGCCCGACCTCCTCCCAGGCTTCGCGCAGCGCGCACGCCTCGAGGCTCTCGCCGGGGTCGCGCTTGCCGCCGGGAAAAGCGACCTGGCCTGCGTGGCTGCTCAAGCCCTGGGTGCGCAGAGTGAGCAGCAGCGCGGGTGTCTCCCGGGCGACGATGGCGATCAGCACCGCGGCGCGGCGCCAGTCACCAGGCAGCCGACGAGGGCGATAGTGGGCGAGTCGGCCGCGCAGTTTTTCAAGCTGCGTGCGATTCTCTACCATAGCGTCATCTTTCATCTGGTGATCCGTCCTGGCCGTGGGCAAGGTGGACGCCGGGTCCCGCAGGGAGAGCCTCGGCCAATGAATTTCTGCAGTCACTGCGGTGCGCGTGTCGAGAGGATGGTGCCCGAGGGGGACGATCGGGAGCGCTACGTTTGCCCGAACTGTGCCACGGTTCACTACCAGAACCCGAGAATCGTCGCCGGCACCCTGATCAATGCGGGTTCCAGAGTGCTGCTCTGCCGCCGGGCGATCACCCCGCGCCGTGGCTACTGGACCCTGCCGGCGGGATTCATGGAAAACGCCGAGACCACTTTCGAGGCGGCCATCCGCGAGACGCGGGAAGAGGCCTGCGCCGAGATCGGGGGGCTTTCGCTCTACGCGCTGTTCGACCTGCCGCACATCGATCAGGTCTACATGATCTTTCGTGGTGAACTCAAGAGCGGCTACGCGCCGGGACCGGAGAGCCTGGACGTGGCGCTGTTCGAGGAGCACGAGGTGCCCTGGGATGAGCTCTCCTTTCCTACCGTCGAGACCACCCTGCGATATTTCTACACTGACCGGCGGCGTGGTGAATACCCACTGCATCGCGAAACCATCGCCCGCCCGCCCAGCGGCTTCTTTTCCCGCTGAAGCGGGTCTTGGCGCTCGCGCGGCGAGCGATAATGGCATAATCGCCCCCGGCCCGCTCGCCGGTGAGGCTGACAATGGATGGACGGTTTTTCGATGCTGAAATGGCTTTCCCTTGCACTGCTGTTGCTGATCGCGCTGCTTCAATACCATCTGTGGATGGGCGAGGGAGGGCTGCTCGAGCTGCGTACCATCTCTTCGCGGGTCGCCGATCTCGAGCAGAACAACGAGAAGCTGCGCGAACGCAACGACCAGCTGGCCGCTGAGGTGGTCGACCTCAAGACCGGGCTCGATGCGATCGAGGAGCGGGCGCGCAACGATCTCGGCATGGTACGCAACGACGAGCAGTTCATTTGGGTGCCGGACGTTTCCGCGGCGCCCCGCAGCGGGGGCGGGCAGTGAGCCCCGACGCCCTGCCGGACTGGCCCCGCGCGCTGGGCGAAGCGCCCGCGCCGGGCAGTTTCCGGGCGACGCCCGAGGCGTTCGTGGTCATCGAGTCATTCGGGTTTTCGCCGCAGGGGGATGGCGAGCATCTCTGGTTTTGGATCGAAAAACGCGGGGTCGATACCAGACGGGCGGTATCGCTGCTCTCTCGCATCATGGGCGTGTCCGAAGCGGCGATCGGCTACAGCGGGCTGAAGGATCGCCACGCGGTAACCCGCCAGTGGCTCTCGGCGCCGCTGCGCGAGACGCCCGACCCAGGGCAGCTGGAGGCGCTGGCGAGCGAGGGAGTGAAGGTCCTAGAGGTTCATCGCCACCCGCGCAAGCTCAAGCGCGGCAGCCATCGGCTCAACCGTTTCGTGCTCGAGATCGGTTTCGCTGAAAGCGATCGCGAAGCGGTCGAGGCGCGCTGGCAAGCGCTGGTCGAGACCGGGGCGCCGAACTATTTCGGCGCCCAGCGCTTCGGTCACGGTGGCGCCAACCTGCCCCGCGCCAGGGCGCTGCTCGCGCGAGGCTGGCGCAAGCGCGACGACCGTGGCGGCCTGCTGCTCTCCACCGCGCGCAGCTATCTGTTCAACCGCACCCTGGCGGCAAGAGTCGCCGCCGGGCTCTGGAACGTTGCGCTGCCGGGCGAGGTGCTCAACCTCGACGGCAGCGGTAGCCTCTTTCTCGCCACCGCCGAAGACGATGCCGCGCTTGCCGCGCGGCTCGGCGCGTTCGATGTCCATCCGACCGCGCCGCTGTGGGGCCGGGGACGGCTTGGCAGTGAGGGCGAAGCAGCGGCGTTCGAGCGCGCCCAGGTCGCCGATGAAGCGATTCTGATCGAGGGGCTCGAGCGGGCTGGCGTCGAGCTGGCCCGGCGGGCGCTGCGCGTGCGCTTGATCGAACCGGGTTGGACACCGATCGATGGCGGGGCGCGGCTCGATTTCTCGCTGGTGCGGGGGGCCTACGCCACCGCGGTGCTGCGTGAGCTGATCACCGCGCCGATGCTTTGAACCGGCGTCCAATTTTCAACACGCCATAGGAGCACCGATGAGAAGAGTACTGCTCTCCAACGACGATGGCGTCCACGCGCCGGGTCTGCGCGCGCTCCACGACGCGCTGACCCCCAGCGCTCGGCTCAGAGTGATCGCTCCTGATCGCGACAAGAGCGGCGCGAGCAATTCGCTGACGCTGAGCAAACCGCTGGCGATCTGCGCCCTGGACAGCGGCTTCTACAGCGTCGACGGTACCCCGGCGGACTGCGTCTACCTGGGGGTCAGCGGGCTCTGGGACGAACGGCCCGAGATCGTCGTCTCCGGCATCAACCACGGCGCCAACCTGGGCGATGACGTGCTCTACTCGGGCACCGTGGCGGCGGCGATGGAGGGGCGATCGCTGGGTATGCCGGCGATCGCCATCTCGCTCGCCGGCCGGCGCCATTTCGCCACCGCCGGCAGGGTCGCCGCAAGCCTGGTCGGGGCGGCGGCGACCCTCTCGTTGCCGCCACGCAGCCTGCTCAACGTCAATGTGCCGGATCTTCCCTGGGAGGAGCTGCGGGGAATCCGCATCACCCGC
Organism: Halotalea alkalilenta; assembly: GCF_001648175.1. NCBI lineage: Bacteria > Pseudomonadati > Pseudomonadota > Gammaproteobacteria > Oceanospirillales > Halomonadaceae > Halotalea > Halotalea alkalilenta. The sequence continues at coordinate 3,804,178 of NZ_CP015243.1, read as the reverse complement.
CTCGGGCATCGCGAGGCGGGGCCTGTGATGCCGATCGAGGTGATCGATCCGCGTGGCGAGAAGCGCTACTGGATCGCCGCCGCCGGCAAGAACGTAGACGATGGGCCGGATACCGACTTCGCTGCGATCGAGCAGGGATACGTATCGATCACCCCTTTGCTGGTCGATCTCACCCGCCACGATACGCTCGGAGCGCTGGAGGCATGGCTTGAGGCCTTCACCGCTGCACGCTGAGTCGAAATGGATGAGACCGCGCTTCAGCGATGAGGATATCGCGGGCATCGGGATCACCTCGCAGCGGGTCCGTGATCGAATGGTCGCCGCGCTCGCCGAGGCCGGCATCATCGATCCGCGGGTGCTCGAGGTTCTCTCCAGGGCGCCCCGGCATCTGTTCGTCGAGCCCGCGTTCGCCGATCGTGCCTATCGCGCCGACTCGTTACCGATCGGTCATGGGCAGACCCTGTCGCAGCCGTGGATGGTGGCGAGGATGAGCGAGCTCACGCTGCGCGAAGCGCCCCGGCGGGTGCTCGAGATCGGCACCGGTTCGGGCTACCAGACCCTGGTGTTGGCGCAGCTGTTCGATTGCGTCCACAGCATCGAGCGGATCGAGGCGCTGAGCGCGAGAGCAGCGGCGCGTCTTCAGGGGCTAGGCGTGGACAACGTGCGGTTGCGCCACGATGATGGCCGACTGGGCTGGCCCGCTGCCGCGCCCTTCGATGCCATCCTGGTCACCGCCTGTGCCACTGAGATCCACCCCGCGTGGATCGAGCAGCTCCGCCCCGGCGGCGCGGTGATCGCGCCGCTCCAAGGCGCCGATGGCTTGGACGCCGGCCGTCAGTGGCTGGTACGCGCGCGCAAGACCGCGCGCGGCGTTCAGCTGCGGCGGCTGGAGCCGGTGCGTTTCGTACCCCTGATCGAGGGAGTGATTGAGTGAAACGGCTGTATCCACTTTTCTTGAAAGGCATGGGGATGGGCGCCGCGGACGCGGTGCCGGGTGTCTCTGGAGGCACCATCGCCATCGTCACCGGTATCTACGAAGAGCTGATCGACACCATCCGGCGCTTCGGCCCCGGCGCCTTTCCGGTGTGGCGGCGCGAGGGACTGAGCGGGTTGGTGAGATTCCTGAACTTCAGATTCCTGCTCCCGCTGCTGCTGGGCATCGGCGTCAGCCTGGTCAGCGTGGCGCATCTGGTCACCTGGCTGATGGTCGAGCATCCGCTGCTGCTCGATGCCTTCTTCTTCGGGCTGGTGGTGGCCTCGGCGGTGATCGTGGCGAGGAGGATGGGGGAGTGGCGGATGATCCACGGCCTGCCGCTGGTGATCGGCCTGTTCATCGCTCAGTCGCTACCGGGGCTGCTGCCGAGCGGCGGCGGCGCGGGGATGCTGTTCATCGGCGGCGCGGTGGCGATCAGCGCGATGCTGCTGCCGGGCCTTTCGGGGACCTTCCTACTGCTGCTGATGGGGCTCTACGGTACGGTGATGGGGGCAGTGAAAAGCTTCGACCTCGATGTGCTGTCGATCTTCGCGCTCGGCTGCCTGGTGGGACTTTTCACTTCGTCGCGGCTTTTGTCCTGGCTGTTCCGACACCATTATGGTCCCACCCTGGCCGGGTCGGTGGGCCTGTTGATCGGCTCGCTGCCGATCCTCTGGCCCTGGCGGCAGATGACCAGCTACACCCTCGATGCGCGAGGAGAGAGCGTGCCGCTCGCCTATGACTACCTGACGCCGTGGGATTATGCGCAGCTGTTCGGCGTTTCCGCCCAGCTGCCCACGGCACTGGCTCTGATGGCGGCAGGCTTCGCGCTGGTGCTGGTGGTCGACAAACGTGGTTCGAAGGGGAGATTGATGAATGTCGAGGATGGACGAAAGCATGGATAGGTCTTTCACGGTTCAATTCGCCCGCGGCAAGCGTCGCTGCCTCACCGGGCTCGGCGTGGTCGTCGCGGTGGCACTGCTGGCTGGCTGCCAGAGCAATACCGGCGTACCGCTGGTCGAGAACGCCTCGCTCAATGCACCGGAAGACGACGGCACCTATCAGGTGAGAAGCGGCGATACGCTCTACAGCATCGCCTGGCGCGAGAACGTCGACTACCAGCAGATTGCCCAGCTCAACAACATCCAGCCGCCCTACATCATCAGCGTCGGCCAGAGGCTCAGGCTGCGCGAAGGTGCAGGTGCCCCCGCGGCGAGTGCACCTTCCGCCACCGGTACCCAGGCGATTCCCCTCGGCGGTGCCGCGGCCGGCACGGCGGGTGACGACGACAGCTGGCTGCTCTCCTCCTCGCCGGCAGGGTCCCCCCAGGGTGGCGCCCAGGTCAGCGATGGCGCCCAGAGCGGCGCTCAGCAGGTGGTCCAATCCAGCGGTGCTACGGCTGTAACCAGCGGTGCGGCGGCAGGAGCGGAGACCCCCGCGCCGGCTCCGGTGGCGTCGAGCACTGCGCCATCCACCGCTCAAGCGCCCCAGGCCGACCCGAATCGGCGCTATTCCCCGGCGACCCAGATCGACTGGCGGTGGCCCACCGAGGGACGATTGGTCGGTCGTTTCACCGACAGGACTGATATCACCGCGGGCATTGATATCGCGGGTCAAAAGGGGCAACCTGTTTACGCTGCAGGTCCCGGTATAGTCGTCTACGCAGGCAGCGGCGTCCGCGGTTATGGCAATCTGGTCATCATCAAGCACAATGATCAATTCCTCAGTGCTTACGCACACAACGCCGAACTCAGCGTGGAAGAGGACGAGGTCGTGGTGACGGGACAGCAGATCGCGACGATGGGCGACACCGAGGCCGATCAGGTCAAGCTGCATTTCGAGATACGCCAGGATGGCCAGCCGAGGGATCCGATCACTTTCTTGCCGGATCGCTGAGGTCTACGGGTAGGCGCCATGTCCAGCGCGTCTTCCGCCCCGAAGGAACCCAGGAGCGGAAGCGTCGGTAGTCGAGGACATGGTGCTGTCACATAGGTGTTCGGTCGTCGTCCGGGCAACCCGTTCGCACCGACCACCCCAAGGACGAAGGGGAATCGACATGTGCGCAGTAGCTAGAACGAAGGAACGTGAGCTGCAGAACGCCAACGCGGAGTTCTTCACCGACGACAAGTTCGAAGAGAGCAAGGTCGACGATGAACGCGGCGCCCTCGGACTCGATCAGGACGACGAGGAAAAGGACGAAGAGGACGATGGCGCCTTCGAGCGCGCCCTCAATCGCGACGACCGCCCTGCCCAGAGCGGCAGCCTCGACGCCACCCAGATATATCTCAACGAGATCGGCTTTTCTCCCCTGCTGACACCTGAGGAAGAGGTTTACTACGGTCGTCTCGCGCGCAAGGGTGATCCTGCCGGCCGCCAACGCATGATCGAGTCGAACCTGCGCTTGGTGGTGAAGATTTCCCGGCGCTATCTCAATCGCGGGCTGACCTTGCTCGACTTGATCGAAGAGGGCAACCTCGGCTTGATTCGTGCGGTGGAGAAGTTCGATCCGGAGCGTGGATTTCGCTTCTCCACCTACGCGACGTGGTGGATTCGCCAGACCATAGAGCGGGCGCTGATGAACCAGACCCGCACCATCAGGCTGCCGATCCACGTGGTCAAGGAGCTCAATGTCTATCTGCGCGCCGCGCGGGAGCTGACCCAGAAGCTCGACCACGAAGCCACCGCCGAGGACATAGCCGCCCATCTCGACCGCCCGGTCGAATCGGTGAAGAAGATGCTCGGCCTCAACGAGCGGGTCTCTTCGGTCGATTATCCGATCGGTGCCGAAAGCGACAAGCCTTTGATCGATACCATCGCCGATGAGAACGAAGCCGGGCCAGAGTCCAATCTGGTCGACTTCGACGTCAAGGCGCACGTCGACGAGTGGCTCGCCGAACTCTCCGATAAGCAGATGCAGGTGGTGGTGCGGCGTTTCGGGCTGCGTGGCCACGAAGCGGCGACCCTCGAGGAAGTGGGCGAGGAGATCGGGTTGACCCGCGAGCGGGTTCGCCAGATCCAGGTCGAGGCGCTCAAGAAGCTGCGTCGCATGCTCGAGAAGCAGGGGCTGACCCTCGATAGCATCTTCGAGTGATCGAGCGGCCTTTCCAAGCATTCCCATCCCGCCCGGCCATTTGGCCGGGCGGGATGCGCTTGTCAGGGATGGGTTTTCTTGATGACTCGCTTACTAACATGCGTGGATGTATGTAAGTGCGAGACGATGTGATAACCTTCTCGCCAATTTAACTTTATCCGCGTTCTCATCGAGGGCGAGCCTTCGATTCGCGGGCGAATACAGAGACGCGAAGAGCTCAACAAATAGGATGGCATCGATGTCGACGTTAAGAGTGCTGCCGTTGGTTCTGGGGATCTCCATGGCTTCACAGGTAGCGCATGCGGCGGATCTGCTCACGATCGCCCAGGATGCGCTGCTCAACAATGCCAGCCTCGCGGCCGACCGGGCCGGGGTCAATGCGACCCAGGAAGGCGAGGCGATCGCTCGTGGCAGCTTGCTGCCGCAGGTGACCGCCAACGGCAACATCACTCGCTACCATGTGTCCAACAGTGAGAGCTCGCGCGCTGCCAATGGATTGTCTTCCGGTGGTGACAACACCTACAACTCCTCGGCGATCGAGCTGCAGGCGACCCAGTCGCTGTTCGATGCGACCAACTGGTACACCCTCCAGGCGGCCAAGCGGCAGAGCGCCCAGCAGGCGCTCAACTTCTCCAACAACCGCCAGGTGATGCTCTACAACGTCGCCAGCGCCTATTTCGAGGTTCTGCGCGCCAAGGAGCTGCTCGATACCTACCGCGCCGCCGAAACGGCCTACCAGCGTCAGCTCGACCAGACCCGCGAGCAGTTCGACGTCGGGGTGATCGCCTCCACCGACGTGCGCGAGGCCGAAGCCTCCTACGACTCCGCCCGTGCACAGCGGATCTCCCAGGAGAGTATCCTGCGGGTCAACTTCGAAGCCCTCGAGCAGCTCACCGGCAAGCAGTATCCGAGCATCGACCGTCTGTCCGAGGAGCTGCCGATCCAGCCGCCGGAGCCGACCAGCCGTCAGGCCTGGGTCGAGATGGCCAGCACCCAGAACCTTGCGCTGCGCGCCGCCCGTGCCGGCATCGATCTGGCCCGCGAGAACGTGCGAGTCGCCCGTGCCGGGCACTTGCCGACGCTCTCGGCGGTCGCCAACTACCAGTACGGCGACAGCAACCGCAGCAACTACATCGGCTATGACGAGTCGAACAGCATCGGTCTGCAGGCCACCTTACCGATCTACACCGGGGGTTCGACCAGCGCCCAGGTGCGCCAGAACACCTACTCCCTCGAGCAGGCGCAGTTCACCGCCGAGGAGCAGCTGCGCACCGCGGTGCAGCAGGTCAGCTCCTTCTTCGCCCAGGCCAACAACGACGTGCTCACGGTCGAGGCGCGCCAGCGTGCGATCGTTTCCAACCGCGCCGCGCTGCAGGCGACCCAGGACGGCTACGACGCGGGAACGCGTACCATCCTCGACGTGCTCACCGCTCAGCAGAACTATTATACCGCGCTTTCCGACTACGCCAGCGCGCGCTATGACTACGTGCTTAACATGCTCAGCCTGCGTCAGCAGGCCGGGGTGCTCGACGTCGATACCCTCGATGTGCTCAATCGCTGGCTGGTGGTGGATGACAGCCCCGTACGCATCGATGCCCAGGGCGAGCAGCCGATCGGTGATGCGCAGATCGACCTGAGCCAGATGGGTATGCAGCAGTAGCGCTTACCGCGCAGAGGTTTTTACTGCGTAGTAACGGCAAAAGACCCGATCCATCCACAATGGATCGGGTCTTTCGTTTGGAATCACCGTGCAATCGCGCGAGCGTTGAAAAATAATAATGTTCTAAAGCTGCGATGATTCGTCCCCGCCTGCTCGGGCGGCATGCGACTCTCGCCACCCCTCAGTCATTCAGGAACCCCCATGGCCCGCCCGCTGCGCGCGAAGCTCGATCTCGATGCCCTCCGACACAACTACCGACTCGCCTGCGAATGCGCTCCTGAAAGCCGCGCGCTGGCCGTGCTCAAGGCCAACGCCTATGGTCACGGCGCGCTCGCCTGCGCTCGCGCGCTCGAGCCCCTGGCCCCGGCTTTCGCAGTGGCCTGCATCGAGGAGGCGCTCGAACTGCGCGAAGGAGGCATCGATAAGCCGATCGTGCTGCTCGAAGGATTCTTCGAGGAATCTGAGCTCGAGATCATCGCCCGGGAGGGCTTCTGGACCACGCTGCACAGCGATTGGCAGATCGAAGCGGTGGAGCGCAGCCGGTTGCCCGGGCCGATCAATGCCTGGCTGAAGTTCGACTCAGGGATGCACCGGCTAGGGTTCGGCACGGAGGATTTCGTGCGCCATTGGCGGCGCCTCGCGCTCAGCCCCAAGGTATGCGGCGTCCACCTGGTCACCCATTTCGCCACCGCGGACGGGGTTGACATGGCCTACGCCAATCATCAGCTCGCCGAGATCGAGGCGCTGCGGTACCGGCTCGAGGCCGAAGGCTACGAGGTGCCGTGCTGCCTGGCCAACTCCCCGGCCACGCTCGCCCTGGCTCGGGCGCGGGGGCAATGGCATCGGCCCGGGCTGATGCTCTACGGTGCCGATCCGCTCGAGCGCGCCAACCCGTTCAGCGCTCGGCTGCGCCCGGTGATGACGCTCGAGAGCGAAGTGATCGCGGTGCGCAGCGTCGAGCCCGGCGAGCCGGTCGGCTATGGCGGGCGCTTCATCGCCTCGCGGCAGACGCGCATCGGTGTGGTTGCCTGCGGCTACGGCGATGGCTATGACCGCCACGCCGTGGACGGCACGCCGGTGCTGGTCGATGGTCGGCGCACCGCGATTGCCGGTAAGGTGTCGATGGACATGCTCACCGTCGATCTCACCGATCTCCCCACTGCCGATATCGGTGCCAAGGTGACGCTCTGGGGGCGGGCCGAGGATGGCTCGCAGCTCAGCGTCGACGAGGTGGCCAGGCACTGCGATACGATCAGCTACACCCTGCTCACCGGGATACTGCCGCGGGTGCCGCGGATCGTGAGCGTAGGTTAAGGCGCTCTCGCCCTGGAGCCGTCGGCATCCGTCGCGCTTTATGGGTACAATGCGGCGCGCTCGGTTGTTCGTGGCTGAGCGGTGTTCCTTCGACCTATGGCACGCGATTTCACATGGCAAAGCAGAAGAAACCCTATCCCCAAAGCCACCTTCATCCCCGCTTCTGGCCCACCTGGGCGATGATCGCTGCGATGCGCATCGGCGCTTTCCTGCCGTGGCGGCTGAAACTGTGGGTCGGCAAGGGGCTGGGAGAGCTCGTCTACCGTACGCTCAAGCGGCGTCGCCACATCACCGAGACCAACCTGCGGCTGTGCTTCCCCGAGCTCGATGACGCCCAGCGAGAGGCGCTGGTGAAGCGCACCTTCCACGCCAATGGCATCGGAGTGCTCGAGACCGCCACGGGGTGGTGCCGCGATCCCGAGCACATGCGCCATCGCGTGGTGTTCAAGGGTACCGAGCACATGGAGCGGGCCAAGGCCGAGGGCAAGGGGGTGCTGATCATCGGCATCCACTTCTCGACCCTGGATCTCGGTGGTGCGCTGCACTCGCTGTTCTTCGACGCCGACGTGGTCTATCGCCAGCACAACAATCCGGTGTTCGAGAAGTTCATGACCCGCGCACGCAATCGGATATTCGGGCAGGCGATCGATCGCCACGACCTGCGCGGTGTGGTCAAGCGGATCAAGGCGGGCAATGCGGTGTGGTATTCCCCCGACCAGGATTTTGGCCGCGATGCCAGTGTGTTCGCTCCGTTCTTCGGCGTCGATGCCGCGACCATCAAGCTCACCGCCAAGATCGCTAAAATGACCGGGGCCCCGGTGATGCCGCTGATGTTCCATCGTAACGACGACGACTACACCTACACCCTCGAGTACCTGCCTGCGCTGGAAGGCTATCCGAGCGGTGACGACGTAGCCGATGCCACGCGGGTCAACGCCTTCATCGAACAGGCGATCCGCCGGCACCCCGAGCAGTACCTATGGCTGCACCGCCGCTTCAAGACGCGCCCCGAGGGCGAGCCCTCGCTCTACTAAGCCGGGCTCCGGCCCGAACCTCCACGGTTATCGTCCGCGCCCGCCGATGAGCGGGCGCGTCAGGCTACGAAGGCGTATTCAGGCGTCGATGCGCTTGTACTTGACCTTCTTCGGTACGTCGCTGCCGACCCGCTTGCGATAGTCCGCTTCGTACTCGGTATAGGAGCCCTCGAAGAAGGTCACCTGGGAGTCGCCTTCGTAGGCGAGGATGTGGGTGGCGACGCGGTCGAGGAACCAGCGGTCGTGGCTGATCACCATGGCGCAGCCAGGGAAGGCGAGCAGGGCCTCCTCGAGCGCACGCAGGGTCTCGATGTCGAGGTCGTTGGAGGGCTCGTCGAGCAGCAGCACGTTGGCGCCCTGCTTCAGCGTTTGCGCCAGTTGCAGCCGCCCGCGCTCGCCGCCCGAGAGGTCGCAGAGGAATTTCTGCTGGTCGGTGCCCTTGAAGTTGAAGCGGCCGACGTAGGCGCGCGAAGAGGTCTCGTAGCCGTTGATGTTGAGCACGTCCTGGCCATCGGAGACCGCTTGCCATACCGTCTGGCTGTCATCGAGGTGGTCACGCAGCTGCTCGACGTAGGCGATCTTGACGGTGTCGCCGAGCACGACCTCGCCGGCGTCCGGCTGCTCCTTGCCGGTCACCAGTTTGAACAGCGTCGACTTGCCGGCGCCGTTGCCGCCGATGATACCGACGATCGCACCGGTCGGGATGGTGAAGGAAAGGTCCTCGAACAGCACTTTGTCCTCGAAGCGCTTGGTCACGCCGTGGAACTCGATCACCTTGTCGCCCAGGCGCGGGCCGGGCGGAATGTAGATCTCATTGGTCTCGTTGCGCTTCTGGAAGTCGCTGGACTGCATCTCCTCGAACCTGGACAGCCTCGCCTTGCTCTTCGCCTGGCGGCCTTTTTGGCCCTGACGCACCCACTCGAGCTCCTGCTTGATCGCCTTCTGGCGCGAGGCCTCCTGCTTGGCCTCCTGCTCGAGACGCTTTTCCTTGGCCTCTAGCCAGTCGGAGTAGTTGCCCTCGAAAGGAATGCCACGGCCGCGGTCGAGCTCGAGGATCCAGCCGGCGGCGTTGTCGAGGAAGTAGCGATCGTGGGTCACCGCGACCACGGTGCCGGGATACTCGACCAGGAAGCGCTCGAGCCAGCCGACCGATTCGGCGTCGAGGTGGTTGGTCGGCTCATCGAGCAGCAGCATGTCGGGGTTCGAGAGCAGCAGCCGGCAGAGCGCCACGCGACGGCGCTCGCCGCCGGAGAGATGCTCGATCCTGGCGTCCCAGGGCGGCAGGCGCAGCGCCTCGGCGGCGACTTCGAGCTTGCGCTCCAGGTTGTGGGCGTCGGCTGCTTCGATGATGTTCTCGAGCCTCGCCTGCTTGGCGGCCAGGGCGTCGAAGTCGGCGTCCGGTTCGGCGTAGGCGACGTAGACCGCCTCGAGCTCGGCTTGGGCGCTCTTGACCTCACCGAGCGCCTCTTCGACCGTTTCTCGCACCGTCTTGGCGTCGTCGAGCTGGGGCTCCTGGGGCAGATAGCCGACGTTGATGCCCGGCATCGGCACGGCTTCGCCGTTGTACTCCTGGTCGACGCCGGCCATGATCCGCAGCAGCGAGGACTTGCCCGAACCATTGAGGCCGAGTACGCCGATCTTGGCGCCAGGGAAGAATGAGAGCGAGATGTCCTTGAGGATTTCGCGCTTGGGTGGGACGACCTTGCCGACCCGGTTCATCGAATAGACGTATTGCGCCATGTGTGACGATCTTCCTCGTGGTTTGTTGCACTCAGGGGGGAGCGATGCGTCTCGATCGCATAGGCTGCCCGCGCGCTCGGCGCATAGGCGATGGATTCCCCCGGCGAATGGGGCCGATGATAAAGAGCCGAGCCGGGCAAGACCAGCCGGAGAAGGAGAATCGGGGAATAGGAGGAGGGCGAAACGTCGACGACGCCCGAAGGCGTCGTCGAAGGGGGACCGAAGCGCTGGCGGAAGAGTTACTCCTCTTCGTCGAACTCCCCATCCCAGCTGTCCTCGATCAGGCGCTGCAAGCGCCGCTCCTCGAGCAGTGCCTCGACCCGTCGCCGTGTGCGGGGATCACTCTTGGCGCGGCTCTTGGGGGCGAAGATCTCGTCATTGACGGCTTCCAGATCGTCACCGTCATCCTGCTGATCCGAGTAGAGTTCCGAGCTCATCTTGACACCTCCAACGAAGCGTGTTTTTGCCTCTTTGAAAAGCATGAACGCTGTATAACGTGCTTGGCTGCCGATGACAAGCGCTTTGTCCATCGTCTTGGCGATGGTCGGAAGTGGGAGCGCGGGACGGCTGGTTTTCGCCGCTCTGGAGCCTGTGGCGATTGCGGTGGAGAATGCTCATCGCCAGGTCGTCGACCCTGTGTGCCCGGTGCCGGAAAGGTTGCCGCTCCGGGGCCATTCGCCGAGCCGTCGGCATCCGTCCACCGATGAGGAAATGCAATGAAGATAGCCATCCATTACTGCACCCAGTGCCACTGGCTGCTGCGTGCCGGCTGGTATGCGCAGGAGCTGCTGCAGACCTTCGGCGAATCGCTCGAGGAGGTCGCGCTGGTGCCGAGCCATGGCGGGCGCTTCGAGATCCTCGTCGATGGCGAAAGCCTGTGGGAGCGGGTGCGCGACGAAGGCTTTCCCGAGATCAAGGCGCTCAAGCGGCTGGTTCGGGACCGGCTCGATCCCGAGCGTGACCTAGGGCATATCGATCGCCATAGCTGATACCGCTTCTCTATCCGCGCTGGCGATAGCGCTGCCAGCCCCAGACCGCTGCCAGCACCAGCACGCTGACCAGCAGGCATAGCACCAGGACCAGGGCGAAGCCGTAGGGGTTGTTCGCCCCAGGGATGCCGCCGACGTTTATGCCCAGGAGGCCTGTGAGGAAGGTCAGCGGCAGGAACAGCACGGTGATGATCGACAGCAAATACATCCGGCTGTTGAGCCGCTCATTGTGGATGCTCCAGATCTGCTCCTGGATGATCAGCGCGCGCTCCTGCATCGCGCGCACGTCTTCGATGTAGCGGTACAGGTGGTTGGCGACCTCGCGCAGCGCCAGCCGGTTGGTCTCGTCGAGACCGAGCGAGGCATCGCAGAGGCGATTGAGACAGTCGTACTGTGGCTCCATGAAGCGACGCAGGGTGATCATCGGCCGGCGCAGCCGGGCGAGGTCGTCGCCGTTGAGCTCGGTGCCGGTCAGCATCTTCTCCTCGCCCTGGCTGAGCGCCTCGTCGATCTCGAGCAGCAGCTCACCCATCTGGTCGATCATGTGATCCGCCATCTCGACCATCAATGCGGTGACGTTCGACGCACCGCTGCCCGAGGCGAGATCGTCGCGAACCTGCTGGATCGCCTGCAGCGGACGGCGACGCAGCGTGATCAGCCGATTGTGGCTCAGCCATACCCGCAGCGAGATCAGGTCGTCCGGCGCCTCTCCCGGGTTGAGGTTGACGCCCCGCAAGGTGGTCATCAGGCCGCCGGAAAAGCGCGCCACGCGAGGACGGGTGTACTCTTCGAGCAATGCCTCGATCAGCGCCTCGTCGAGCTCGGCGAGGGTGGAGAGATAGTAATCGGCGTCTGCGAAGGTGAAGTCGAGATGCATCCAGATGTCGTTGGGATCGCTGTCCCAGGCTGCGTTCAGCGTTTCCGTACTCAGAGGGTTTCCGCCGCCTTTGCCATCGAGTCGATAGGCCGCCACTAGTGCGCTGCCGGTCTGCGCCATGAAAGCTCTCCTTGGGCCTGGCTTGGGTTTCGTGGTGCCGCTCGCCGAGCGGGGGACGGCAAGTCGTTGCGAAAATCAGCTCGGCTCACCGAGCAGCGGTGCCAGCACTTGCCACAGGTTGTCGAGCAGCCGGGGCTGGGCGCTGGCGTTCGGGTGGATGCCGTCGCTTTGCATCAGCGCGTTGTCGAGCGCTACGCCTTCGAGCAAAAACGGCAGGTAGGGGATGGCGTACTCTTGCGCCAGCGCCGGGTAGACCCCGGCGATGGCATCGGCATAGGGTTGGCCATAGTTGGGCGGGATCATGATGCCGAGCAGCACCACCTGGGCGCCCTCGGCGCGGATGAGTTCGATCATCCGGGCGAGATTGGCGCGCATTTGCCGCGGTGGCAGGCCCTGGAGCCCATCGTTGCCGCCCAGTTCGAGCAGTACGTAGTCGGGGCGATAGCGCTCGAGCACCGCGGGCAGGCGTTCGAGGCCGCCCGCCGTGGTCTCGCCGCTGATGCTTGGGTTGACCACCCGATACTCATCGCCAAGGCGCTCGGAGAGCAAATTCACCCAGCCTTGCTCGCGCTCGATGCCGAGCGCCGCGCTGAGGCTGTCGCCGAAGACCATGACCGTCGGTCGATCAGCCTCGTCCTCGGCGTGGACGAGCGGCGTACTCATCAGCAGTAGCGAGAGCAGCAAGAACAGCGGCAGCGCCAACCATTTGCTTGCCCGACGTTGAAAAAGATCCCCTCCGGCCCATGCTTTGGTCGAGTCACGCGTATGATCGATACACGCCCGCCCTCGAGCGTCGAGGCGCGAGACGAAGAGCTGGGGGCGTGAAGGTGGGGACATCTTGCGCTCCTTGCGATGGGGATGGGCCGCTGCGGCGCTCAACTTGAAGGTGTCGATACCCCCTTATGATAAGACGAGACGCGAGATCGGACGAACTATGGGTGAGCAGAAACACGACCAGCCAGTGATTCGCGTCGATGACTTGAACAAGACGGTCGGTATCGGCGAGCGCCAGCTATCGGTCCTCGATGGCTTGAGTCTATCGATCGGCGCCGGCGAGAGCGTTGCAGTGCTGGGCAGCTCCGGCGCGGGAAAATCGACCCTGCTCGGGCTGATGGCGGGGCTCGACGCGCCGACCAGCGGCAGTATCGCACTCTTCGGCCAGGAGCTTGCGCATCTCGACGAGGATGGCCGGGCGCGGCTGCGCGCGGGGCGCGTCGGCTTCGTGTTCCAGAACTTCCAACTGCTGCCGACGCTGACCGCGCTCGAGAACGTGATGCTGCCGCTCGAAATGGCCGGCGGGCGAGCCGATACCGCGCTTGCTCGCCGCTGGCTCGAGCGGGTCGGGCTCAATGAGCGCGCAGGGCATCTGCCCAGGCAGCTTTCCGGCGGCGAGCAGCAGCGCGTGGCGGTGGCGAGGGCGTTCGTCACCGAGCCGAAGCTGGTGTTCGCCGACGAGCCGACTGGCAATCTCGATCGAGCGACCGGCCAGCGCATCATCGATCTTCTGTTCTCGCTCAATCGTGAACGCGGTACCACCCTGGTACTGGTGACCCACGACCTGGCGCTTGCCAACCGTTGCCAGCGCCGGCTGCATCTCGAGCAGGGGCGAATACGCGAGACCTGCGACGACGTCGAGCCGGAGTGGCAGCAGTGATCCATCTGCTCGGCTACTCGTTGCGCGCGCTGCGTCGCGATGCTCGGGCGTCGGACGTCAGGGCGTTGTTCATCGCGCTGTGCGTTGCGGTGGCGGCGACCACGATGATCGGCTTTTTCCTCGAAAGGGTCGAGTCGGGGCTCGAGCGCCAGGCCGGGCGGCTGCTCGGCGGTGACCTGGTGCTGGTCAAGGGCAGCGATTTCGATGCCGACACCGTGGAGCGGCTCGAGGCGTCGGGTATGCGGCTGAGCGAACAGATACGCAGTGTATCGATGGCGAGTCGCGACGACGGCTTCCAGATGGTCAGCTTCAAGGCTGTGGATGCTAACTACCCGCTGTACGGCACCGTGATCATCGATCGCGGAGATGGTGCGTTCGACACCCAGGGCGGCCCGCCGCGCGGCTCGGTCTGGGTCGAGCCGCGACTCGCCCAGCTGCTGGCCCTGCGGCTCGACGACCAGCTGCAGCTCGGCAGCCGGCACTACCGGGTGGACGCGTGGCTGGTGAGCGAGCCCGACCAGCAGCTCGGCTTCGAGGACCTGAGCCCGCGGGTGATGATCCAGCGGGCTGATCTCGACGACAGTGGTCTGCTGCAGCCCGGGGCGAGACTGACCTACCGGCTGATGGCGGCGGGTGACGCCGCACAGCTTGCAAGCCTCGATCCGCAGCTGCAGCGCTGGCGCGACCAGGGGATTCGGGTGCTCGATGTGCGCGAGGACAGCCCGAGCCTCGGACGTGCCCTCGAGCGTGCCCAGCAGTACCTGAGCCTGGCGGGGCTCGCCGCGGTGCTGCTCGCGGGTGTCGCGGTAGCGATGGCGATCCGCCGCTACGTTGAGCGTCATCTCGATGCCGCCGCGCTGGCGCGCTGTTTCGGCATGGTCCAGCGTGACCTGGTGGCGCTGTTCGTGCTCCAGCTCGGCTGGCTGGCGCTTGCCGCCACGCTTGTGGGAGCGCTGCTTGGCGCACTGGGCCAGGCGCTGCTGGTGCGGCTGCTGGCTGCATTCCTCCCACTCGAGCTGCCCGCGCCGGGTTTCACCCCGCTGGCGATGGGGCTGCTCACCGCACTCGCCGTGCTGATCGGCTTCGCCGGGCCGACTCTCGCCCGGCTGCGTCAGGTCAGCGCGCTCAAGGTGCTGCGCCGCGAGCTCGAGCCGCTGCCGGTGTCGGGGTGGCTGGCGCTGGGCGTCGCCACCCTCTGCTTCGGTGCGTTGCTGTGGCTCTATAGCGGCGAGCTGCTGCTCTCGCTCGGCGTACTGCTGGGCGGGCTGGTGCTGCTCGCCGCGCTTTGGGGGGCGACCTGGGTGGCGCTGGATCTTTTGTTCTACCTCGCCCGCTGGCTGCCATCGACCCTGCGTATCGGTGCCCGGCAGCTGGCGCTCAGGCGTCGGGCGAGCGTGGGCCAGCTGGTGGCGTTCTCGGTGACCTTCGCGGCGATGGCAATCATCAGCCTGGTGCGCGGCGATGTGATCAGCGATTGGCAGGCGAGGCTGCCGGTCGATGCGCCGAACCAGTTTGCGATCAATATCCAGCCGAGCCAGCTGGATGCCTTCGCCGGCGCGCTCGATGGCACTGGCGAGTCGCGCTCGGACTTCTTCCCGATCGTGCGCGGGCGCCTGACCATGATCAACGGTGTCACCGCGCGCCAGGCGGTGCCGGAGGAGGCTCGCGAGGATGGCAACCTGAGCCGCGAGATCAACCTCACCTGGCGCGAGGAAATGCCACCCGACAACCAGATCATCGCAGGTGAGTGGTTCACCGTGGGCGAAGGAGGGGAGCCTGCACCGATATCGATCGCGAGCGATCTGTCCGAACGCCTCGGCATCGACCTGGGCGACGTGCTCGGCTTCGATATCGGCGGTGAAATCCTCGACGCTCGGGTGACCAGTATTCGCGAAGTCGAGTGGGAGGCGTTCCGGCCCAATTTCTTCGTGATCTTCCCTCCGGGGGAGCTCGAGCGCTTCGGTGCCAGCTACATCACCTCCTTCTATCTATCCGCCGAGCACCAGGGGCTGCTCAACCAGCTGGTGCGGGACTTTCCCTCGGTCACCCTGCTCGATATAGATGCCTTGCTCACTCAGCTGCGCGAGATTCTCGCCCAGGTTTCACGAGCGGTGGAGGCGATCCTGGCGCTGGTGCTGTTCGCGGGGGTCGCCGTGCTCTACGCGGCGATGATCGTCTCGCATCCCGCGCGGGCCCATGAAGGGGCACTGCTGCGGGTGTTCGGCGCGGGAGACCGCTACCTGCTGCGTGTCCAGGCCACCGAGTTCGTGCTGCTCGGTGTCGGCAGCGGGCTGCTTGGTGCCGCGCTCGCCGAGCTGGCCGCCGCGGCGCTCTATCTTGGCTGGCTGGATCTCCCGGCGCGACCGCATCCGCTGCTGTGGCTATCGATGCCACCGCTCGGTGCCTTGCTGATCGGGGGGATCGGACTGCTGCTCTCGCGCTCCCTGCGCCGCACCGCGCCATTGGAGAGTCTCAAGCTGCTGGGGGAAGGGTGATCGATACGATTGGGGATCTGAAAGTGGGCATTCAAAGCTGAATGTGGGATATCCCTCACTGGCCACGGTGGCGAAAAGTGACCACCGGCGCTGCTGATTTGTGGCAAAATGCGCGCCATCCGAAAATTTAATAGCTCGCTAATTAGAGTGGCCCGTGACCAAGTTCCATAATCCTCTTCCCGACGGCGCTCAGGCGCCGTTGCTTTCTCCCCGTGAATCTACTGGCGTATTGCTGCGGGTGGTGCTCTACATTCTCGTCATCGTTGGCTACGCCCAAGGCATGCTGTGGGATGCCCAGCGCGGGATGGATGCATCGCTCAAATTCTCCGAGTGGTCGTTCACCGAGATCACCCAGAGTGGCATTCTGGCGCTCACCGTCATCGGGCTTCTGGCGGTGCGGCGATACTTCGGATTGTTCCGCGTCGGCCTGATGGTCATGGCGATGTTCGCGCTCTCGGCGCTGCTGAGAGAAAACGATGCGCTGATGGATGATCTGATCAGCCACGGTTTCTGGAAATGGCCGGTGGCGCTGGTAGCGCTGCCGACGCTCTACTATCTGCTCCACCATCGTTATCGGCTGTTCGTCGAGATGCGGCTCTATTTCACCTCGATGCCGTTCGGACTCTTCCTGGCGGGGTTCCTGTCCACCTTCGTCTTCTCCCGTCTGCTGGGGCGCGGGAAGATGTGGCAGGCGGCGATGGGCGACGACTATATGCGCATCGTCAAGGACATGGTCGAGGAGTGCTCCGAATCGATCGGTTACCTGCTCATCCTCTTCTCAGTGATCGAGCTTTACTTCTTCGCCCAGCGCCTGCGTCGCCATTACGGCTGAACCTGGCTGATCCGCGCCCACGGGTCGGGGAAGATCGACCGAAGCGAGGTCCAAGGTTTCGTCGTCGACCGGCGCGATGTGGGCAACCCAGGCTTCGATCCGCTCGGAGAGCCGATGTCCGACGCTGGTGCCGGGGCCGACCACCACCGCCATGGTCAGCGCCAGGATCGACAGCGCGGCGAGCGTGCCGCTGAGATGATCGCGCCAGCGGCGTCTAGGGTGGTGCGTGGTTTCTCTCCTGGTCATCGTCGTCCGGGCTTCCTTGTCGGGGCATGGTCGGGGCATGCATGAGCAGGCGGGACACAGGCTTTCTGACCGCGGTGACGGGGGGATGTTCCCCATGGGCCGGTGCGTCGTCGACGTGGTAAGCCGAAAGCCAGCATGACATGATGCGGGGCGGTTCGCAGGCAGCGGCTCGTTCGATGATCGCCGCGCGCGGGACTGGTCCTGGGTCATGGAGTGTCTTGGAAAAACATGGTTTATATCGTTATTTTGAATTGGCAGGGAGCCCAAGACACGATCGCCTGCCTGCGCAGTCTGTTCGCCATGAGCGGGCAGCGATTCAGGCTGTTGGTCTGCGACAACCGCTCGCAGGATGATTCATACGAGGTGATCAAGCGCTGGTTCGAGGCTCAGGCGCCTGATGACAGAATGCAGCTGTCCCTGCTCGAGCTGAGCGCGCAGGAGGCGAGCCGCCACGTGGTCGACGAGCGGGAATCCTGCCTGTATCTGATTCAGACCGGGGCGAACCTTGGCTTCGCTGGAGGCAACAACGTCGGTATCCGCATGGCGCTGAATCAACCAGACATGGAGTACGTCTGGTTGTTGAACAACGATACCGAAGTGGCCCCCGACTGCTTGTCGAAGATGGTCGAACGGTGTCGCGAGGATCCCTCGATCGGCATCTGCGGTGCCAAGCTGGTTTACGCGCATGATCGCGGCAAGCTGCAGGGATTGGGGGGCTGCTATAATCCCTGGCTCTGCACCACCCGGCACTACGAGGCCTGGTCTCCCAGTGAAGGGCACTATGATCGCGCCCTGGTCGAAGACCAGATCGATTACGTGATCGGCGCATCGATGCTGCTTTCACGCTCTTTGCTCGAACAGGTGGGAATGCTTCGCGAAGACTACTTCCTGTATTACGAAGAGCTCGACCTCTGCCTGCGCGCCAAGGGGCGCTTCCGGCTCGGGGTCAGTCTCGACAGCGTGGTGTATCACAAGGAAGGGGCGAGTACCGCCTCCGGTACCAGCGCTCTTTCCGATTACTACATCGTCAGGAACCGGCTCAAGTTGACTCGCAGGTTCCACCCGCTACGCTTGCCGATCGTCTGGGCGAGCCTCTTTCTTGTCTGGCTCAATCGCCTGCGCCGTGGGGAGTACGCCAAGGCGCGAGTAGTGGCTCGCATCATCGTCAAGGGCCGGTGAGATCACCAGCCCCAGACGACCGCCCCTTGAATGGAACGACTAGCATGAGCAAACGCATTCTCGTCACTGGTGGTGCTGGATTCATCGGTTCAGCGGTGGTTCGCCGCTTGATCCAGTCCACACCGCACAGGGTCGCCAATGTCGATTCGCTGACCTATGCGGGAAACCTGGAGTCGCTGCAGAGCGTGCTCGATTCCGAGCGTTACGACTTTCATCATGTCGATATCTGCGATCGCGAGGCGCTGGATGCCATCTTTGCCGAGTTCCGTCCCGACGCAGTGATGCATCTCGCCGCCGAATCGCATGTCGATCGTTCGATCGACAGCCCCGCAGAGTTCATCCGCACCAACGTGCTCGGTACCTACACCCTGCTCGAAGCGGCGCGCTGCTACTGGATGACGCTCGCGCAGGACGAGAAAGCGGCTTTTCGTTTTCATCACGTCTCCACCGACGAGGTCTATGGAGACCTGCATGGCAGCGAGGCGTTCTTCGTCGAGACCACGGCCTATGCGCCGAGCTCTCCCTATTCCGCTTCCAAAGCGGGGTCCGACCATCTGGTCAGAGCGTGGCACCGTACCTATGGTCTGCCCATCGTCATCACCAACTGTTCGAACAATTACGGGCCCTACCATTTCCCTGAAAAGCTGATTCCCCATATGGTCCTCAACGCGCTGAAAGGCGAGCCGCTGCCGGTTTATGGTGATGGCGGCCAGATCCGCGACTGGTTGTACGTCGAGGATCATGCCCGCGCACTGATCGAGGTCGTGACGCGAGGGCGGGTGGGTGAGACCTATAATATCGGTGGCCACAACGAGAAACGTAACCTTGAAGTGGTCGAGCGGATCTGCGACCTGCTCGAGGAGCTCGCACCGCAAAAGCCGGCGGGGGTTGGCACCTACCGGGAGTTGATCACTTTCGTTCCCGACCGTCCGGGGCATGACCAGCGCTACGCGATAGATGCCTCCAAGCTGCAGCGCGAATTGGGCTGGACTCCCAGCGAGAGCTTCGATAGCGGGATGCGCAAGACGGTGGTGTGGTACTTGGAGAACCGGCAGTGGTGGCAGCGCGTGCTCGACGGCGATTATCGCCTGGGCCGTCTGGGTTCTGGCGCTTGAGAACGCGTGGCGGAATGGGCGCGATCCGCTCTAGTCGCCCATAAGGAGGAGCAATGAAGGGAATCATTCTTGCCGGCGGTTCAGGTACGCGACTGCACCCGATCACCCGCGGCGTCTCCAAGCAGCTGTTACCGATCTACGACAAGCCGATGATCTACTATCCGCTGTCGGTGCTCATGCTGGCGGGCATCCGCGAGATATTGATCATTTCCACGCCCGAGGATCTTCCCAATTTCCGCAAGCTGCTCGGCGATGGCAGCTGCTTCGGGGTGTCGCTTTGCTATCGTGAGCAGCCCTCTCCCGACGGATTGGCCCAGGCGTTCATCATCGGTGAATCCTTCATCGGCGACGACGATGTCTGCCTGATTCTCGGCGACAACATCTTCTACGGGCAGAGCTTCAGCGCGATGCTGCGCGAAGCGGCGGCTCGTTCTTCGGGCGGGACGATCTTCGGCTATCGCGTCGCCGATCCGGAGCGTTTCGGCGTGGTCGAGTTCGATCACGAGGGGCGCGCACTCTCGATCGAGGAGAAGCCTGAACGACCGCGTTCGCCCTATGCGGTGACGGGGCTCTACTTCTACGACAACAAAGTGGTGGAAATCGCCAAGCGAGTACAGCCATCGGAGCGAGGCGAGCTTGAGATCACGGCGATCAACAATGCCTACCTCGAGCTCGGTGAGTTGCGCGTGCAGCTGCTCGGCAGGGGCTTCACTTGGCTCGACACCGGAACCCACGACTCGCTGATGGAGGCGAGCCAGTTCGTGCATATTCTCGAAACCAGGCAGGGTCTCAAGATCGCCTGCCTCGAAGAGATCGCCTATCGCCAAGGGTGGCTTACCCGTGACCGATTGCTGGCCGAGGCGCAGCGGCTGGAAAAAACCGGCTATGGGCAGTACCTGTTGCAGATTTGCCGATCGGAGTAGTTCCATGAAAGTCATTGAGACACATCTGCCCGGCGTCCTGGTGCTCGAACCCAAGGTATTCGCAGATGGACGGGGCTTTTTCCTCGAGACCTTCCAGGCCGAGCGTTATCGCGAGGCTGGCATCGAGCCGGCGTTCGTCCAGGACAACCACTCGCGCTCCTCGCGGGGAGTGCTGAGGGGGCTGCATTTCCAGCGCACCAGGCCGCAGGGCAAGCTGGTGCGAGTCAGTCGCGGAGCCGTCTACGACGTAGCGGTCGACATCGATCCCGCCTCTCGGACTTGCGGCCAGCACTTCGGTATCGAGCTCAACGACCAGAACCAGCGCCAGCTCTGGATTCCTCCAGGCTATGCGCACGGTTTCTGCGTGCTCAGCGAGGTGGCCGACTTCCAGTACAAGTGCACCGACTACTATCTGCCGGGCGACGAGGGCGGGGTGATCTGGAACGATGCGCAGATCGGCATCGACTGGCCCATCGAGTCGCCGCTGCTCTCGGACAAGGATGCGGCCAATCCGACTTTACGCGAGCTGCTGGAGCGAGTGTCTTGAGCCGAAGAGTGCTGGTCGGCGGTGCGACGGGGCAGGTCGGTAGAGCGCTGCTCGAACGCGCGCCGCTCGATGTCGAGGCCATCGGTGTCGGCTCGAGCGAGCTCGACCTCACCGACCCTGGCGCGATCGATGCGGCCTTCGCGCGCTGGCGGCCCGACCAGGTCATCAACGCCGCGGCCTATACGGCCGTCGATCGCGCCGAGAGTCAGCCGGAGCTCGCCTTCGCGGTCAACCGTGATGGACCCGCCCGGCTTGGCCGGGCCGCCGCCGCCGCTGGGATTCCGGTGCTGCACGTCTCCACCGACTACGTCTTCGGCGGAGACTGCGATCGCCCCTATCGGGAGGACGATCCTACCGCGCCGAACAGCGTCTATGGCGCCAGCAAGCTGGCCGGTGAGAGGGCGCTCCTGGCCGCCTCGCCCGATAGCCTGGTGCTGCGGACCAGCTGGGTGTTCGGCATCCACGGCCAGAATTTCGTCAAGACGATGCTGAGGCTCGGCGTTGAGCGCGATGAACTCGGCATCGTCGCGGACCAATGGGGCTGCCCGACTTCGGCGGTGAGCATCGCCGAGGCGCTGTGGCGGCTCGGCGAAGCGCTAGCCTCTCCATCGCCACCGGGTGCTGGGGTTTATCACTTCGCCGGCGCGCCAGCCTGCACTTGGTATGATTTCGCCGAGACGATCTTCCAGCGTGCGCAGGCGCTGGCAGTGCTTGCGCGCGTGCCGCGTCTGCGCCGGTTGTCGACCGAGGAGTATCCGACCCCGGCGCAGCGACCTGCCTGGTCGGTACTGGATTGCTCGAAGCTCGAACGCGAGGCAGCGATAGCGCCGAGCGACTGGAGAGAGGATCTCGAATCCATGCTTGCCGCGCTGGCGGTACGGCGATGAGAGGATCGCTCGCGGCCGGCAACGGGTGTCGCGGTAAGGAGCCGTGCGGTGATCGCTAAAGTGCTGGGGAGGCTGCGATCCGGGCACTCCGGCAACATTGCCTGGAGCCTGGCCGGTTTCATCGTGCCCCTGGCAGTGGGCTTGGTGTTCATTCCGCTGATCATCAGGCAGATGGGTGTCGAGCTGTTCGGGGTGCTGTCGATCATCTGGATGCTGATCGGCTACTTCACCCTTTTCGACCTGGGCATCAGCCGCGCGTTGACCTTCCTGCTCTCGCGCAATATCGGCGCGGGAGAAGTCGAGCGCAACCGGTTGGTTTATTCCACCGCGCTGCCGGTGGTTTGCATCATGGGTCTGCTCGGCGGGGTACTGTTCTGGTCGTGCTCCGAGGTGCTCGCGACCAGGGTGTTCAATGTCGATGCGGCGCTGATTCCTGCGGTTCGCGATGCCTTCAGGTGGACGGCGATAGCGATTCCTTTCACCATCTGGGCGACGGTGATGCGCTCGTGTCTTGAAAGCTACGCTGAGTTTCGCCTGATCAACCTGGTCAAGATTCCGATCAATGCCTGTTTCTTGGTCGGCCCTTATGCGTTCTATTGGTTCAGTGACAGTTTCTCGCTCGCGGTGCTATCGCTGCTGCTGGCCCGGATCGCCATGTTCGTCGCCTACCTCTTAGCCAACCAGCGCCATCTGCGCTTTTCGGTGGGTGCGATCCAGCCCGCGCTGCTGAAGGAGCTGTTCGCCTTCGGCGGATGGATGACGGTCTCGAACGTGGTCAGCCCGATCATGGTCTATTTCGACCGTTTCCTGATCGGCAGCTTCCTCTCCGTTACGCTGGTCGGCTACTACTCCGCGCCCTACGAGATCGTCACCAAAGTGCTGGTGGTTCCGATCGCGATCGCCAGCGTGCTCTTCCCGGCGGTGTCGAAGGCGCTTTCCGAGCGAAACGTCGAAGAGGTGCGCTCGTTGATCAAGCGCTTCGGCATGCTGATCGCCGGGTTGGTGGGCGTGGTCACCCTTTGCCTGATCAGCGCCGGTGGTTGGGGGCTTGAGTGGTGGCTTGGGCCCGAGTTCCGGGAGCAAGGGTATTGGGTACTGTTCTGGATTTCGCTGGGGGTGCTGTTCAACTCGCTTGCCCAGGTGCCCTTCTGCGTCATCCAGGCCTCGGGGGCCTCCAAGGTCACCGCGTTGATCCATCTGGCGGAAGTCCCGCTCTATCTGGTGGCCCTGTCGGTGGCGCTGGTCTGGTACCAGAGCATCTCCGCGGTAGCCTTCGTCTGGTGCTTGCGGGTGCTCGTGGACCTGCTGGTACTGACTTGGGTGTCAGGCCGGCTGGTGGATGCCAAGGCGCGCTAGGCCGGGAATTTCAGCGCGACATCGCCTGCGCCGATCGCGCCACCGCTCGTGTAAAGCGCAGGGGCCTGCGCTATCATGGCGCCCATCTCGACCCCATCGCGCCGCAGAAGGCCTCGATCCCTCCCAGCCGGGAAATCGTCGATACTCATCGCCCCGGGCCCGCGGTGACGCATTGGTCAGCCAGATTTCCAACCGCCACCTTGCAATGAGGAATGCTTCATGTTCACCCGTGACATGACCATCGCCGGCTACGATGACGTGCTGCTGAGCGCGATCGACGAAGAAGTACAGCGTCAGGAGGATCACATCGAGCTGATCGCCTCCGAGAACTACACCAGTCCTCGCGTCATGGAGGCCCAGGGCAGCCAGCTGACCAACAAGTACGCCGAAGGCTATCCGGGCAAGCGCTATTACGGTGGCTGCGAGTTCGTCGACAAGGTAGAGCAGCTCGCCATCGAGCGCGCCTGCCAGCTGTTCGGCGCCGACTACGCCAATGTCCAGCCGCACTCCGGCTCCCAGGCCAATTCCGCGGTGTTCCAGGCGCTGGTCTCCCCCGGCGACACCGTGATCGGCATGAGCCTCGATGCCGGTGGCCACTTGACCCACGGCGCCAAGCCGAGCTTCTCCGGCAAGCACTACAATGCGATCCAGTATGGCCTCGACGAGCAAGGGTTGATCGACTATGACGCGATCGACCGGCGCGCCAAGGAGCACCAGCCGAAGATGATCATCGCTGGTTTCTCCGCCTATTCCCAAGTGATCGACTGGGCTCGCTTTCGCGAGATCGCTGACGGCGTCGGTGCCTGGTTCTTCGTCGACATGGCCCACGTTGCGGGCCTGGTCGCCGCCGGTGAATATCCCAGCCCGCTGCCGCATGCTCATGTCGTGACCACCACCACCCATAAGACCCTGCGCGGCCCGCGTGGTGGCCTGATTCTTTCGGCCAGCGGCGATCTGGATCTCTACAAGAAGCTCAACTCCGCCGTCTTCCCCGGCCAGCAGGGCGGCCCGCTGATGCATGTGATCGCCGCCAAGGCGGTGTGCTTCAAAGAAGCGCTCGAGCCCGAGTTCAAGGTCTACCAGCGCCAGGTGGTCAAGAACGCCAAGGCCATGGCCGGCGTATTCCTCGAGCGAGGCTTCGATGTCGTCTCGGGCGGCACCGAAGACCACCTCTTCCTGCTTTCCTTGGTCAAGCAGGGCATCACCGGCAAGGATGCCGATGCCGCGCTTGGCCGGGCGCATATCACCGTCAACAAGAATTCGGTGCCCAACGATCCGCAGAGCCCCTTCGTCACCTCCGGCCTGCGTATCGGCACCCCAGCCGTTACCACCCGCGGCTTCGAAGAGGCCGAGTGCAAGGCGCTGGCCGGCTGGATCTGCGACATCCTCGATGCGCTGGCCAAGGGCGATAGTGGCGAGGTGGAGGCCCGCGTTCGTGGTGAGGTCGAGGCGGTGTGCAAGCGCCTGCCGGTGTATGGCTAAGCCTTGAGCATCGTCTCGCTATGTTGGACAGCTGAGTAGCAAAGACAGGAATCATGTTCGCGCAGGCGAGTATGGTTCCTGTTTTTCTTCTTCCGGCGTGGCGGCCGAGTAGAGGAATGATTGCTACATTGTTTTGGAACGGAGCACGTTCAATTCAGTTCGTATTTCCGTCTGCGCGTATCACGCTCAGGCACACGGACAGGCGTGACATATGGTGAAGAGGGGATCGATTTGAACAGCGAAGCGGTGATCACTCCGGTCGTCATGGCGGGCGGCAGCGGAACTCGCCTATGGCCGCTTTCCAGGCGTCTGCGGCCCAAGCAGTTTCTTGATCTCCTCGGTGAAGGGACTTTGCTCCAGCAGACCCTGGCGCGTCTCGAGGGGCTGCCCTGTACCGCACCGATCGTCATCTGTAACGAGGAACATCGATTTCTGGTCGCCGAGCAGCTTCGTGCCTCCGAGGTCGGTGACACCTGCCTGCTGCTCGAGCCCGAAGGCCGCAACACCGCACCCGCGATCGCTCTCGGCGCGCTGCAGGCCGAGCGTGCAGGCGCCGAGGAGAGCGCGCTGCTGCTGGTTCTGGCTGCCGATCACGTGATCCAGGACGTCGATGCTTTCCAGGCCGCGGTTCGCCGCGCGGTGCCGCTTGCGGCACAGGGGCATCTGGTGACCTTCGGTATCGTGCCTTCCCGGGCTGAAACCGGCTACGGCTACATCCAGCGTGGCAAAGCGCTGGATGCCGGTTTCGCGGTGCAGCGATTCGTCGAAAAACCGGATGCGCAGACGGCTGCGCGCTATCTGGAAAGCGGTGAGTATCTCTGGAACAGCGGCATGTTCCTGATGCGCGCCGATCGCTACCTGGGAGCGCTCGGCCAGTACGCGCCCGATATGCTGGCCGCTTGCGAGGCCGCGATCGAAGGTGCCGCTGCGGACCTGGACTTCATTCGCGTCGATGCCGAGGCGTTTTCGCGCTGTCCGAGCGATTCGATCGACTATGCGGTGATGGAGAAGGACCCGCGCGTCGCGGTAGTGCCGTTGCAGGCGGGGTGGAGTGACATCGGCTCTTGGTCTTCGCTGTGGGAAATCAGCGACAAGGACCAGGATGGCAACGTACTCACCGGCGACGTGATAGCCGACACCACCCGTAACACCCTGGTCCATTCGAGCCATCGACTGGTCGCGACGGTAGGAGTCGAGGATCTCGTCGTCGTCGAAACCAAGGATGCGGTCCTGATTACGCGCAAGGATCAGGATCAGCGCGTCAAGCTCGTCGTCGAGCAGCTCAAGCAGCAAGGCCGCTGCGAGCACGATAACCATCGGGAAGTCTATCGTCCCTGGGGCAAGTACGACTCCATCGACATGGAGGCGCGCTATCAGGTCAAGCGAATCACCGTCAATCCTGGCCAGAAGCTCTCGGTACAGATGCACCATCATCGTTCCGAGCATTGGGTCGTGGTCTCGGGTACTGCCCTGGTGGGCATCGACGGGGAAGAAAAACTGGTAGCGGAAAATGAGTCGGTCTACATTCCTTTGGGCGCCACGCACTACATGTCCAATCCCGGAAAAATCCCGCTCGAATTGATCGAGGTTCAGTCCGGTGCCTATCTCGGCGAGGACGATATCGTTCGTTTCGAGGACCTCTACGGTCGCTCTCAGTAAGGATGTGGCGGTAGGCAGGGGAGCGCAGCTGCGTCGATCGCTCGAAGTGCTCGCCGCTCTCCTGGATCGATGGCAAGTACGCTCTATTTTTTCGGGAAATGATCATGCGGTTCATGAAAAATATAGAGGCATTATTTTGAGGACTGAATCGCGCTGGATGGGTGGTGTCTTTCTCTCGGCATGCCTGCTGGTCTTGCTGAGTGGTGAATTATCCAACCTTTATGCCTATCTAGTGCATGCAGAAGGTGTGAATGCCGGCACTTATGCGATCTTCATGGCCGCCACCGTCTGTGCGGCTCTGGGGATCATCGGCGGCAGGCAGCGATTGAATTCCATTCCCGCCCTCACCTTGCTCGCCCTGCTTGCGTTCGGTGTAATCCTGGCATTGATCTATCAGCTGCTCTATGCGCCTGACCCGGTTCTTGCGATCAAGGCTAGCCTGTCATATTTCTTCATTCCGTTCTGTGCGCTAGGTGCGTATGCGTTCCATGTGACATCTAGCCGTCTTTCCAGCCAGTTTTTTCTGGTGGCGGGGATTTTCCTCTCGAGCATCGGCATCATGCAGTATCTGCTCGGATATGCCGTCGACGAAGGCTGGCTAGTGTTGATGGGGGAGGAAGTGCTGGGCTTTCCACCTCTCGGTTGGGTGAGGCCAACTGCATTGGTGGGGAATTCGATCATTTTTGCAGCAGTAATATTCCTCTTTCTTGTCTTCAGCTATCAATATTATCTCAGCGAAGGGAGCTGGCTGTCGGGATTGGCCGTCGTCATGCTCGCGTCGGTGCAGTACCTGGCCATGTCCCGTTATGCATTGGCCGCGACCGCGGGTTGGTGTGCATTGCTGACGATTCTCTGGTTCGTCTTGGCAAGTGATCGTAGGCGCTACTTGACGCGATTGGCGATCGTCATCGCGATCACCGCATTTTCCTGTGTGGCGCTCACTGCCTACAATTCGATCGCCCATCACTCGGTGGATCCATTGTTTCCGACGCAAACAACTAGCTCGAACTGGCTGATCGTCGAGCGTTTCGATAGTTCTGCGGGGCTATCTCAAGGGTCGAATGAAGACCACAGGGCCGAAGCTCTTCAAGCGATGGAGTTCATTCGAAGTGGCGAGGCTCCTCTCGGATGGGGAAGTCAAGGAATCAGCGCCGACAGCAGGATCATCACCGATGGACTCTGGTTTCAATTCGGCATCGAGCTTGGGCTTTGGGGTGCCATCGCTTTCGTTGCCTGGCTCGTCGCTTTGGCGGTCGCCGTGATCATGATGATGCGCTCGGCCCTGCGAGAGCATGGCTGGAGAGAGAGTCGGATCATGCTGGCGCTCGGGCTCACATTGATGGGATACATCGTTTATTCGCTGGTCGGAGGCTGGGTGAATTCATCGCTCGCAGGTCGTGTAGGCTATTTCTTCTTCTGGACGATGATCGGCTGTTTCTTTGGCGAGATAAGCAGGCTTCGTCGTTCATCAGGTGCCGCTGATGAGCCGCGCTGAATATGTTTTCGATGAGCGTTGGATTGGTGAGCACGGCATCGGGCGCTTCGCTGGCGAGCTCTTTCAACGAGTGGACGGCCTGCATGGAATCCAACTGGGCGGCAAGCCGAGCGGTGCGCTGGATCCACTGAAGACCGGTCTTTGGTTGCTCAGGCATCCGCACAAGCGTCTGTTCACTCCTGGCTACAACGCTCCGCTGTTCGCTCGGTCACGTAGCGTGATTACCGTGCATGATCTCAATCACATCGACGTCGATGAGAGCAGCAGCGCGCTGAAGCGCCTTTACTACGCTCAGGTGCTCAAACCCGCCTGTCGACAAGCTCGCCGTGTGCTCACGGTCTCCGCTTTCTCCCGGCAGCGGATCATCGATTGGAGCGGTGCCTCGCCCGAGCGCGTGATCAACGTCGGCAACGGCGTGTCGAGCGTCTTCGGCGTTGAAGCGGCGGCCGGAGAGTCACCCTCTACGTCTCGCTACTTCTTTTGCGTCAGTAACCGTAAGTCGCATAAGAACGAGCGACGCCTGATCGAAGCCTTTGCCAAAGCCCGCTTGCCCGAAGACGTAGAGTTGATGATGACCGGGCAGAGCACCGCCGAGCTCGATGAGCAGATTGCCCGTCTCGGCGCGGCTGCACGCATCCGCTTTACTGGGCGCCTGGATGATGCCCAACTCGCGGCCTGCTATCGTCATGCCATTGCGTTGCTCTTTCCCTCCCTGTACGAGGGCTTTGGCTTACCGGTGGTCGAAGCGATGGCATGCGGTACACCGGTGCTGACCTCGACCGTCACCTCGCTGCCTGAGATCGCGGGTGACGCCGCTTGGCTGGTCGACCCTCTGCGGGTGGACGAAATACGCCAGGGGATCGAGCGTCTGCATGACGATGCGGACCTGCGTGCCCGTTTGCGAGACAAGGGCATCGAGAGGGCGCGGTCGTTCAGCTGGGAGCGTGTGGCTGAGCGCGTTCGGCTGGCCTTGCAGTGATGAAAATGGTCAACGGCGAACGTGCGGAATGGTCAATCGTCATGGATGAAGATATGAACTCGAAGGGAAGGGGCTGTCTCTAAGTGAAAATTGCACTGGTGACGGACTGGCTGATCTCCTATGCCGGTTCCGAGAAGGTCGAAGAGGCCATCCTGGGTCTTTTCCCCGAGGCTGACGTGTATACCTGCGTCTATGATCCTGATGCTTTTTCGCAAACCCGCTTCGTCGAGCACGAGGTGAGGCAGTCTTTCATCTCGAGGCTGCCTAAAGCGAAAACCCATTATCAGAAGTATCTGCCGCTGATGCCCTATGCGGTCGAGCAGTTCGATCTTGCCGCCTATGACGTGATCATTTCCAGCTCCCACGCGGTTGCCAAGGGCGTGCTGACCGGGCCAGACCAGCTGCACGTCTGCTACTGCCATACGCCGATCCGCTACGCTTGGGACTTCCAGCACCAGTATCTGGCCGAATCCGGGATGGGGAAGGGGATCAAGGGCATCGTTGCGCGCTATCTGCTCCACCGGCTGCGTCTGTGGGACGTCCGCACCGCCAATGGCGTCGACTTCTTCGTCGCCAACTCCCGCTATATCGCGAGAAGGATCAACAAGGTCTATCGCCGGGATGCCGAGGTCATCTACCCGAACGTGGCGGTGGACGACTTTTCCCTGGTCGAGGAGAAAGACGACTTCTATCTGGCGGCCTCCAGACTCGTGCCCTACAAGCGCGTCGCGCTGATCGTCGAGGCGTTCACCAAAATGCCGGACAAGCGTCTGGTGGTGATCGGCCATGGCGAGCAGATGGGGCAGATCAAACAGATGCTGACCCCCAACATCACTTATCTTGGCTATCAGCCCTTCGCTGAGCTCAAGCACTACATGGAGCAGGCCAAAGCGTTCGTTTTCGCCGCGGAGGAAGATTTCGGCATCATGCCGATCGAGGCCCAGGCGTGCGGCACGCCGGTCATTGCCTACGGTCGCGGCGGCGCGCTGGAGACGGTGGTGGATGGCGAGACCGGGATTCACTTTTACGAGCAGAGCTGTGCCGGCATCGTCGCCGCGGTCGAGCGATTCGAGCGCGAAGGGGTGAAACGTTCACCCGCCCTCATTCGAAGCCACGCCGAGCGGTTCTCCAGGCAGCGGTTCGACGAACGGTTCAAGAACTTCGTCGATGAGCGCTGGTCTGAGTTTCGTCGGCAGCGAGGCTTCTAGCAACGATGCATGCGTCCCCGCGAGGCGTCGGAGCCGGGCGCATTTCCAGGGTAGAAGGGTGATATCCTCTCCGCCCCCATGAACGTCGACGCATCGTTGTACGATCGGGACATGCGGTGGTGGAAAGGACTCTGGTGTCATAATGTCGGTTTTCGATGAACGCTTTACCCCTCGCAGCCATGACTGGCTGACCTCCCTGATGGCCCGCGGGGCTGATTTTGCCGCGGTTCTGGCGGCGGGCTGGATGGCCTACGCGCTGCGCTTCGGTAGCTGGTCGATCGAATTCGAGCGCTACCACTGGGCGATCCTGGTGGGCGGCCTGCTTCAGCTCTGGCTGTTTCCCTTGTGTGGCCTCTATCAGTCCTGGCGTGGTCGCCGGCGTGCCTATCTTGCGGCGCGGCTGGTGGGCGCCTATTCCCTTTGGTGCGTGGCCATCGTAGTGGTGATGTTCGCCTTCCAGCTGTTCGATTTCTCCAGGCTGTGGATGGCGAGCTGGCTGGGCATCGGCGTGGTGCTCTCCTTCGTGGTCAGGATCATCGCCTATCCCATCATCTATCGCTTCCGCAGCCGTGGGCGCAATCGTCGCAGGGTGCTGCTGATCGGGGATGCGGCGTCCTGCCGAACGGCCTTCTATGCGCTGCGTCGAGACAAGACGCGTAGCTTCGACATCGCGCGGGTACTGGTGATCGACTACGGGCTCAAGAGTCGGCTCAAGAAGTACAGCGGCGTGGTGGACAACTACGAATTCGGCAAGCGCCTGACCGTGGTCGAGGACGAAGTATGGGTGTGTCTGCCTCTTTCCCGCGGCAGGGACGCGCATCGTATCATCAACTCGCTCGATACCGTGGCGGCCAACATCCGGCTGATGCCCAACATGTCGGACCTGCGGCTGATCAACCACAGTGCCTCGACCATCGCCGGAATGTACCTGATCAACGTGAGCTGTTCGCCGATGACCGGTTGGAGCCGGTTCAAGAAGCGCAGTCTCGACGTGGCGCTATCCTGCAGCATCCTGCTGACCGTTTCTCCTCTGCTCGCGGTGCTCGCCATCGGCGTGAAGCTCAGCTCGCCGGGCCCGATCTTCTATCGCCAGGAGCGGGTGAGCTGGAACGGCCGACCGTTCCAGATGCTCAAGTTCCGCTCGATGGCGGTCGAGTCAGAGAGCAACGGCGTTCAGTGGGGCGGTGCCAGGAGCAAGGCGACGACCCGGTTCGGGGCCTTCATCCGCAAGACCAGTCTCGATGAGCTGCCGCAGTTCATCAACGTGCTCAGAGGCGATATGTCGATCGTGGGGCCGAGACCCGAACGCACCGTGTTCGTGCGTCAATTCCAGCATGAAATCCCAGGCTACATGCAAAAGCATCTGGTCAAGGCAGGCATTACCGGTTGGGCGCAGATCAACGGCTGGCGTGGCGATACCAGTTTGGAAAAGAGAATCGAATTCGACCTCTGGTATATTGAGAACTGGTCGGTCTGGCTCGACCTGAAGATAATTTTCCTCACGATTTTCAGGGGTTTTGCCGATAAGAACGCTTACTGAGAGGGAAGTGTCCCGCACCAGATACTCACGGCTTTCGACCACGGCTCGGTGACTGGTGAGGGTACTCCCCCTTCGTTTTGATCGAGACTCTGTGGATTTCCCGTTCGAGGCCTGGCTGCAGGTCGCTGATATTCAGGGTCCGTGGATGTTTCCATCCTGCGAGACCTTGGTCGGCAGTCACGCAGGGCATCGCTGCTTGAGCCCGCCGTCGCCCTCGACGGGAAAATGGAATAGCTCGTTCGATGGGGAGCCCAGCGGAGGGACGGCGTCGAAGCTTTTCATCCGATGCGTCCCGTCAGCCGGCCAGGAATCTTCCCCCGACACGCGGGGAGGATTCTTTTTTTGAATGATAAAGGGTTGAGTCTAGATGTCCTCACCAACGACTAGGACGAACGCAGTCCAGCGAACGTCCGCGCCGGATACTTTCCTTGTCGCACTCGTGCTGTTGGCATTCTATGCGATGCCTTTTGATCGTGACTTTTCATTTCACCTCCTGAGTGCCTCTGCTGTCATTGCCTTGGTCGTTTGCGTCATCCGCAGCAGAGGGAAAACCGGGCGTTGGGACGGGCTGGTGTCGCTGAGGGCCATGCCTTTGATCGTCGCGATGCTGGTCATGATCATCGCTCAGGCCTATTGGTTTCTTACCCTGGGTGGACAGGGCCGGTTCGCGTGGATGAGCGAATACGCCAAGGAGACGATCTTATATTGGTCGGCTTCATCCGTATTATGTTTTTATTTTGCCAATCACTATGGCGGCGTCATTCCGGCGGCAAAGAAGTATATCGTTTCATTCATGCTTCTGGTGCTCGCGCTGACATTAGTGGCGGCATTCAAGGAGTATTATGAGACCGGTTACCGGGTAGCGCTCAAGATTCGCCATCCGGTCCCTGCCGGTTTCGTATTCACGATCATGACCATGGTCGCTGTAATGGCGTTCTCGAGCTGGCTGACGAAAAGCAGGCGGTTGGGCTGCGCCGTTTTTGCGCTCGCCATCGGCGCTACCCTGGTGGTACTGACCAGCACGAGGGGAGCGCTCATCATCTTCCTGATGTTCCTGCTGGTTGCCGTATGGAGCTATTCCAGGGGCGGAAGGCA
Organism: Halotalea alkalilenta; assembly: GCF_001648175.1. NCBI lineage: Bacteria > Pseudomonadati > Pseudomonadota > Gammaproteobacteria > Oceanospirillales > Halomonadaceae > Halotalea > Halotalea alkalilenta. Next base: position 3,771,688 of record NZ_CP015243.1, on the reverse strand, counting down.
GTGCAGGAAAGGGGAGCTCATTGGTCTTTCACTGATGTCTTTATCGATCTTCCTTGGTGTGCTGATCGGCTTCTATGATCGCTTCGCGGATCTCTACCATGACCTGATGAATTACTGGCAGGACAATCCCTCCGGCTCGATGGGCGGTCGGTTCGTGATGTGGGAAGCGGGCTGGTACTCATTTCTTCATCACCCATGGGGGTATACCTCGGAGGCTCGTTACCAGGTCGTTCACGATTACATTTCCGCACGACTGCCAGGCCAGGACGGATTGATCATTCAGATCACGACGGCCGCTGCCCACCATTTGCACAACGAGCTGATCGAAGCGGTGTCGCTCCAGGGAGTCTTCGGTCTGATAGCAATCCTTTGGCTCTATGCCACGCTGATCGGCACGGCGTGGAAAGCGAAGGTGGTCGATCCGATGTTCGGTCCATTGGTGGTCGCGATGCTCATCTTTGGCGTGAACGAGCCGTTGTTCAACTCGAATAAGATCGTACTCTGTCTCGCACTCGCGATTCCGCTGTGTGTCGCTTTCGGTACCGAGCGTCGCCAACGTGAGTCTCGTTCGCCAGGCTCAGGGGGCAACGTTTAGCGATGCAAAAAAGTCCGATGAATGAATGGCCCTTGGTCAGTGTGATCATTCCTACCCATGGGCGCGCACGCTACATCGAAGACGCGCTGCGCAGCGTGCTTGCGCAGACCTACCCCAAGCTCGAGATCGTCGTCGTCGACGACAATGGGCGCGGCAGCGAGGCCCAGCAGGAGATACAGGCGCTGCTCGCCGGGCCTGAGTACGACGGCGTAGTCTACTTGGTCAACGAGGCCAACGGCGGCGTCGCCGCTGCCCGGAATCGGGGTGCCCTGGCGGCAAAGGGAGAGTGGCTGGCCTTTCTCGATGATGATGATGTGTTCGAGCGGGACAAGCTGCGGTTGCAGGTCGAAGACCTGCGCAGCACACAGAGCTCGATTTCCCTCTGCTCCTATACGCTGACGGATGAGCATCTGAAAGCCATACGAGTCGAGCGGCAGCCGTCCATCGCCTCGATCGAGGCGTTCCTCTCCACCAAGAGCTTCACCCAGGCCAGCACTCAGGTCATCGACAGGCAGCTGTTCGCCCGCACCAGAGGATTCCCCGAGGACCTATCGTATCGTGAGGACACGATCCTGGTGATGCGCGCGCTCGCGGCGGGAGGTCGGCTGAGCACGCTTGCGGCGCCGCTGTTCAAGCACCGTGAACATGCTCTGGCACGCCTTTCGACCAAGCCCCGGGAGGCCGCCGACGACGAGCGTATTTACGCACGCTGGTGCTCGGAGCAGGACGTGCTGCTGGCGCAGGTGTCCAGTCGCTTGCAGCGCCAGGTTCGATTTAAGCGCACCTACAAGTACTTCAGGCAGAGACGACGGTTCGGGCGGGAAGTATCAGGCCAGGAAGTACGGGCGCTGCTATGGCTTGCAATGAGAACGGGAAATTTCAACAAGGCCGTGTCGATCATCTCCCGGGGGATGTTCTCCAAAGCGCTTTCCCCTCGCTCATCACAATAAGCGTTTCTTTCTCAGGGTGCTTGGGAGTGTCTCGAACCTCGGGCTTGGCGCCTGCGCTGGGTCCCTCTGCTGGCGTTCCCGACCGTTGCGTCAACCGTCGCCTTGGTGTGCAGGAACGCCGCGCGGGACGAGCGGAGAGGACTCCATATACGGGTTTTGCATGGCCGATCCATGCGTCTTTCAATCCGCCTGATCCGGTCGGCTGAGTCAACTGAAGTGCGGTATCAGCTGCCGCCGCGCCATTTCCATGTATTTCTCGTTGTAGAAGTTGTAAGGGATCAGCGTCTTATCGAGGATCTTCGTCCGCTCGGCGGCCGCTTTGGGCAGCCGTTTGATGTGCGTATCTATCCAGATGATGTTTTCGGCCTCGTCGACCATGATGTTGGTCAGGTGCAGGTCACGATGATAGAACCCCGCTTCGGCGAGTTCGATCACCAGATCGCAGAACCTGGCCATGAAGGCGATGCGGGCCGTCTCGTCGAGCCGTTCGAAGTATTCCCTGCCCGTGCTGCAGTCAGCCAGAAACTCCATCGCATACAGCGAGCCCAGCGGGTTGAAGGGGTTCAGCGCGACGCCGTACAGGCGTACATCGATGGTGCGTTGCCCCAGGCGGGCGAGGGTGCGGTTGCTGAGATACTCCTTCAGCGCATCGAGGCCGCCGGCCAGACGCTGGGAGATGATGTCCCTGGACAGCCAGCGCCAGAAATGGGCGCGCGGCGAGTACTTGTCACGGGAGATCTTGAACAGGCTGTTGGAGACCGGCTCCAGGTAGAAATGGCTGCTGCTGACGCGCTCCAGGTGCTGCATCCATGGGGTCTGGGACAGCTCCTGGGCAATCTGCATACCGCCGACGTTGCGGGCCAGGTACCAGCGCCGACGGCCGGCCAGATTGAAGCGACGCAGTCCCATGTTTCGAAGATTACCTGACCAGACGGTGTGAAGGAGGCTCATGCTCGTCGCTGCGCGTGGCGCTGTCAACCGGGGCGACGGCGCGCTCTGGCACCTTCGCGGGTATGCTATTCTGCGCCCTTTGACTGGCTGGACGATGGCGAAGCATCGCATGAGCAGACGCAGAATCGAACGTGAGCTGGGACGTCGCTTCATCTCTTGGCGGCACGACTACACGCCGGCCCCCATGCCGATGGACGCGGTGAAAAGCGCCGTCGTCTATGTGCCCAAGGCGCTCGGTGACAGCATGGCGACTTTTCCCGCCATCCGGGCGCTGCAGCAGCGCGGGGTGGAGAAGATCATCGTGGTGGCATCGCGGCACGCCGAGGCGGTGTTCTCCCCTTTGCGCGATGAAGGGGTCGAGGTCAGGAGTATTCCCCACGACCGCGCCTATCGCGAGGTCAAGCAGATGGCGCGCTCGATCAACGCCGATCACGGGCGCATCGACCTGTGTGTCGAGGCGACCCTGCGCGATGCTTCCAGCGCGGTCTATTTCGTTGGCACCCTGAAGGCGCGGATGAATCTGCAGTTCAGCGGATCCAAGATGAAGTGCTATCTGCCCAAGGTCAGCGATCGCGCGCTTGCCATGTACGCAAGCGAAGAGTCGGTGCCGCGCTGCTGGGCGGCGCTGATGAGCGACGCGGGCGTGGGCGAGATGGCCGGACGTTTCGAGCTGCCGATCCCATTGGAAATCGAGCGCCAGGTAAGCCAGGCGCTGGAGCCGCTCGGGCGCTACATCGCGCTCAACCTCGACGGTGGCGACGATGAGCGCAAGCTGACCCTCGAAAAGGGAGGCGAGATCTGCCAGATCCTGATCGAGCGCTATAGCTTGCCGGTGGTGCTGATCGCTTCTCCCGCCGGGGAGGCCAAGGCCGCGGCATTGGCCGCGCGATTCCCCACCGCCACGCTGCCTGAACTGCCGCGCTCTATCCATCACAGCGGTGCGATCGTCAAGGGCGCCGAGCTGCTGGTCAGTCCCGATACCTCGGTGGTGCATGTCGCCAGCGCCTACGATCGCCCCGTGGTCGCGTTCTATTCCAAGCAGCTGGGACTGTGGCTGCCGCAGTCGACACGCCAGTCGGTAGTGGTCAAGCCGGGTGACGTCAACGCGCTCAGCGCTGCTGAACTCATCGCCGCGCTGGACGATATCGATGCCAGCGCTGAGGAGCAGTCGCGAACATGAGCCTCAAGGGGTTGGATCGTCGCATCGGCAAGATGCTGTTGGAGGCGAGAAACGATTTTCGCCCGGATCCCTTCACGCTCGATGGGATCGAAAGCGCTGTGGTCTACATTCCCAAGGGGATCGGTGACGGCATGGCGGTCTTCCCTGCGATTCGTGCGCTGCTCGAGCGCTCGGTCGCACGGTTGATCATCGTTGCGTCTCCCGCCAATGCGATGGTGTTCGAGCCGCTGCACGGCGTCGAGGTGGTGACGGTTCCCCACGAGCGCGCCTATCGCGCCATCGTCCGCCTCGGCCGCGAACTGCGTGCCGAGCTCGGGCGTGTGGATCTTTGCATCGAGGCGACCTCGCGGGACAACTCGGGGTCGATCCGCTTCGTCGGCGCACTGCGCGCAAGAATGAACCTGCAGCTCAGCGGCTCGAGGATGAAGTGCTATGCACCCTTCAGCGCGCGAGCGGTTCAGATGTATTTCGAGCGCGACCTGCCGGTGCCGTGGTGCTGGGCGGCGCTGATGCAGGATGCCGGTATCGCCGAGGTTGAGGGAAAGTTCGAGCTGCCGCTGCCGCCTGGGGTAGAGGAGGAGGTCGACGCTTGGCTCGATGGCCGCGGTGAATTCATCGTGCTCAATCTCGATGGCAGCACGCCGGACAAATGGCTCTCGCTGGAAAGAGGGGAGATGGTCGCGCAGTGCCTGGAGCAGCGCTATGGCCTGCCCATCCTGGTCATTTGCAGCCCCTCCGGCGAAGCCAAGGCCGCCGCGCTGGCGCAGCGCCTTAAGTTCGTCACCCTGCCGGCGCTGCCGCGCACGATCCACCACAGCGCCGCGCTGATCGCGCGGGCAGCGCTGGTGGTCACGCCGGATACGTCGGTGGTGCACATCGCCTCGGCCTTTGATCGGCCGGTGATCGGTATCTATCGTAGAGCCAATGGACATTGGATTCCGCTGTCGACCATGAGCGCGACGATAGTCACCGAGGGCGAAGTGGAAAAGCTCAGTGAACGAGCCCTGGTCCAAGCGATGGACGAGATCGGCCCACTGCCGCCGGTGCGCAGCGTCGGCGGCCCTGACGCTGTTCGCCTTGGCCCCGACGTCTGAGCGATGCTCTGCCAACGAGGATCCGCGATGCCTTCATCATCCCAGCTGCTCGTCTTCACCGACCTCGATGGTTCGCTGCTCGATCACCACAGCTACGATTGGTCACCCGCCGGCGATTGGCTCACGCGGCTGCGGCTGGCGGGAGTGCCGGTAGTGATCGACACCAGCAAGACCGCGGCTGAGGTCGGTCGATTGGTGGTCGAGCTTGGACTCGAAGGGCAGCCGTTCGTGGTCGAGAACGGTGCGGCGATCCACCTGCCCCCGGAATGGCGAAACGAGGGAGAGTCCGGGGTGGTCGAGCTGGGGGGAGGGGCGTCGATGATCCGTGCCACACTCGTGCAGCTGCGCGAACGGCATGGTTTTCGCTTCGAGGGTTTCGGCGATGTCGACGCGGCCAAGGTCGCACAATGGACCGGGCTTGCGCTCGAGGATGCCGAGCGGGCGTCGCGTCGGGATGCCTCCGAGCCGCTGCGCTGGCTGGATGATGAGGGCCGGCTCGATGCCTTCGCGGCGGCGCTGGCCGAGCATGGGCTGGTGCTCACGCGCGGTGGGCGCTTTCATCACGTGATGGCGGCGGGGGTCGATAAGGGGCGTGCGCTGGCTTGGCTGGTCGAGCGCTATCGCCAGCGCTTCGGCGGCCGGACTGCGAGCCTGGCGCTGGGGGATGGCGCCAATGACCTGCCGATGCTGGCCGCGGCCGACCGCGGGGTGCTGATTCGCACCGAAGGCGCGCCGCTTAAGGCCCGTTTCGATCGGCCTGAACGCGTCTACCTGACCCACGAGGGCGGGCCGAAGGGCTGGCGGGAGGGGATGGACCATTGGCTCGGGGAGGACTGGCTCGGGCAGGACTGGACGGTGTGATCCCGGCAATTCCAGCCTGCGCTCGGGAACCTCGCCAGCGATGGCCGATCTCACTTCTTGTCCCTGGCTGCTCGTGGATCGAAGCTGCGCGTGGTGCTCGGTCATCGCAAGACAATCATCGCAACACAATGACAACGAACTATCTTCGTAAGGCGGCGCCCTACGCTAGGGCGACGAGCACAGGAGCGGCGTATGAGCGATTTTCACCAGGATGGCGTGATCACTACCTTGCACAACCTCGGCGGGCGGCCGGTCGAGGCGCTGGAAGAGGAGTTGAAGCGCTTTTCCAGGCGGCGGCCGATGGGATTGATCCTTCCTTCGCTGTTCTCTGAGCTCGAAGGCCCCGCACTGACCCACATCGTCGACGAACTGGCCAAGGTGCCCTACCTGACCGAGATCATCATCGGTCTCGATCGCGCCGATCGCGACCAGTTCCTCTATGCACGCGACTTCTTTTCCCGCCTGCCGCAGCGCCATCGCATCCTCTGGAACGATGGGCCCAGGCTCAAGGCGCTCGACGATGAGCTGGCGGCGGAGGGACTGTCTCCCGAGGAGCCCGGCAAGGGGCGCAACGTCTGGTTCTGCTCGGGGTATTCGCTTGCATCGCATCGCACCGAGGCGGTGGCGCTGCACGACTGCGACATCGTCACCTACAGCCGGGACATGCTGGCGCGGCTGCTCTATCCGGTCGCACACCCCCAGTTCAACTATGAGTTCTGCAAGGGTTTCTACGCCCGGGTCGCCGACGGTCGGCTCAATGGCCGGGTAGGGCGGCTTTTGGTCACCCCGCTGCTGCGCTCGCTGCAGATGATCTACGGGCCCTCGGAATATCTCACCTATCTGGCCAGCTACCGCTATCCGCTCTCGGGCGAATTCGCCATGCGCAGCGACGTGCTCAGCAACATCCGCATTCCGAGCGACTGGGGGCTCGAGATCGGGGTGCTCTCAGAGGTGCATCGCAACTACAGCATCAAGCGGCTTTGCCAGGTCGACATCGCCGACAACTACGACCACAAGCATCAGCCGCTCTCCGAGGATGACCATACCCTGGGGCTCTCTCGCATGAGCCTCGATATCGCCAAGGCGCTCTATCGCAAGCTCGCCACCCTCGGCGTGCAGATCTCCAGCGAGTCGTTTCGTACCCTCAAGGCGACCTACTATCGCACCGCGCTCGATATGATCGAGAACTACTACCACGATGCGACGATGAACGGGCTCGAACTCGACCGGCACAGCGAAGAGCGCACGGTGGAGCTGTTCGCCCAGATGGTGATGGATGCGGGCGCCGCTTATCTCGAGACGCCGCGGGACAAGCCGTTCATTCCGAGCTGGAATCGCATCCAGTCAGCCTTTCCCGACCTGCTCGAACGGATGTACGAGGCGGTGGAGCTGGACAACGAAGGCAAGGTTTGAGGCCCGATTGGTCGACGAAAAGCGCCCGCCGGTTCTTGGCGGGCGCTTTCGTCAAGGGCTCAGCGTGGCTGGCTGACCAGCCAGGCGCTGTAGTAGGGCTTGAGTAGGGGCTTTTCGGCCAGCGGGTCGAAGTGGCCGAGTAGATCTTCCCAGCGATCGGTAAGGTAGGCCTGCGGCAGGTGTAGCTCGATGGGCTGGTCGGTGACGCTATGGATCGCCAGCAATCTTCTGCCGTCGGCCATCGGTCCGCGCAGGAAGGCGAAGATCCCGGGGCCGAGATCGATCACCCGCTGCGCTACGTTGGGATGGAAGCAGGGCTCGCGGCGGCGCTTGTTGAGCAATTGGGTCATCGCCTTGAACACGAAGCGGGTCGGGGTCATCGCGCCGATCAGGTGGTCGAGCTCCTCGCGACGCCAATGCTTGCGGTTGATCGCGCGCAGTTTGCCGGTGCGCGAGACGTTCTCGTGGTCGTTGGTGGTGCCGGTGAGGCTGTGGAAGTAGACGCCAGGAATGCCCTGTAGTCCCATCATGATCGTCTGGCTGCAGAGGAAACGCAGGATCTGCCAGGGGTCCTCGCCCTTGCGCGTGCCTTTCATCGCATCGAAGTAGGTGATGTTGATCTCGTAGGGTGAATCGCGCCCGTCGCTGTCGGTCTTCATGCTGATATAGCCACCGAAGCGCTGCATCAGGTCGAGCAGCTGCTTGATCTCGTGATCGGGTAGCAGTCCTTCGAGGGCGCGCACGCCGATGCCGTCATGGCTCGCAGTGAAGTTGAAGTAGGTGCAGTCGTTGGGCAGTTCCGGCAGGGTGGCCGCCCATTCGGTGAGCGCCGCGGCGTCTCCCGAAGTCAGGGTATGGACCAGCAACGGCGGCAGGGTGAACTGATAGACCATGTGCGCCTCGGCGCCGTCTCCGCCACTGCGGTCGCCGAAGTAGCTCAGGTTTTCCAGGTGGGGCACGTTGGTTTCGGTGATCAATAGCGCCCCGGGAGCGACATGGTCGATGATCGCGCGGATCAGGCGCACCACCGCGTGGGTCTGCGGCAGGTGGATGCAGCGGGTGCCGAGCTCCTTCCACAGGAAGGCGACGGCGTCGAGTCGCACCAGCCTAACGCCCTGGGCAAGGTAGTGCAGCAGCACGCCGAGCATCTCGAGCAGTACGTCCGGGTTGGCGTAGTTCAGATCGATCTGGTCGTCGGAGAAGGTCGCCCAGACATAGCGCTTGCCACGCCTGGTGTAGACGGGCACCAGCAGCGGCGTGTTGCGCGGCCGGGTCACCATCGAAACGTCGGTGCCTGGGTCCAGTTCGATGAAGTAGTCGCGACCGGGCTGGGTGCCGGCGAGGAAGTCGGTGAACCACAGCGACTCGCGCGAGACGTGGTTGATCACCAGGTCGGCCATCAGGTTGTGATGCTTGGTGATGCGATGGATGTCGCCCCAGTCGCCCAGGTCCGAGTTGACCTCCCTGAAGTGGACCACCGAAAAGCCGTCGTCCGAGCTCCACGGGAAGAAGGGCAGGATGTGCACTGCGCTGAAGGTGTCGCGCATCTGTCCGTCGAGGAAGTTGTCGAGCGCCTGCAGCGGCGTCCGGTGGCCCTCGCCATCGATCAGGCTGTCGCCGTAGCAGATCAGGATCTGAGTCGCCTCGCTCCAGAGCGCCCGTGACGGGGTGGCGATCTCCTGGCGATAGTGGCCGAGCTGCTGGAGCAGGCGCCGGAGTATGGCTTCGGTTCGCTCCCCACCGTAGATCAGGTATAGCTCCGCCCGCGCGCGGTCGATGAATTCCTGTTCGGAAAGAGCCTCAACCCGAGGGGCAAGGGAATGGGCGGATACCTCGACATCTGCTGGGGCCATCCAAGAGTCCTCGATCATTGGCATTGTGGTCGCGCAAGCCGTACCCGGCGGTCATGCTCGAGTTCCACTACGGCACTTGTTCCAGACCACCGGCCGAGGAGCCGGCTGGATGCAGTGCGCGGGGTACGGTGTCTCTAAGCATAAGACCTAAGTGGAGAAAAGTGGCAGGCGCCATGGCTTAAATCGATTGCTTTTCCCCCTATCCATGGCCCAAACTTGCCGCGCAGTCAGGAGGGGAGTATTCCCCGGTCGAGCATCGACCAGCGCCGTTCTCGTCAGCACGGGCCAAAGTGGCCCCGGGAGCGGCGGCGCGAGCAAGCCTTCGGGCGTTCGCGTGGAAGAGACCTCCGGTAAACCCGCGCTCGATCCCTTTCGGGATGGAGGCGCTAATCCCGTTTGCCGGAGGCAATCATATGCATGTACCCCTTTGGGTGTGGATCGCGACCATCGCCGCGATCGCCGCCATCTTCGTCTTCGATTTTCTTACCCACGTTCGTAAGCCCCATGCGCCGAGCTTCAAGGAGTCCGCGCTGTGGTCGACTTTCTACGTCACCCTGGCGCTGCTGTTCGGCGCGGGGCTCTGGTACGTCTGGGGCCATCAGCACGGTGTCGAGTACCTGGCAGGCTTCATCACTGAGAAGAGTCTCTCGGTCGACAACTTGTTCGTCTTCGCGATCATCATGGCCAAGTTCGGCGTGCCGCGTGAATTCCAGCAGAAGGCGCTGCTGATCGGTATCGTCATGGCGTTGATCATGCGCGGCATCTTCATCGCGGTCGGCGCCGCGGCGATCAACCAGTTCAGCTGGGTGTTCTACATCTTCGGGCTGTTTTTGCTCTACACCGCGTTCAAGCTGGCCGTCGAGAGCTTCTCCCACAGCGAGGGTGGGGGCGAGTACGAACCCAATGCGCTGGTCAAGTATGCCCAGCGGCACCTGCCGATGCGTAACGACTTCGACAGCAACAAGCTGATCTCGAAACTCAACGGCAAGCGGGTATTCACCCCGATGATGTTGGTCATCATCGCCCTTGGGGTCACTGACCTGCTATTCGCGCTCGACTCGATTCCCGCGATCTACGGGCTCACCCAGGAACCCTACATCGTCTTCACCACCAACGCGTTCGCACTGCTCGGCCTGCTGCAGCTCTACTTCCTGCTTGGCGGCCTGCTCGACCGGTTGGTCTACCTTGGCTTCGGGCTGGCACTGATCCTCGCCTTCATCGGGGTCAAGCTGATGTTCCACGCCCTGCACTTGAACACCCTGCCATTCATCAACGGCGGCGAGCACGTCGGCTGGGCCCCGGACATCCCGACCTGGCTTTCGCTCACGGTAATCATCAGCATCCTGGTGATCACCACCATCGCCAGCCTGCTCAAGAGCCGCAGCGCTCAGAGCACCACCGATTGACCGACTGGTGTTACAGAGCCAAACCTGAAACCCGGCCCGCCGCCATTCGGCGGGCCGGGTTTTTTCAGCTCATTGGCAAGGCCCATGCCGCGCGCAACAGGCAATGGGTCACACCCGGGCGACCTTGCGATAGGCGACGACCGCGACCTGCGCGACGAGACTGCCGATCACCGAGGTCACCAGGCCAGTGACGCTGAATTCGAGCTCCGGCAGGATGCCGAAGATCGAGGCGATGAAGCTGGCCATCACCGCGCCGAGGGCACCGACGCCCATCGCGCCGAGATAGCCGATGCTGAACCGGGACGATATGGCCAGGTTGGCGAGCGCGCCGATGACGGCGCCGGTAATGATCCAGGAGATGATATCCATCGAAGGGTCCTCGTTCAGGAAGGTGTGGACAGGGGTAAGGGCGGTTTTTCATTTGAAGACAAGCTTAATCAATAGTTTCTCAAGCGTCGCCTCATTCCCTAGTGCGTGGGTGTGGGTCCAGGGTGATGGGGTGGCGGCGAATGACGTGTTACTGTTGGTAATGTCGCCAGCCGAGCCGCGGCGCCCGATACCCTCGGGCTCCCGTGCGGTGGCGACTTCCACTGGCAGATGATGGATTAGCGTAGTATGCACTGTCCCTTTTGCGGCGCGCACGAGACCAAGGTAAGCGATTCGCGGCTGGTCGCCGATGGCGACCAGGTCCGCCGGCGGCGCCAGTGTCTGGGCTGTGGCGAGCGCTTCACCA